>CAYXUW010000108.1:0-3336 GCA_964468375.1 uncultured Pirellulales bacterium | reverse complement strand
ACAAATAACAAACAGCACCGCCGCTCTCATTACCTTTATTTGCTTATCACCAGCCATATTCCACCACCCCCCATTTTAACAAAAATCGTTGTCCCCGCCAACGGCATATTTCTGACGACCGGCGAGCTATGCTCGTTCCAGACAGAAAAATCTATGAATTTAAGCTTATTACAACATAAAAACCGGCCGATACAAACTAAAAGCAAAAGGGATAACAAACATCATGAAAGGAAACAATCTCAACATAAACGGCTCTGCCCTGTTTCAAACGGTGCGATTGTATTATCTTGCGACACCCGCTTTTCTCCTCGCCGAGCTGTTCGCGGGAATAAGCTTTCGCGTCCCTTACTTTCTCACCGCCCCTGCCTTGAGATATCTCTACTACGCCTTCTGCGCCGCCTGCGGAGCCGGCTGCTACCTCCGCCCAAAGTCAACTTATCTCATTGCCTTCGCCGAAAGCACCTTTAACATCGCATTGCTTATTGTCGGATTTTTCTTTGCGATGTGGACGGCGGACGTCGCCTTAGACAGCGGCGCGGCAACGCGGCTTTTCACTCTAAAGGGAATGTTCGGTTTCGGCATCACCTGCACGATTTGGATAATCAGTTTCTACAAAGGCATTGCCCTAATCCAAACAATGTGGAAACCTCGCACCAGCCTCGGAATGGCAGTTAAATCCGTTTACTTCAGCGACCCCTCAAACCTCGGCCAAAAATAAAAACCACTCGCTACAACCCTTTTTTAAACTGCTGCTGCCGGATGCCCGCGAGTCGGAAACAAACAGTAGTTCGCTATAGGCGGACAATAAAAACATTATCCAAGCAGGAGGCAGCACAAGCTACATTTTGTTAATGCGGGTTCGACAAGGATGCCACAAGTTTGTAGAATACTCAATTTATGAAACCAAAACTGCTCATATTCTTTCTTGCCACACGTCCGAAGTTTCTGGTCGCCTCGGCCGCTCCGGTTCTTGTCGGCTCAGCCGCCGGCTTCGTAGCGGCAGGGACGTTTTCGCCGCAACTGTTTATTCTAGCACTACTTGCGGCAATGTTTCTGCACAGCGGGGCCAATTTAGCCAACGATTATTTCGACCACCTCTCCCGCAACGACTGGTTAAATACCAACACGACGCCATTCTCCGGCGGCAGCAGATATATTCAGGAAAATATCCTCCCCGCGAAAACAATACTACTGCTGTCCCTGCTCGCACTTGCAATCGGCGCAATACTCGGAGTCGCAATCGTTCTTTTAACCGGCAGTATCTTTATTTTGATGCTCGGCATCGTCGGCTTATTGGGCGGGTTTTTCTACACCGCTCCACCGATTAAGCTCGGCTACCGCTGTCTCGGCGAGCCGGCAATTGCGCTTCTGTTCGGCATCCTGCCGGTTTACGGCTCGTATTACCTGCAAACTAAATCCATTGACATTATCCCGCTATTTCCTGCTGTAATCGTTGCGATACTGATTTTTCTGGTGATTTTGATAAACGAATTTCCCGATGCCGCCGCCGACGCCGCCGTGAATAAAAGAACGCTCGTCGTCCGCTTCGGCATACCAGTCTCAATATGGATTTACCGAATTACCCTGCTTGCGAGCATTCCCGCAGCAATAGCGGCGATGCTGATTTACCACCCGTTTGTTTTCGCAGGATTGCTTTATTTGCTTACGATTCCGCTTATGATAGCGGCCGTAAAATCCGCAAATAAGGAGGATTTAACCAAGCCGGGCCGATACCGCGCCTGCCAATTAACGGTGTTTCTGCATATAACCGGCTCAGCGGCACTCACAATCGGCTTTATTATCTCCGGCATTCTCGGACACAGAATCTGATTGACCGAAGCACCTATCCCGTTTAAACTCACCGCGAATGGATAAGCGACTTATAATAAATGCAGATGATTTCGGCCTGTCCGAAAGCGTAAACAAGGCGGTGGAGCAGGCGCACAGCAAGGGCGTGCTGACCAGCACAACGCTTATGGCCAATATGCCCGCCGCCGGCGAAGCCGCCAAAATAGCGAAACGGCTGGGCGGCCTCGGTGTCGGCGTTCATCTTAATCTAACCAACGGCAAGCCGCTCTCGGAAAGCGGCGATATCGGCTACCTGCTTAACGGCGACGGCAGCTTTGTTTCCTCGCCGGCCAAATTAGCGTTTTTGTCCATAGGCAGGCATAAACTCCGAAACGCCATACGGGCGGAACTGGCCGCACAAATCCAATGGGTAATCGACAACGGCTTGAAGCCGACGCATTTGGACTCGCATAAACATATTCACAGCTATCCTCCGATATTCCCGATAGTGTGCGAGCTGGCCCGGCGCTTCGAAATCCCCGCGATACGTTTTATTCTGGAGCCGAAACAGCTTTCAGCGACGCCGTGGCCCCTGCCGAGCGAAGGCGGAAGAAGCAAAGCGCGGACGGCCCGGATTATGGCGAGGATAAACCGTATTCAAGACCCGGGCTTTCTGAAAACGGACGCTCTTCTCGGCGTTGCTCATCTGGGGAAAATAGACGTTGCTTTTTTCAAGGCCGTCGCTTTATATAATTCCGCGGCGACGGCGGAAGTAATGACTCATCCGGCGATTGGTGATGACACTGAAAATGCGAAATCCGGCTCGCTACATAATCGAAAAGGCGAATTTCAGGCCCTTTGCAGTGAAAGGACAAGGCAATATCTCAAGGATGCAGGGATAAAATTAGTGCATTATGGAACGCTCTGACCAGACCAATATAGATTGCTCGGTCGTGGTGCCGCTTTACAACGAAGCGCCTGCGGTGAACGAGCTTTACCGTCGTCTGACCAAGACGATGAACGAGACGGGTTTGTACTACGAGCTGGTTTTTGTCGATGACGGCAGTTCTGATAACACCCTGAAACTTATAGAAGATATCGCGAGCAAAGACAGCAAGGTCGCGGCGGTCGAGCTTCGCCGGAATTTCGGCCAGACGCCCGCACTTGCGGCCGGCTTCGACGTCGCAAGGGGGCAGGTAATAATATCGATGGACGGCGACCTGGAAAATTTTCCGGAAGAGATACCGAAGTTTATCGAGAAGGTTAACGAGGGATACGACGTTGTAAGCGGCTGGCGCAAGCACAGGGCACACGGCCTTATAATGAGAAAGCTGCCGAGTATGGCGGCCAACCGGATTGCCTCGAAAATAAGCGGCGTTAACCTGCACGATTTCGGCAATACTTTCAAGGCGTATAAACGCGACGTTATCGAAGACCTTAACCTGTACGGTGAGATGCACAGATTCATCCCGGCGCTTATGTCTCGCAGCGGAATTAAAATCATCGAGATACCCGTAAAGCATATCAACCGGCCGCACGGAACCAGCA
>CAYXUW010000107.1:0-7513 GCA_964468375.1 uncultured Pirellulales bacterium | reverse complement strand
TGACCCTGACTTATCAGTCCGAACAATGGCTTAGCTCTGCTTGGCCATAAAATTAGCACGTCCCAGTGGTAAACGGCATCGATAGCTACGTGAAGCCATACGCCGAGGACACCCGAAATAACCATCTTCCAAAAGCCGGTTTGGTAAGGCATGTAAAGTGCTCGCATTATTTTCTCGAAGAAATGCCGCAGCGGATATGCCGCAATACCCCAGACAATACCCACGGCGGCTCCGATTAGCAACGTATGAAAATATCTGTGCACCGGCCAGCCAAGCCCAAGTAACCTCATAACCAGTACTTCTATATCAACGATAATGTTGGCTAGAACGAATACGGGTATGTCGAGCCACTTTTTGAAAATAAGCCCAAGAAGTCCGCTTGGTCCAAGATGATACGGCGTAAAAGGCATTTAAATCTCAAATTAAAAAATAACAATAATTATACGCCGCTTAAGTACTTATTGTTCTGCAGATAGTTCTGAACATAATCTTTTGTTGCATCCTCGAGGGAGGTTATTTCTTTTCTATACCCGGCTTTGCGCAGCTTGGTTATATCGGCCTGTGTAAAGTATTGATATTGATTGCGAATGGATTCGGGCATATCGATATATTCGATGTTTACGCTTTTACCCATCGCGGCGAAGACGGCTTCAACAAGCTCATCCCACGTGCGTGCCTTGCCGGAGCCGATGTTAAAAAGACCGGCGACTTTAGGATTGTCATAGAAAAACAGTGTCATATCAACGGCATCCTTTACATAAAGAAAATCTCGCATCTGCTTGCCGTCTTCGAATTGCGGATTGTATGATTTGAACAGACGCACTTTTCCCGTTGCGTTTATTTGCTCAAAGGCCTTTACTATGAAGCTTCGCATATCACCCTTATGATATTCGTTCGGGCCGAAGACATTGAAATATTTCAGACCGACAATTTTTTTCAGTAGGCCGTTTTCGCGTGCCCACAGGTCGAAAAGCTGTTTGGAACGGCCGTATGGATTTAACGGCTGGAGCCGTTCTATTTTCTCTTCTTCGTCGGAAAAACCCTTCGAGCCGTCGCCATAGGTGGCCGCACTCGAAGCGTATATAAAACGAATATCGGTATCCACCGCCCATTGAGCCAGCAGTTTAGAATACCGGCAGTTATTTTCTTCGAGATATTCGGTATTCATTTCGGTAGTGTCGGAACAGGCCCCCATATGAAAAATCACCTCAATGTCTGTGGTGATTTTTTTATCAACTACCTTTTTTAGAAAGTCGTTTTTCTCCACGTAGTCGGTAAAGGGCAAATTGGCAAGATTTTCACATTTATCTTTGCCTTGCTCATCAACTATTAAGATGTCGGTGATACCTCGTTTGTTCAATGCGGCGATTATTGCCGAGCCGATAAACCCGGCACCGCCGGTAACTATTATCATCTGTAAAATCCCCTGCATTAGTTGTTCAATTTTCGTAAGCTTAATTCGGCGTGTCGATTGTGTCAATGTTTAATGGATTTGAAGCGCATAAAAAAACCGCCCTACACAGGGCGGTTTAAAAGTAGAAAAGGTTTAAAAGATTTCTAACACATAGCAATATAGCTTGCAATCGCAAGTATCAAAATTCGCTTTTTTGTAAAAGTAAACGGAAGCCAGGTTTCATAATAAAACTTCTTCATATATATGGTCATTATACCGTAAAGGCATAGACAAAAGCAAGAAAAAACGCCTCTCGCCAGACGTAACTTCTTGCATGCAATGAGGTTACGCCCAATAGAACTGTTGGATTTTTGGGTTGTTTGAAAACTGATTAAGACAGCTTACTGACCGCCTCGGCTACGAGTTTGCCTATAGGCAAATGCTGCGGACAGCGAGCTTCTGCAGAACGATAATCGACACTCGTCAACCGGGTTCTTACACTGCCGGGAATTTGTGCAAAAAGCTCTCTCGCTTCCTGCCGCTCACCGTAACTGTTGTAATACATCAGATAACGCATAACTTCGCTTATGTATGGCACATCCGGCAGGGCGGCATCGCAGATATGCGCGCAGCCGGCACAATAACCGCTGCAGGTCTCGGCGGCGTATTTCCTTAAGACGTCCGTATCTTTCCGGGTAAGTTTGGTTTTGTCGAGTACGGCGGCCACGTTCGAACGAAGCAGGGTAACATTTTCCATTCTTATACAAGCTGCGGTGATTCGTTTATCCTCAAGGACGGCTTTTATCAGTGCCTGCTCGCGCGTATAGCCCTTATCAAGAAAATGAGTGATTATTTTCTCTTCGGCGTTAGCTTGTCTCGCCTGGGCTCCGAGCAGCACCTTCATTGCAATAAGGCCGACACCCGCTTCGTTACACGCCTGAACGGCCTCCTGCATTTCCGGATTTTGCATCAGAACGATATTGTAGCTTGTCATTATCGCATCAATCCAGTCAAGTTTGGATGCCGCCATAAGGCATTTTTCCATATTTTTATGTGTGCTGAATCCGAAATAACGTATCAGCTTACGTTTCTTCGCGTCCTCGGCCCACTTTCGCAGCTCATCTGTAAGCTGAGAATCCGGGTCATCGCATCCGTGGACGCCGTAGTATAAATCGATGTAGTTGGTATTCAGCCTTTTCAGAGATGTCTGAAGACGTTGTTCGACACCCTCTGCGTTGCGAGCCCTTGATGCCTTGGTAACAATAAATAATTTCTTTCGCACCTCCGGATTTTGGGAAAGAAATTTTCCTATGCCAATCTCACTGTTTCCGCCGGCATAGCTGTAGGCAGTGTCCCAGTAGGTGGCGTTATATTGGAGATTAGCCCTTAGTATAATCTGGTTTTCAGTTATGTCGAACATTAAGCCGTTGGACAAAATCGGTATTACGATATCGGCCCTGCCGAGTTTTCGCTTGGGCAGCTCCGGGAATTTCGCCGATTCTGATTTTTTTACTGTGTCCGGCTCATTCGGGTCAGCTTTTACCTTCGATGAGGCAAGAACAGAACCCAGCCCCGCGGCTCCTATTGTTCTTAAAAAATTCCTTCTATTTAGCTTATTTTGTTTTTCTTCCATTTCATTACACTCCAAAGATTTTTAGCTTTTAAGCAGCAGCTTTCTGTCTGCGCTTCTTGTTTCACCCTCTGCGGAAACTCTTATAGCTTTTTTACCGCTTACGGGGCATTCGTGTTCGCAGACCCCGCAGCCGATGCATTTTTCGATATCAATATAAGGCCTTTGCAGCCGCACCTGAACCTCGATTTTACTGCCTGCATGGGGGATTTTGTCGAATTTACTGCTCGGAGAAATTTTAATTAAATTTTCCGCATTTGCCGTGATTTTCCTGCATTCTCCCGCAGCGGCACAGTAATAGTCGCCCGTAGCGAATTTGTCGGGCGGAAGGTTGTTCTCGACGGTTTCTATGGTATCGCCCGACGCCTTCTTTACTGTTAAAATCCCGTCTCTTACCGTATTGAAAACTTCCTGCGTATAAATTGCTTTTGGGCTGACAGGGCAGTTTTCTTCACAGACAATGCAGGGTTTGTCCATCGCCCACGGAAGACACCTGTTACGGTCAATAAAGGCGGTACCCAGTTTAATTGGCCCCGCCTCGGCGAATTCGCCTGTCCCGTGTTTCTCCGCAAGCGTAATAGGCCGAATGGCCGAGGTCGGACAAACTTGCCCGCAGGCAACGCAGTTCAATTGACACCCGCTTGAGCCGATTCTATTGTTCAGTACTGGCGTCCAGAGATTTTCCAGCCCGCCGTCAATTCCGCCCGGCTGAATAACATTCGTCGGACACACCCGCATACATTGCCCGCACTTAATGCACCTTTTTAGAAATTCTTCTTCCGCCAGAGCACCGGGCGGACGAATAACCTTATTATACCAGTTGCCTTTTAATTTACCGCTGAGTCTGACCGCCGGTATCACGAAAATTCCGCTCGCCAGTGACAGCACGAACCCTCTCCGCGAAATATCCGGATTTGTAATCTCTCCCGCCAGCGATGGTCTTGTTTGGTAGCTGATTAGCTCGTGCACACAGTCATCGAGGCAGTTAAAGCACAGCACACACTCACTTATTCTTATCTTTCCTGCTGGCTCACAGCCGCCCTCACACGATTTCTCGCACAATTTGCAGTTGATACATTCGCTTTTGTTTTTGCCGATTCGCCAGATTGCGAACCTGTTGATAACACCGAACAGCGCCCCTAATGGACAAACGAACCGGCAGTAAAATCTCGGTATAACCAAATTAAGTAGAACTGCCATTAGAAATATCGTAAATATCAGCCAGCTACCCACGTAAAACCTGCCGCTTATCGAAACAACATTCACCGTCCTGTCAACAATCGGCAGCAATACGAGATTGACACTGCGCGTTATCAGCGGTGTCGGGTCAAGCAAACCCGTCTGTAAACTTCTGGCGGGTACGAATGCTGCCGTAACAAGAAATAATATAAGTATGTAGTATTTTATGCTCTGGGCTTTTCGATATCTGTTAAGCTGGATTTTTTGCGCTGCGGATTTTTTTCGATTGCCCAGGTAGCCCACGAAATGATGCACCGTCCCGAAAGGGCATACCCACCCGCAGAAAAACCGCCCGAATATTATTGTTAGTATGACTGTTCCCAGTGCCCATAGAAGACCATAGTAAAGCGTATGAGTACTCAGCACCGTTCCTATCGCCGTAAGCGGGTCAAGCTGCAAAAACCAGTTCACCGGCCATGCCCGCAACTGCCACAGCTTATCACCAACCGTGCTGACTATGCAGAACCAGATAAACAGCACAAAAAAGAAAATCTGGCTTATCCGTCTCGTTGTAACAATCTTCATAATCTCAACTCATTGTAGCGAATATCGGTTTTAACGATTCGTAATCAGCGGTTCCGGCGCCCGCTTGTTCAGCTTTCCTAAGATACGGCAAGTCCGAGACCTTCATACCCAGCAGCCCGCATCCGTATGAATCAGCCGCCACGCAGTCAGTGCTTGCGATTAAAGTATTCGCACGCCTTAAATCCGAAAGCGACCCTCCGGTCGGGCCGTTCGTCATCATAACTTCTGTTCCGTCCAGTATGACCAGTGTCGGCTTCACCATCATAGCCAGTTCAGCGATGATAGTGTTGATGTCCTGATGAAATATGTTCCGCCTCCCGCCCAAAAGGCCGTACCAGTTCTTCATTGTCATCGAAGCGCCTGCCCTGTGATGGTTTTTAACCGGGGCAATGCCAATTACCTTGTCCGCCTTACCGAATGGTTCGAAGAAAATCGGCCAGTCCTTAATAAGCTCGCCTTGTAGCAATGTAGTTTGTTTGAATAAATTAGTTCTCGGCAACATCACCTCCGCACCTGCGGCGTTTGCCGCCTTGCCTACCCCGCTCAGCGTAAAGCAGCTTGCCGGGTCGTTAATAGGATTGTCGGTAACAATAACTTTTTTCGCTTTGCCTCTTGCATAGCACAGCCGAATCACCTCAGCCACCAGTTCAGGATTAGCCGTAGCGCATAACATCGCCGGTGTTGCGAACGCGACGTTGGGTTTTATCACTACCGTTTCGCCCGGCTTGACAAATCTTTCTATACCGCCGAGCAATTTTATCGCCTTATCGACTGTCTTAGCCCGCTCCGAACCTTTTACAATGCTGATTGTCCTGCCCGGCTGATTCTGCACCGAAAAATCCCGCAGCACAACATTCTCTGTGTTTTCCGGATGGGCTTTCGGCCCTTTTAAATCATAGAGCAAATATGAAACAGCCCCGGCTGCGGCTATCGAAACCCCCGCCTTGCTCGCCCGAGCCAGCAATTGCCTTCTGCTTAATTTTTTATCCGTTTCCTCATTCATTATTTAATCTGTTGATAAGCATCTCCGCCAATTTCTCAGCCGTCTGCTGGTTTTCCGCCTCGTGCACGCCTGCTGAAAAAGGCCCGACTGTAAAAACAATCTCTGTCGTGCCGAATAAATCCATAACCTTGCCTTTGAGCGTTTTGTTATTTGTTTCTTTTACTGCCGCACCGTTTTCAATGAGAAAATCTCGATACCTCTCTGCGATTTGTTCCGCCTTTTTTGCATTGTCTCTTTTGCTTAGAAATGCGGTAACGCTCTCTCCTCCGAATTTGTATTTTGCGGTAAAGGTATCGGTCAATCCCTCGAAGCCGAATGCGCTTACTGCATAGAGCTTAAAACTGTCCGGAATTAAATTTTCCTGCGGAAACATTTTAAGCTCAGCTATCTCTGTATCGCTAACAGCTAAATTCGCCTGAATCTTCTGTGCTGTTTCTTCCGTCGCGGCGAACAATTCCTCCGATTCAGACGAGCCGATTATTTCTATATAATATTCGCCGTGCACGAAATACAAAGCGTTGCTGGTCTTGTATGCGAATTGCATAGCCGTAAATTTCTGCGACTCAGCTCTCTTCTGCACGCTGTAAACAGAAAAACTGTTTCGGATATTGCCCATATCATAGACATAAACCTCTGTCCATAAGTCAGGGTTGTTTATGCTCGCCAATCGCCTGGTTGCTAATTCCTTGAAGCCCGATTCGAGATAAAGCGGCGCCTTGCCGTTAATTTTTTCGTAAAGTGTCTCGGAATTATAAACTTCCGCCTCCGACATTGCTTGAAAACCAGCAGGCGCAATGGAACTGGACTTCAAAGGAATTTTAAATTCGAATTGTCTTGTGACTATCGCCGCTCCGATAAGAAAAAGAACGCCTAAAAGACAAGTGCTTATAACCGATTCAACTCGTTTCATTCGCCCGCGAACTGAACCCATAAAAAACTCCAAATAACCCCGATAGACTATATCCTTTCCCGCTGCTTGTCAATCATTTAGCCTTTATATTGCATGAGGTTACCTTGCGTGGTTTGTTGCGTCGACTCGCAAAATCCGAAGACCCATCGGCTTGTCCTACCATAGCTTGGGCGAAGACGGATTCATCCAACGGGCTACTTTTCTCTTTACTCCATTTGCATAACCGGCGATAATATTGCCCGTGATTATTATAAACGAATAACCCCACAGGGATGGAAGGGCGTTGCACGGATGGTTGTTTTGACAGGGATTGATGAAGCCGGTTTCGGGCCGTTACTCGGACCGCTGGTTGTATCGTCAGCTACCTTTTCACTTCCGCACCATTTCCTGACCGCTGACCTTTGGCAGGTTTTAAGAAAAAGCGTTGCCAACACGCAGAAGCATCTGGCAGGCCGATTACTCGTCGCTGACAGCAAAAAGGCCTATAACAGAAAAAAGGGAATTAAATCTCTCGAAAGAACCGTTTTGGCTTGCCTCGGTTGTCTCGGCCGGAAGCCCGCTACCTTGACTGAGCTGATGACATTTCTGTCTCACGGCAGCATCGAAAGATTAATTGATTATCCGTGGTACAAAAATGCCCCTGGTTACCGCCTCTCGCCGAACATCGCAGATATGGAAATCGCCTCTGCGGTATTAAAAGAAGACCTCGATTCAAATGGTGTTGAGCTGATGGATATTAGAAGCTGCTGCCTCGACGTCGCGTACTACAACAGGATGGTCGGCAGCGTCAAAAACAAATCCAGCGTTTTGTTC
>CAYXUW010000106.1:0-7730 GCA_964468375.1 uncultured Pirellulales bacterium | reverse complement strand
GACCGAGACCTGTGACAATTGCTCGGTCGTCGCCGAAGCATCTGTCGCCGTGCAGCTCACGAAAGTTCTTTACCATCAGATCGAGATAGTCGGAAAGAAGCGGTCTTTTAGGATGGCGTGCCACCTGGACGGTCTGCCACGCGGTCAGACTTGAATAGACTCTTTTAAGCTCGGCCACCTGTTTCTGCTGCAAGCAGCGAATCTCAGCAGAATAATCAATGCCCTTTAGGGAGCTGAGGCGACGGAGCTCATTTATTTGACGGTCAAGATCGGCGACTTTGTCTTCAAACTCGAGGTAATCGCCGTTACCGATTTTATTTTTTTCGTCAAGCATTTTAATTCATTAAAGCAGCATATTCTGCTGCATACACTCACATATAACAAAAATGGTCACAAAAAAAGCCAGCTCGCAAACAGCAAGCGGGACATTGTTTCCTTTTGCCGTAACCTTCGGCTTTTCTTTATCAAGTTTAGAATATTACCACTTTTAGCGGTACAAATCAAAGAAAAAAATTGACATTCAGAACGACTTGCGATATTTTTAAACGGAATTTATCGTGCGACGTATTTTTGTAAGGTCTTTGCTTTGAAGGAGTTAAAGCAAATAACGGTTACAGGGCTGGGCCTTTTAGGAGGTTCGGTAATATTAAGCGTTTTGCGTAAACTTACAGACGTTAAAACAGCAGGTTACGCGCACCGTCCTACCACGCGCCGAAAAGCCCGAAAGCTATTAGCTGCGACTGAGGTTTTCGGCGATATAAAAAAAAGCGTAGCGAATGCAGACCTTGTAATCTTAGCTACGCCTATAAGCACATTCGAGAAAATCTTCAGCGAAATAAGTGACGCTTTGCCGAGCGGCTGTATCGTTACAGACGTCGGCTCAACAAAAGTTTTGCCACAGCGCTGGGCAACAAAGTATCTGCCCGAAGGGGTTCATTATGTCGGCTCTCACCCAATTGCCGGTTCTGAACAGAGAGGCATCGAATTTGCCCGGGAGGACTTATTTGAGCAGGCCATCTGTATTCTGACAAAAACTAAAAAGACCAACCGCCAAGCGGCGCAAACTCTCCAAAGATTCTGGTCGAAATTAGGATGTCATATCAAATTGATGGGGCCAGCCGAGCATGACAGAATTCTGGCCAATATAAGCCATCTGCCCCATATAGCGGCAGCGGCGTTAATGAATACCATCAGTATCGAAGATGGTAAATTTGCCGGCAAAGGTTTCATAGACACATCGAGAATAGCATCGGGACCGGTTAACATCTGGGCTGATGTATTGCTGACGAATGCAAATAATACCGCCAAAGGCATCGACAAGATAATTGCTGAATTAACGAAGCTAAAAAGAGCAATTAAAATTCAGAATAAAGGTCAAATTGAAAAGCTGCTGGAGGCGGCAAAGAGCAAGCGCAGCACACTGATAAACTACAAGATGAAAAGGAAGGAATTAATCCCGTGAAGCAATGGCGTTTCGAGGTTTTCAACCGGGCCGGCTTTGCCGATGTTCACGGCAACAGCGTATTAGAAGATATCAGAGAATTAGGTATTCGCTCCGTCGAGGCGGTCCAGTCAGCTAAAGTTTTTTTGATTGAAGCGGAGTTCGACAAAAGTTTCGCGGAACGTTTAGCCAAAGAACTTTTAACCGATACCGTCTGTGAGGATTACTACATAGGCAGAAGCGGCGCTCCTGCCGGTCTGGCGAGAGCAACGCTAATCGAGGTACATTTAAAAAGCGGGGTTACCGACCCGGTGGCCGAATCGGTGATGGCTGCAATAGCCGACATGGGGGTTACAGCCAACAATGTCCGAACGGCACGGAAATATGTTTTATTGGGCGATATAAATCAACGTCAGACAAACACTATTGCGAAGAAAATCCTGGCAAATGACTGTATAGAAGACGTTGTTATCGGAAGTGAGGCTGAACCACCAAGTCCACATCTTAAACCCTACGAGCTTAAAATAACACACTGGCCTATACGCGACCTCGATGACAAGGGGCTGGTTGCCTTGAGCAAGGAAAAAGACCTGTTTCTTAATCTGGCCGAGATGCAGGCCATTCAGAAATACTATAAGCAGCTCGGCAGAGAACCTACCGACGTGGAACTGGAATCACTGGGACAGACGTGGAGTGAGCACTGCGTTCATAAAACGCTTAAAAGCGCGGTCGATATGTCAATCAACGGCGAGGAAATACATTTTGAAAATCTACTGAAGGAAACCGTTTTCAAAGCTACGCAGGACTTGGCGAAGAGCTGGTGCATATCGGTCTTTTCCGATAACGCAGGCGTGGTGGAATTTGACGAGAACTCGGCGGTTTGTTTTAAGGTCGAGACGCACAACCGCCCTTCCGCATTAGACCCTTACGGCGGCTCGGCAACCGGAATTGGAGGTGTGATACGCGACCCGATGGGGACGGGATTGGGAGCAATACCCATTGCCAACACTGATATATTCTGTTTTGGTGAACCCGATAAGAAACTGGAAGATATACCCAAAGGGGTACTGCACCCGCGAAGGATTATGAAAGGAGTCGTGTCGGGTGTTCGCGACTACGGCAACAGGATGGGAATCCCGACGGTAAACGGCGCGATTTATTTCGATGACAGGTATTTGGGCAATCCGCTGGTTTTCTGCGGCAATGTCGGCCTGATGGACAAGAAGAAATGCTTTAAGAATCCGCAAAGCGGAAATCTTATTATAGTAGTCGGCGGGCGAACAGGACGAGACGGGATACACGGAGCGACTTTTTCAAGCGGGGAGATAACTCACGAGTATGAGACAATATTTTCACATGCGGTCCAAATCGGCAATGCGATAACCGAAAAGAAGATGCTCGACGTTCTGATTCAAGCAAACGAGGCTGGTTTATATGAAGCGATTACAGATTGCGGGGCAGGCGGGTTAAGCAGCGCGGTGGGCGAGATGGGCAAGGACCTCGGCGCAGAAGTGGATTTGGAAAAGGTGCCGTTAAAGTATGCAGGGCTTAACTACGCTGAAATCTGGATAAGCGAGGCACAGGAGAGGATGGTTATAGCTGTTAAGCCGGAAAACCTACAAGCAATAAAGAAGATTTTCGACGATGAAAATGTCGAGTCAACGGTAATAGGCAAATTTACCGATGATAAAAAGTTGACGTTGCGATACAACGGTCAACAGGTAGCTGAAATGGATATGGATTTTCTGCACGACGGCGTGCCTAAAATTCGGCGCAAGGCAGAGTGGAAAAAGCCGGAGCTTTCCGAGCCGAACATAGCGGAGAAAGACAATTACAACGACGAGCTTTTAAAAATTCTTTCCTGCTATAATGTTGCCAGCAAGGAATGGGTAATCCGGCAATACGACCACGAGGTTCAAGGCAATTCGGTCGTCAAACCGCTGATGGGTGCGGGCAATGACGGTCCGAGCGACGCAGCAGTGATAAGACCTAAGTTCGGCTCTGATAAGGGGTTAGCAATCAGCTGTGGAATGAATCCATTGTATGGTGATATCGACCCATATTGGATGGCACTGGCCGGTATTGATGAGGCAATCAGAAATTTGGTATGTGTGGGCGGAGGGGCTGATAGAATAGCGCTGCTTGATAATTTCTGCTGGGGCAATTGCAGAAATCCGGAAACTTTCGGGCCGTTAGTTCGGGCGGCGCAGGCGTGTTATGATGGCGCAATTGCCTTCGGGACGCCGTTTATATCCGGTAAAGATTCGTTAAACAACGAGTTCTCCTGTGAGGACGGAAAGAAAATTTCCATTCCGTCAACGCTTTTGATAAGTGCAATATCAATAGTCGATGACATAAATAAATGCGTAACGATGGATGCGAAAAGAGCTGGTAATTTTCTTTTCATAGTTGGCGAGACGAAAAACGAACTGGGCGGGTCACACTATTATAAAATCCACGGTGAGAGCGGAGCCAATATTCCGAAAGTAGATTTGGAAAAAGCTCCTAAAATTGCTGAAAGAGTCGCTGATGCAATCGCAAAAGGTCTCGCTGTGAGCTGTCATGACTGCTCGGAGGGGGGTGTGGCCGTTGCATTAGCGGAGATGGCTTTCGCCGGCGGATCGGGCATAGAAGCGGATTTGAGAGGTCTGCCGAAAAGCGAAGACTGCCTGCGGACAGATGCACAACTATTCAGTGAATCCAATTCCCGATATATCTTAGAAGTTGAGCCGGAAAATTATGATGTTTTTGCCAAGCTGATGTTAAATCTGCCTTTCGGGCAAATCGGTAAAGTAACAGAGGGAAAATCACTTATTATACGAGCGGAAAACGGTGAGATGGTTATCGAAGCAGATATAGATTCACTAAAAGAGGCGTGGCAGAAGCCGCTGGACTGGTAACAGCAAAAGAAGGATTGTTAATGGCACAGGTTAAAGCAATAGTTTTGCGGGCGGCAGGTATAAACTGCGATATGGAAACCGAGTATGCACTTGAAAAAGCAGGGGCTGCAACGGAGCGTGTGCATATAAACAGTATAATCGAAGATAAAGACATACTCAAAAAATACCAGATAATTGTTTTTCCGGGGGGCTTCAGCTACGGCGATGATGTTGCGGCGGGTAAAATTCTGGCCAATCAAGTCGTGCATCACCTATATGAACCGATACAGAAATTCATAGATGACGGGAAATTGGTACTCGGCATATGCAACGGCTTTCAGGTTCTGGTTAAGGCGGGACTTCTGCCGGGGATGGATTCAGCCGACAAGCAAAAAACCGTTACCATAACTTATAACGACAGCGGTAAATTCGAGGACAGATGGGTATATTTGGCCCCGAAAACCGATAAATGCATTTTCATTGAGCCCGGCAGGCAAATCTACCTGCCAATAGCACACGGGGAGGGCAAAGTCGTAACTAAAGACGAAGCTACTCTGAAAAAATTAAAGGCCAATGAGCACATCGCGTTAAAATATGTAGATAAAAACGGCGAAGAAGGCGGCTATCCTGTTAATCCAAACGGCTCGGTGGATTCGATAGCCGGGCTAACCGATACTACCGGCAGAGTTTTAGGGCTTATGCCGCATCCAGAAAGGCATGTTCGACATACTCAACACCCGCACTGGTCTCGCTTAGAAAACGGACAAAACGGCGATGGTATGACCATCTTCGTCAATGCTGTAAGGTTTGTGCAGGAGAATTTGTGAGCGGGAGAACTGTTATTCTGTGCTGCTGCCTGTAACAACGACGGGTGCGGTTAGTTTTTTGGGAAGTGTGAAAAAGAATGTACAGCCGTTGCCGGGCTCCGATTCTACCCAAATATTTCCTTCATACATTTTTACAATTTTCTTCACCACAGTCAGGCCGATACCTGTCGATTCAACTTCGTCGCGCGGCAATAATGTCTGAAAGATTTTGAAAACCTTTTCAAAGTATTTTTCTTCGATTCCGGGGCCATTGTCAGCGATACTAAATTTCCAGAACCCGTTTTCCTCGACACAGCCGATTTTTATCCAACCATCTGGTTTATCCATATATTTTACGGCATTGCTCAGCAAATTCTGGAACACCTGCATAATTCGCGTTCGTCCACACACAATTGCAGGCAGTTCATTTTCGACCGTAATTTTGACGTTGTCCGGAGGAGCAACCATATCAATAATTTCAGTTAGAAGCTCGTTCAAATCCACTACGGCCTTTTCTTCTTCAACCCGCCCAACCCTGGAATACTGCAGGATACCGTTAATTAAACTTTGCATTCGGTCCACACGCTTCACCAGCAAATTCATCTGCTCTTTGCTGTCATCACTGAGCTTATTTGCGTGATCAGATGTTATCCAATCGACCAAAGTTTTAATACCCCGCAACGGCGCCTTCAAATCATGGGAAACTATATATGCGAAGTCTCCCAGTTCCTGGTTTATCTTTTCGAGCTGCTCAAGCAACTGTACCTGGCGCTGCTCAGCTCTTTTGCGTTCGGTGATATCTCGGAATATACCCTGCAGGACTTTCTTGCCGCCGACTTCAAGCAAACTGGCAGTGATTGCAACATCCTTGATTTCTCCGGTTTTGGTAATAACCTGGGTTTCTAACACCTGGCCCTGTTCCTGTGCGAGATGCTGTCGGAACGTTTTACTAAACCCCCCATTGATCCTTTCTGGAGGATGGAGAATCCGCTGCTGCTGACCAATTAGCTCCGATTTTCCCCTGCCAACCAATCTCGTCGCCGCGGGGTTACAATCAATCAATATACCCGTTTCAACATCAGACACGAAGATGGCGTCCAACGCTCCTTCAAACTGCATTCTATATTTTTCTTCAGCTTTTCGCAGCTGTTCTTCTATCTTCTTTCGAACGGCAATTTCCTGTGTCAACTGCTCGTTTGCAGTTGTAAGGTCGGCAGTGCGCTCCTTGACCCTCACTTCAAGCTTTTCCTTAGCTTCAACCAATTCTGCATCTCGATGCTGGATTTGCTCCAACATTTCGTTGAAAGCATCGATAAGCGAACCCACTTCATCCTCGCTGTGTTTGACAGCCCTTGTAGAATAATCCTTTTGTTCTGAGACGGCTTTTGCGACCTCTGCCAAACTCAGAATCGGCCTGGATATAATGTTCTGAAGCCGCGACGAAACAAGAAAAGCCACAAGGGACGAAAGAACCACAACAATAATAATTACAGTTATGTTGCGCTTAAGCATCGCATATAAGGGGCTCATATCCGCGCGGACACAAACTCGCCCGATAAATTCATCGCCTAAAATAATAGGTCTGAAGACGGTTAAGAAGCCATTCTCGAGACTATAACCCCTGTCCTGAATCTTTTTTGGATGAACATCCCTCGTAATGTAATCACGATAATAGGTTGCAAAAAGTTTGCCATCCTTAGTATAAACAGCAGCGAAGACAACGGAAGATTCCACATGAAGCGCTCCCAATATTTTCTTTGCATCCTCAGCATCCTGGAATGACAGAGCTGCTTTACAGTTTTCCGCTATCATCTCCGCCTGCGTCGAGACAATCTGCACCATATTGTCACGAAATACACTCTGTTCCCAGCCGATAAACGCAATACCTGCCAACACCAGACCGACTATACACGCCAGCATGATAATGGATATCAACTTATATTTTATTGTTATATTTCGCAGAACAGGCATAATTAGCTTCTATAGTCCCCAATAATTCTGCTCCTTTATCTTTAGAAGCATCTTCCTCGACTATTCTTTTGGCCAATCTCAGCAACTTAGACCTTATCTTAAGTTTGGCTCGCTCCGCAGCAGAGACATTTATTTCAAAACGGACTTTTTTCTCCTCTACAAACCAATTTATAATGCCACCGGCTTCGAGAAAACTGTCCATTTCCCCCACCGTCAGGACACCGTGTGTTTTCACCATATCAATTATTTCTTTAAGGTTTTTCTTTTCTGATGAACAAATGAACAAAAGATGGCATTTAGTCAATTCTTCGATTGTCCGGTCTGAATGTGCTTTATCCCCTTCGGCGGATTTTTTCAGTTCTTCGAAACTCTTAATCCGCTTTATTACAACGCTTCTGTCTTTAACTTTTTTGTTCTTAATGGGTTCAAAAGCATCTTTAAAAGGGTCTTTGCCGATGATACATATAATTATTGACTCATCACTATCGGAGAGTTTTTCTTCTGGCCAGTCCACGAACTGGATAAAGTTATATAAGAATGCCGCCTTTACCTGGTATTCACGGCTGGACGCGGAGTCAGCACTGGCAATTGGTGCAATTGCCACCACAAGTAAGACTAAAGCTAAGCATATCA
>CAYXUW010000105.1:0-7816 GCA_964468375.1 uncultured Pirellulales bacterium | reverse complement strand
CTGTGGTATCGCCGCAGCAGCGTTATATCGCTTCGCACATTTACACCATAATCAAGGTCGCACTCCTGCGAAAAGATAACCGTATATCGCGGGTCAAGAACATAAGTAATAGCCAAAGTCAGCGCATTCGAGCCAACCTCATCCAAAACATTTACCCGTCTTAAATATCTGCTGCCTATATAGTAGCTCAAATTAGGCCAGCACAAACGGGAAAGGCCGATATTAAATTGCTGAACAACTCCGCCTTCGATATCAAAATTGATATCGCTCATCAATACCGAGGTGTCGCTTATGCGCCAGAGATAATCGGCGCTGAAATAATCGCGTCTCGGCCCCCAGTTCTCGAACCTGTGAAGCCCGGTCGCCCTCACCCCGTCATGAGTTACCAAATCCCCGTTAAATATCTCGGGCGCGGAAAAAACCCGAAGGGGCACAATCGGCCGAGCCCAGATAAACCTGTCAGGACCGGAACCGGCTCCGTCGGAACCCTCTACCCACGTAAAATCCGTATCCAGACGCATCCACTCCACACTACGCTGTTTATCACCCAGCCCGCGTTTGGTCAGCAGCCGCTGAGATATACCCGCGTTCAGCATATCACGCTGCTCAACAACGTTGTCGCTTTCTTCATAGAAAGCCGCTGTCAGGTGGGGTTTTATAATATGACGCAGTTGGTTCAAATCCCAAAGTCGGGATTTCACATCGGGATATGTTTTCCAGTATGGCCGAGGAAAAACACGAACACCCGCTTCACCAATCCAAATGTCTTTCTCTCCGAAACTGCCCGTATTGCTGCCGTCGACAAGCGTTCTCCTAAAACCGCTGCGGTCATCATAACCGAAGGTCCCCGCCAAATAAGGAATTACCTTAAAAGCGCCCGCTGTAACCGGCATATCAAGCTCCGTCCTGTGAGACACGAATAAAAACCGCTCTTCGCTGATGTTTGTCATATTCGTCGCAACCGGCGGCCTCCTGCCCAAAATCGGCGGCTGTGAATGGTCTTTACCTATCTTCTGACGCAATCGTCCCAATTCTGTGTCACTGTAAAGAGTAAACCTGTCCCCAAAAAGCGATTGTCCTGTCAGGTGAAACTCGACACCGGGCAACTCTTCCAGTTCATCAGCAAATCGGTTTATCCGCCCCTTGCCCAAAATAGACAACGCCCAGTTGTCCTGAAGACGCTTCAGATGAATATATGTTTCCTGCTTCTCACCTCTGTAAAATTCCCGACGGTAAAAACTCTCGATAAAATTCTCATCAGAGATGTAGCTAATCCCCGTTGTGAGCTGCCAGTTATACGGCAGAAAATGCCTGTGCCGGAGCGTAATCCGTCCGCGAAGGTCGTCTTCCGGCTCGAGGTCTTTACGGGTACGCGCCCTGCCGAGCCGGTCTTCGCCGCGGTCGTTAATAATATAACCCAAGAGTTCGCCGTAATACGTATCCCTGACATATTCAATCTCAACACCGCTGCCTAAGCCGCGGTCGCTGTAATAATCGAGCAGAAAAGTGCTGTCCGTACCCTCCGGCTCACGCAGCCCGAGCATACGAGACAAATACCACCGCGTTTCGACAGTTGTCCCAAAAGTATTGTCATGACCGATATTCATACTTTTAATAGGAATATCCGGCCTTTCAAGGTTGCTGCGCATAAACGGCCAATAGAAAAGCGTTCGCTTGCCCTTCTTCAAACGAACATCATGCATCTGCACATCATAACTGCTGTTCGAAACCTTCCCCGCCTGAGCATCGATAGACGTCGTATCGGTAACAAGTACACTCGAGGCCGTAATAGAAAGCTGCGGCAGATAAAATTCACTGTTGGTAACTATGGCGTTCTCAGCCGCAAACTTGTCCTCGGACAGCCGCCGAAGTTTCATCGCCCGCACGTAAATCGGAATACCCCGCTCAACGTCAAAATTCCTCATCACCGCATTTACCGCAATCGCCCTCTTATATTGAAAATCGTAATACATCTCATCCGCCCGAACTGTGCGATGACCTTCCGTCATCACAACATCTCCGGACATATAAATTGCCTTCACCCCGCCCTCACCCGAATAAAACATAACCGCGTTGTCCGCCTCCAGCTCTAGCAGACCGCCGTGCTCATCCTGCTTCTGCCATACATAAAACCTGCCTATCACTGTCCTGATATCCATCCCCTCCGGCGTCTCAGTTCGCTCTATCTTCGGCTCGACCTCACCGGCCGGCGCTATATTAACGGGATACATAAATCGCGGCTCTTTCGCCTCCGGCTTCGGCACCGCCTCCGCTGGCTTTTTCCTGCGGGCGAATATCTTCTCGAGCAGTCCCGGCTCTCGCGGCTTTGCAGGCGGAACTTTCCTCTCGGCTTTGGCAGGTGCTGCAACCGCCTTTTTCTTTTTCTTAACTTCAGCAGGAACAGCTGCAGCTTCTTTTTCGGGCTCGGCGGCAGCAGCCGCTTTTTTTCTATCGGGTCTTTCCCGCCAGATTTTCTCTTTCGGCAATTCGGGAACTATCGCCTCCCGCTGAACAACAAACCTCGGCCCAACCGGCACAACCGCCGCATCGGCTTTTTTATAAAGCGCCAAGCCGCGAGGGTCTTTAACCTCCCTTTCGTCCGCCGTCACGAAAATCTCACCGCTCACATCGAACTGAACAACCATCGACTGGCTGTCCTCAACCAGCGTCTGGTTCAAATCGACGGTTTTGGCGCCTCTGCCTCTCTTAACCGACACGTTGCCTTCGAGATACACCCTCGCTTTATAGTCGATATAAGACCCGCCGAAGAATTCTGTCCTTACCTCTTCCAGCCATACTACCGAGCTGTCGCTGAAAAACTGATTGGCCCCTACCGACATCGAAAATCCGCTCTGAAAAACAAGTATATGCTCGCCAGTATCGCTCCGGTAGCTTATAACCTTCTCCCCCGATAGGTGCAAATCCTGCCCGGCAAAGGCGCTGGCCTTTTCCCGGGAAGCGCCCCCGGCAACGGCAAATGAGGCCGCCCAAACCGCCAAAACCATCGCAATCAAAATAAACAACCTTTTCTTGCGCACACCTATCCTTGTATCTCTTATTCCATACGCCATTGCTTTTTTCACGCAATACGCTGCGCAAAGCACATCACGAGATTATAGACACTTGGCCAGCCAAAGCCAACAAAAACCACATTTAGACCCCAATATTTTGCAATTTTCCCCTCCGGACAAAGCAGATGCCAAGAATTGAACCTGCTAATAACAATATAACAAACTTCCCGCAATCCCCAGACCGTTTTCGCCTTTGCTATCGCCGCTCACAGCTTGTATAATATAAGTCACAACAGGATGGATGAGATAAACAGCCGAACTATCATTCAAAGCTAAACAGAGGTTATATATGTCTGAAAAATATTCTCCCTCGGAAAAGGTCTATGTGACTGAAAATCTTGGGAAATGGAGCATTCTCGATATGCTCGCCTACTTCGAGCAAAAGGGAGCTATGAGAGTCTCGGATTTGCATATCAAAATCGGCGCACCACCCGCATACCGTATCGACGGCGACCTCGTAAAACTAAAAGGCCATAACATAACAGAAAACATCGCTAAACAGCTTATCTATCCCCTGTTAAGTGATGAAAACTTAAGTAAGCTTCAAACCGAATACAGTATAGACAGCTCTTACAAACTTGGCTCACTCCAGTTCCGAATAAACGTCTTCAAGGAAAATGATGGCATTTGTGCCGCAATCCGGGCGTTATCTTTGCATATTCCGAAAGTGGAAACAATCGGCTTTCCAAATAACGTTTGGGAAGATATCATCAATCGAAAGCAGGGACTTGTTCTTGTAACCGGAATTACTGGCGCCGGAAAATCCACAACTATCGCATCCCTAATCGACCGAATTAGCGAGAAACATGCCTGCCGAATTATAACTATCGAAGACCCTATAGAGTATATTTATCCGCAAAAGTACTCCATAATCTCTCAGCGCGAAATCGGAAAAGATGTCAAATCTTTTATCGATGGATTAAGGGCTATGCTGCGCGAAGACCCTGATATAATATTCGTAGGCGAAATGCGAGACCCGGAAACCATTGCTATGACTCTTATGGCCGCTGAAACCGGCCACCTCGTCTTCTCAACCCTCCACACAAGAGACGCCACCGGCTCCGTAACACGAATCCTTGATTATTTCCCGTCTGACAGGCAGAACGAAGTGCAAAATCAGCTCTCTCTCGGACTTGCCTACATCATCAGTCAGAAACTTATACCAAAAAAAGATGGAAAAGGCAGACTCGTGGCGATGGAAATACTAAACAATAAAAACTACGCTTGCGCAAATCTGATACGGACAGGCAAGATAGAACAACTCTACTCACAAATGCAGACAAAGACAAAAGACGGACCAAATGAAAAAATGATAACTATGGAAAAGCATCTCGCTATGCTCGTAAAAGAAGACAAGATTGACCTCCTTGAAGCTCAAAAATGGGTCAACAATATTCTCGCCTTCGCTGATATTATGAAACGAGGATAAGCCGCCGCTGATATTACAGGCCGCAGACCGATATCGACTATATGACTATCAAGTTCTATTGTCCTAACTGTGGTGCCATAATTGCCTTTCACAACAAACACGAAGGCAAACGTGCTAAATGCCTTAAGTGCGGACAGCTTTTAATAATACCCCAAAAAAGTGATGAAACCCCGAAAAAAGTGAAAGCAGAACCTGAACCCAAAGGTGATCCTGTCCCCGGCTTCTACTACGCTGTATTTATTGACAGTTGGAAAATCTTCTTCGACCCCAAAAATGCAACTTCCCTGACGCTCGTCATAGCCGTCGTCAGCTTTAAGTTCTTTCTCGCAGCCGCCTGTTGTATGAACTACATTTCATTCGTAGTTATCTGGGGCTGGCTTCTCGCGTTTTATCTGAACATCATATACGAAACAGCCTTTGAAATAGATCAGTTACCTGAATTCCAGCTTTCATCAGACGACTTCCTGGGACTGACTGCTCTTGCGTGGTACGTCATTAAATCGTTCCTGATTTTCCTATACACAATGTTCATCGTTCAGCTTCCGTTTATCATCGCATTGGCGATGCTGGAGGACAAAGGCCTGACTTACGAAAATATGTGGCAGGGGCAAACAGGTCTTCACTTACTTCTGCAGACCTTGTTAATCTTCGGATTGTTTCTTTTTCCAATGGCGATATTGACCACAGCCACAGGAAAAGACCTCACCCTTTTAAGACCCGATTACCTCTTAGCCCCTATTCTAAAAGCACCTGTATCCTATCTCGTTATAGTGGCCTTGCTTGTAGCCGCGGCTCTGCTTGAAAACAAAGCTACCCAGTTCGAAGACGCCACTTTTGCAAAAACTGCTGTCGACTTGGGGTTAAACCTCGCCGTCCAGGTAGTTGCGATAATTGCTATGCGCTCGATAGGCCTGTTCTACAGACATTACAGTTGCTATCTTAAGTGGTGATATCCTAAACCTCTCCACGAGAAACACCGCAGAATTAGAATATCTTTTTGTATGTGTGGCAGTAAGGAATTGAACCCTTCTTTTCGTAATAATCCTGATGATACCCCTCCGCCGGCCAGAATTTATCCGCAGGAACTATCTGGGTCTTAACGTCATAACCCTTTTTCTCAAGCTCTCCCGCCAGCCGTTCAGCAACCTCCCGCTGCTGCTCGTTCAAATAAAAAATCGCCGACCGATACTGTGTCCCCACATCCGGCCCCTGACGATTAAACTGTGTAAAATCATGCGTCTCGAAAAACAGCTTCGCCAATTCCTCGTAACTTATCTTCGAGCTGTCATACTCGACCTCAACCGCTTCTGCGTGACCCGTCTTATCTGTGCAAACCTGCTCATACGTCGGATTGTCCAGCTCGCCGCCCGTATAACCAACTGTCGTGGATACTACACCGGGCGCCTGTTTGAAATAATACTCCGTCCCCCAGAAACATCCCGATGCGAATATCGCTTTTTCTATCTTCTGCTTTGCATCCGGCGTAAAATTCATCGAAATGGAATTCACACAGTAGCGAACATTCTTCGGCGTCAACCCCTCGCCGGTAAATATATGTCCCAGATGCGCCCCGCAATTCGCGCAGATAATCTCCACTCGAACGCCGTCTGCGTCCTTCTGCTTCTTCACCGCTCCCTCAATCTCATCGTCGAAGCTCGGCCAGCCGCAGCCGGACGCAAATTTAGAAGAAGACTCGAACAGTTCCGCACCGCACCGCTTGCAGGTATAAATCCCCTTCTCGAAATGGTCGTAATATTTGCCGCTGAAAGGCGCCTCCGTCCCTTTGTAAACGATGACCCGCTCCTCCTCAGCCGTCAATTTCCTGTCCATATCTTGCTCCTTTTGCTCCGCCGCCGCATTGCCAACCTTCGCTGTCTTTCTACAGGACAACGGCAAAAACCATATCCCCACCCCGCCTATAAAAACAAGCAGCACAAAAGGAATCCGCCATTTGTAACCGCCTCTTATTTCCGTCTTCATTGCCAACCGCCTTAAATCATAAATCTACACCTCTAATTAATTATACCCAAAATCTGCCTATATGGTTCGCAACCCCCATTGAGACATTTTCTCCCACCATTCTCCAGGTCTCGTACTACGTCTTTTGCTGGAATACAGAGGGCTTTTCCCGTTTAAACGTTATCCCTCTGCCGCTTATTATCTCTTTTTCCTCTCCCACAAATTCGATATGCTGCAGCAGCGCCCACGCCGTATTTTGCCATTGCATCTGATAACCTCTCTGGTGCGCCTGCCTTTCCATCCTCAGGCGTTTGTCCCTGTTGAAAACCAGATAATCAAGGGCTTCTGCTATCTGCTCGACCGACGCCTCCCCCGGGTCAACCAAAATACCTCTTGCATGCCGGCCGAGAACAACCCCATCCGGGCATTTCCTGTTCGAATGTATCAGCTCCACCGCATACCTGAACTTCGTCGCTATTGCAACTCTGCCTGCCCCCACTGCATCTGCCAATATGCCGCTCGATATCTGCTGCATCTCTAAATAAGGCAACAGCATAATGTTGGTCGCGGCGTAAAGCTCCAGTAAAATCTTCTCATCAAGAAATTTATCAAGAAAAACAACATCGTACTTCCCGAAGTCAACCCCCGTCAGCTCTTCGACCTTGCACCACCTAAGTTTGGTTTCCTCCAAAGCTTTAATCAACATCGCCTGATATTCCTCGTGGTCTTTCCCACCACCCGCTTTCACAAATTCAGGATGACACTGGCCACCAATCAGGTAAACAATCTTATTCCTCTGGATTTCCGTACAAGATTCCTGCAAAAACCTCCCGTATCCCCGAATTCCATACTGCAATCCTTTATCCGGCGATAACAGCCCCAGCGTTGTAACCAGAATATGGTCTCTCAGCCTGAGCCCGTCCTTTATTGTCAATCGGTCATAATGGGAAGGATGCCGCATCCTGATACCATGGTCGATGTGTTTAAGTTTCGAACGGTCTATTCCGTATGTATGCGATTCGAGAATTTTAATAGCGCTTTCGGTAGTAACGATTAAACCGTCGCTGTATTTTGCAAGCTCCTGCACGACCATTTTCTTATGCTGGTCCGGCTCATCGAGGACGGTATGCAGATAAACCAGCGTCATCAGCCCCTTGGCGGTAAACGCCTTTGCCATATCTAAAAAATTAGTCCCATCACCCGCGTTGCCGTTTTTGTCAGGGTCAAGCCCGTATTCGTGCTGTAATATGACAACGGTGGGATTCGTGCTTTCGTTCGCCCTCGCCAAAATGCTCTTAACGGCATTTTCCCACGAATCGGGGTCGTACTGGTTGATAACTAAATCGACGGGAATATC
>CAYXUW010000104.1:0-7968 GCA_964468375.1 uncultured Pirellulales bacterium | reverse complement strand
GTCTGATAGAGGACTCTTCTGTCGAGTGGATTATAAGCAGTGGATATCCAGCTGAAGATGCAGAGGACCTCGGCATCGGAAGGTTATGGCTGTGTCTGCCTTCAGGAGGAGGTGGATTGTTTATTGGTGAAGTCGATCCGAACAATACGCAGCAGGTAATTTATAAGCCGGTGAACAATGAGAATAGTTATATCATAAGAACCAGTGACCTTGTCGCAACAGAGCCAAATTTGGTGTTCGATGTAAATTATGTGTACTATCAGGCCTCGGATGGCATGACGATGACATTTGATGCGAGTTTCACCTGTGATGACCGCGACATTCCCGAAAACGGAGGCCTCGTTGGCTGGACGGTTGTAACTGGAATTGACAAGCAGCAGGACAGGTTCGGAAATGCCCTGTTTTACGAGTGGCAGACCTGGAATGACCAGGAGATTGCTCTGACAGAAATTAGTAATAACAAAACCCCTGCAAAACTGGTTTTCACCAATGAGCTTTTGCCGGGACAGGATGATATTCCTTTATGCAGCAAAATTGCTATTTGCGACGATGCCTGCGAGCCTTATGGCGCATATGTCAATTTTGATTACGGAGGTGCTCCTTCTACGTACGACATATCATATAGTATATGGAGAGGTACAGAAGACGAACCAGAAACCTGTGGTAACGGTGAAAACACCTGGGACGATTATTACTATAGCGAGAGTGAACAGCAGTATATGCTGGAAGAAATTTTGTTGAATATGTGGGAGTTAGACGTGTATGAATCCGGAGGGCTCGGAATCCGACTGGAGTATGATGACGATGGAATCCTCCTGAGAAAAGACCAGTTTGAGGTGCCACATAGATACAAAATGCGTGAGCTGTACGATTATGATTACGATTACCAGGGCAACTTAATTACTACTGTTGATGTGAACGTTGTAAATACTGCTTGTTCTGAATCCTTATTACTACGTCAGGAAGTGATTGTTACGACTCCAGACGGGGCTTTGCTTAGCAGAGATGTTAATACATTCCCGGTCCTGCTGCCCGATGGCAACGAGTTCGACCCCTGCGATTACCATTTCCATTATGACTGGGTCGGCGCCTTTCCCGTTTCCTTCTACGATATTGGCCGGATTATGTTCCATCCCGGAGGCGGCGGATCTGTCGATGCCGATTATTATTATGAAGATTATAATTTCCCGTTAAAGCCGACAATGATCATCGAATATTTTGATAATGACGGAAACGGTGTTTATGACGAGCCGAATAGAACGACCACAATCAAATACGACGACAGGGGAAATATAGTTGAGCAGAAAGTATATGTCGATGACGTAAACTACGTCTATACCGAACTCGAATATCATCAGGATTATGACTTCCCGATCCGACAAACCACCTGGCAGGGATACTGCCAAGGCGATGCAAACAACGGGGCGAAAATTGAGAAGAAATGGCTCTACGGCAATAAAGACGGAGAGCCAAACTCAGGTGGAAGTCGCGGCGATTATCTCGTCGGGGAAAGAACATTGCTTAGTGACGACGGCGGCGAAGTTTGGGCTGATACTAACTACATATATGATGCGAATAGTCAGCTCAGGCAGAAGATCGACCCGGAGGAAAATATTACTTTTTATGTGTATGACGGTAGCGGCTTTTTGAGTAAACAATGGGATGGTGCGTCTTTAATCGGCGGTTTTCCTGACGGTAATCCTCAAAAGAGGTTCTATTACGACGACCTGGGACATAAAATCCTCGAGGCCGACTATCTCGGCAAGGTCGAAATGAATGTCTGCGATGCCTTCGGACATGTCAGAGAGGCAAGAATATACATCGATGAAACAGCTGTTTACCCAGGTGACTTTGAGCCGGATTCTTATGGTGATGACTGGGAAAACAGAATATTATACGGTTACTATTTTGCCAGAGAAAAACCGTTTAGTGTTATTCTTCCGACCGGCGCGAGTATCTATAACACTTATGTGCCCGGCTTAAACGGCCTATATAATAGATACCATTCACTATGCGACGAGGAACATTATGGATACTGCAGCGGCAACGGCGATTCTGGAGGAGCAGTTCAAAACGCGTCGATGCCCGACGGGCGCACTCTTTATCAGTGGCGGAGCTATAAGGGGACGAATGGATGGGTAGAAATCGATAACCTTTATGACTCGATGGGCAGGAATATACACAAATACACTCATATCGCCCTCGATAATGAATGCGTTGAAGACTGTGACTGTGACCCCTGCGATCCGAATTGCTGCCCGGTTTTTGCTGGCACTGAATATATCATGCACGAAGAGTTCGAATACGACGCCTCCGGAAACAAAATCGGCGAGAAGGTTTACAAAGTTAAATTAAGTAATAGCGGAGCGACAGGGGTGCTTTCACAGGTCTTGGAGAAATCCAACACTTACGAATACGATATTTTAGGGAGGATGACAAAGCAGATTATCGACTCCACAGACGGAGGATTGAACCAGACGACCCAATACGGCTACGATGCCGCCGGTAACCGTATTTATGTTATAGACCCGAACGGCAACTATATTTACACCGATTATGACAATGCCAACCGCAAGATTCGCGAATATTTCGCCGCTCCGCCCGGGACCACTCCGGTTGTAAAGAAGGAATTTCATTATTATAAAAACGGCAAGATAAAAGACGTTAACTCCTATGATTATGATGATGACCTGCTTGCCCGCTCCGAGTTTACCTACGATTCGAGAGGACGCGTCGAAAGCGTAACCGAAACCAACATTTCACAAGATTCGACAACTTACTACTATTATGATGATGTCGGCTTTGTCAAAGACGGCAACTACCCCAACGACAAATATCAGATTAAAATCAAGGATGCCGAAGGCAAATATACCTGGATGGCAATATATCCGCTGGGCAAACCCGAGAAAATCGTCTATCCCTCGGGCGATTTCGAGGAGTATGTTTATTACAGCAGAGAATTAAGTGACCCCAACAGCAAGTTCAATGGCCTTCTTGAGAAAAAGGCCGTCTGGAGTGGTGCCGGCAAGGATTATATCACCTACGAATATGATGCTTACGGCAAAGTGGAAAAGATAATATATCCCGACGATGATGGATATGTGGAATACAGCTATAAGGACCCCTGTAATCCCGACTATGAGTTAAGACTTCTTGGCAGATTCGGACTGCCCACCGAAATTACCGACTACAGAAACGACGACGACCGTCCGGGAGGCGAAGGCAGCACGTATACGTTTGAATACTGGTATCCATCCGGAAAAATCAAATCATACACCGACTACAGCGACTACGCGGTCAATTATGACTATTCCTTTGCATACGGCCAGCCGACCGACGTAAATGTTTGCAACCCGGGTGACAGTCTAATTTATGATGTAAATTACGTCTATGACAGGGCTGGCCGGCTGACCGATGTGTGCGAGCCGCTGCTCGGCGCTAGTAACCTGATTGCTGGCTTCGGCTACGACGACAACGGCAATCGCTCACAGCTTACGTATTACCTCGACGGCTCCGCAGGCGGAGATACTGTCTCCATCGCCTACGGCTACAATCCCGACAACATGCTGACCGGCTACTCGACAACCTCTTATGGAGTTGCGGGACCGACGTTTACCTTCGATGCTTCCGATTCCGGTGATGTTGACGGCCTCGGACGGCTCGTAGACGCGACCGAGACAATCAGCTATCCCAGCGGGGATAGAACACATAATCTCGACTACACCTACGATATGCGCAGCCAGCTAATTGAAGCTAACATCAGTGATGTAAACGGCAATCCCTGGAAGTATAACTATTACTATCGGCTGGATGGAAATATCTGGCGAAAAACCGACATCGACAGCAATGACACCGATTACAGTTATGACGGCGACCTTATGGAAGATGCTTCCGGTGGGGATAATTTCGCCCTTACCTGGGACGATAACGGCCAACTAACGGTATTGAACCAGAATGACGTGAATACTACCTTTGTCTGGAACTGGGACGGCAAGCTCCGCTCGGCTTCTGTCGATGGCAACTCAATCTCGCTAAAATACGACCCAATGGGCAACCGCGTCTATAAAAATTCCGCCGAAAACGGCACGAGAAAATACATTATTGACATTTCCGGCGAATTGCCGACAATACTGTTAGCGATAGACCCGTGCGATAGCTCTTTAAAAAAGAAATATATTTACGCCAACAGCCAGATACTGGCTCAGCGCGATGTCCCGGACAATAACGAGCCGTATTTCTACCTGCACGACCGCTTGGGCAGCGTCCGGCTCGTTATAGATGATACCGGCACAGCCCAGAACAGCTATACTTATAACGCCTTCGGTGAATCATTCGATACCGAGACCGCAGAGAACGTGAGCAATCCGTTTAAATTTACGGGACAGTGGTTTGATGCGGAGATAGAACAATACTATCTAAGAGCCAGAATGTACGACCCCGCACTGATGCGCTTCACCTCCCGTGATCCAGTGATTGGTAAACGCCAGGAACCACTCACGTTACATAAGTATCTCTACTGTATTAATAATCCTATAAATAAAATAGACCCGCTCGGAGAGTTCGGTTGGCCTAACAGTCGCATTTTCCGACCAATAGTGGAAGCTGCATATAATTCTGCTTGTATAGCATTAGGATATTTCCCCGAGACCAGTGCTATAGGAAAGATAAGCTTGGCATTAGGAGCAGCAGAATCTGGATTGCATACGATGAATATATTGTATATAAGATCTCTGCAGCATATTTTAATGAACGACATTCTCAATTGGAGTGGTCTTCGTGGTGCAGGCGATCCTCTTCCCGTTGCGTGGGATCTCCTTTTTGGTGAGGATGTTCTTAAGAGTTGGAAACAGATGGGGTATGAATATTGGCATTTAGGTGTCGAATGGTATAAAGACACTATCGGAAAAGTATTTTGATCTGCTCTACCTATATTTAGAGATTATCTTGTAGTTAACGCAATGGAGCATCTATGTTTTGGAAAGTCTTTTTTTGGATTTTTACTGTAATTATTGCTCTTTACCATGCAAGTGTTGGATTTCTGCGAATTTGGGAATTTGTTGATTTTGTCTTTAGTATTATAGCTGTCATAGGTCTTTTTGGATTTTCTTGGGAAAGAAAGATATTTACCCGGTTATTCTGGAGAATTTTTTTATTTGTTTGCATAAGTTGGGGTATTTTTTACTCATATTTTCTACCAGATATTCCAATAAATTACACAGTTTCTGTATCTGATGAATTTCTTTTCTTTGACAGCGTTTTGACATGGGTTTTGACTATTTTAGTATTTGTTGCTATTTTTCTCTATGGCTTCAAACGAAATTACTTATGGGATTAAAAACTAAGATTTTCATCATTTTAGAACCTTACTTGATAGCTCTTTGAAAAAGAAATATGTTTACGGTAATTCACAGATACTTGCCCAGCATGATGTCCCGGACAATAACGAGCCGTATTTCTACCTGCACGACCGCAGAAGTTTTTATCGTTTTTGGAGTTTTCTTTGTAAGCTAATTTGTAAGCGGTATCTTACAACTTTCATAATTATTTATATTACAGACAGTTACAATCTCATAGCATCGGACTATCAATCCGTTGCCCAATTATTTCATCTTGGCAATCGTTATTGCAACCATTTCATTTCAGGCATAAGGGAAATGAGGATTTAAACGAGCGGTTGACAGTAATTGAACACAAGCTATTCGAAAGACGGAATTAGCCTTCTCGGCGATAAAGAACTGGCTCTTGAGATTGAATAACTTCTTAGTATACTAAGTCTAACAAAAAACTAACATTTTCCTAACGATAAGCTAATGTAGAATATATATATAAATATTATGGCGAAGGAAAATATTCTGATAGTGGATGACGAGGAAGACGTGCTTGAACTGGTGCGCTATAACCTCGACAAGAACGGGTATAAGATTTCGACGGCGACGACGGGCGAGGACGCGCTTGCTAAAGCAAGGGCGAAGCTGCCGGATTTGATGATACTGGATTTGATGCTGCCGGGGATAGACGGTTTAGAGGTATGCAAAAAACTTAAAAGCGACAGCAAGACGGCGAACATTCCCATCATAATGCTCACGGCGAAGGGGGAAGAGGCGGACATTGTAACGGGGCTGGAGCTGGGGGCGGATGATTATGTAACCAAGCCGTTCAGTCCGAAGGTGCTGGTCGCGAGAGTCCGGCGGATTCTGCACAGAACGGTTGCACGCGATTTAGAGAAGAAACCAGTGAAGATTCACGAATTGATGATAGACCCCGCGCGGCGGCAGGTATTAATCAAGAACAAGCCGGTTGATTTGACATTTACGGAATTTAACATACTTTATACGCTGGCGAAGAGACCGGGGCTGGTCTTTACGAGGTATCAGATTGTCGATGCTCTGCACGGGGACGATTACCTTGTTACGGACAGGGCCGTCGATGTTCAGATAGTGGGGCTTCGGAAAAAACTGGGGCAGTGCAGTAAGTATATTGAGACTGTCCGGGGGGTCGGATATCGCTTTAAGGATTAGCTGATGTTCAAAAAGCGGCTGTTGTGGCAGTTATATCCATCTTTTTTGCTGATTATCGCGATTTCAGTAATCGGGGTGGCGTGGTATGGGTCGCAATCGCTGCGCAAATTTTATCTCGAGCACGTTGCGGAGGACCTCAAATCACGGGCATATCTGATTGAAAATCAGATAGCGACCAAACTCGCAGGGCGGGATTTCAAAGGAATCGATGACCTGTGCAAGCAAATCGGGGCGGCAAGTTCTACTCGCATTACGGTGATTCTGCCGAACGGCGAGGTCGCGGCGGATTCCGATGAATCGCCTGAGCGGATGAAGAATCATTCGGACCGGCCGGAATTTCGGGAGGCATTGAAAGGAAGTTCGGGCAGCTCGATAAGGTTCAGCGAGACGCTCGGTAAGAGGATGATGTATCTTGCGATTCCGTTAAAGCAGGATGGCGAAGTTTCAGCAGTGGTGAGGACATCCATGCCGGTTACGGCGATTGACGATGCGCTCGGGGATATTTACAGGAAGCTCTTCTGGTCGGGGGTGATAATCGCAGTTTTCGCAGCGGCAACAAGTCTGGTTATATCGAAGAAGATAAGCAAACCCGTGGAACAGATGACGGAAGTCGCGAAGCATTTCGCTTCGGGTGAGCTTGATATGAGGCTGGCTATACCGGACGGAGTCGAGTTGGCAGAACTGGCTAAAGCGCTTAATGAAATGGCGCGACAGCTTAACGCGAGAATCGATACAATCAGAGAAGAGCAGAGCCAAATACAGGCGATACTTTCGAGTATGATTGAGGGAGTTCTGGCGGTGGATTCGTTCGGTAATATCGTGAGTATTAACAAGGCGGCGGCAGATTTGCTCGGTATCAATGAAACTGAGGCACGGGGGCGAAGCGTCGAAGAGACGGTGCGGAATCCTGAGCTTCAGGAATACATCAAGCAAACATTAACAAATAAGGAGGCCGCTGACACTAACAGTTTGGTAATAAATGAAGGCGGACGTTTTCTGCAACTGTATGGTTCGAGTCTGGCCGATAGTAAAGGGGGCAGCAGCGGCGCTGTGCTTGTGCTGCACGATGTTACCCGAACGCGGCAGCTTGAAGAAATAAGACGTGACTTTGTCGCGAACGTATCTCACGAGCTTAAGACACCTGTCACCTCAATCAAGGGCTTTGTTGAAACGCTGCTGGAGGGGGCGATAAATGAACCGGGACAGGCGAGGCGTTTTCTGGAAATCATCTCTAAGCATTCCGACAGACTCAACGCGATAATCGAAGACCTTTTGAGTCTTTCGAGATTAGAGGAGGACAGCGAAAAAAGGAGACTTTCCTTCGAGAGAACGAGTATAAGGCAGGCACTTGTTTCGGCTATCGAACTTTCAACGGTCAAGGCAGAAGAAAAACAAATAACGGTGGAACTTTCGTGCGGGGAAGATATAACAGCGAAGATAAATCCGGCAC
>CAYXUW010000103.1:0-8010 GCA_964468375.1 uncultured Pirellulales bacterium | reverse complement strand
GTCTCCTTATCTCCTCGGTAATAATCTGCGGGTCGGTTCTACGAATGAATCTGCCCTGCTCGATAACATCCAGAATCTTTCCGCTCAGCTTGACTAATTCCGCATCAGAGGAAGTATCAATAACCCTTAACAAAATCGCATAACCCTGTGGATTTGCCTCGCTTAAAGCGAGCAATTCCAGAGGGTCGGGGTCGCTCTCAAGAACAGCTTGTGCGTATCCCCTGGCTAAATCAAGTCGGCCAATCTTCGTATAATGCAAAAAATCGTTCCAGTTGTCTTTGAGGGTCTGGCCGAAAGAAATGCTGACTGTAAGAAGTCCTACTGCTAAAATCACACCGATGGTTTTTCTGTTAAACATTAAAATATCTCCATAAATGCGTTTGTTCTGCCAAAAACGCTGTTTTTATAAATAGTCGTCCTCGTGACCAATATCGTATAAATAAATGCCGTTTTTGTCAATAAAAATACGCTTTACGACGCAGAAATAACCGCAATTCTCCTCCGAACAGCTATTATTTTTCAATTACTTTGTGTTTTTGGAGCCAGTCTTTCACCCACTCTTCGGCCTGCCCCTTTTCATGCAGCTTTCCTTCTAACTGAGCAATATACATCTCTTCAGCCAACTGCCCCAACTCCGGCCCCCGCACCGCACCTAATCGAATTAGTTCGTGGCCGTTAAGCAAAGGTTTAGGCCGTAACTCAATATCGCCGAGCGCCTTAATTCTCTTCCGTAAATTCACCAATCCGGCAACGCTTCTGCGTTCAGCTTTTTGAATCGCTCTCTGCAATTCGTAAAGGTCCCTGAAATACGGCTCACCAACAATCAGTCTCAATTGAGCTAAAGACATATTCTCGTCAACCAAGTTTCCTCTATTAGCCAGCAGGAATTTCAGGTGCCTGGCTTGGCTCCTGCTGAGTTTTAAGACTCTACATTTTTCCATCGCAAACTCAGTTGGGCAGCCCGCAAAAAAACAAGCTAACGCCAGGGGAAAATCGGTCTTTTTTCGCAGCTGGTTCAGCACCTTAACGGCTAGTTCCGCCCTCTCGCCGTAAAACTCGGGAAATATCGCCTCCGCCAATCTGCTTTTCATCAGCAGCGACACACCCGCGGAACGGTTGGGGCCAACCAGGATGGCCTCTAATTCCATCGCTATGCGTTCGCCGCTTATTTTGGATATATGTTTTGAATTACTGCAAATAGCGGAAAAAGTCTTCGGCTCAATTTCAAAACCCAGTTGGGTCGAAAACCGCACCGCCCGCAGCATCCGCAGGTAATCCTCGCCAAACCGCTCGGCTGGCTCACCAATAGTTCGTATTAATTCTTTTTCGAGGTCGGCCCGGCCGTTGACGTAATCGATGACCTTTTTCTTCTTCGGGTCATAAAACATTCCATTTATGGTAAAGTCCCTTCGGTTGGCATCTTCGGCCGCACCGGCAAATTCAACAGTTGACGGATGTCTGCCGTCGGAATAGCCGGTCTCCGTTCTGAACGTGGCTACTTCTATCTGCTTATCCTCAATCAAAACAATCACCACTCCGAACTTCGCCCCGACTTTCCGCGTGCGCTTAAATATCTTTATTACATCTTCAGGATGGGCGCTTGTAGCAACATCATAGTCGCTGGCAGTTCTTTTCAGCAGCGTATCGCGCACACACCCGCCCGCCAGCAACGCCTCAAAGCCCCTGCTGCGGAGCCGCCTGATTATCTTTACAGCCGCTTCTCTATTTGTCATCCGCTGCTCCGGTGAAATATAGTTACCGCCATAGTTCCCCACCGCCGACGTTCTGTTACTTTTAGCCGACCATACTGTTCCAGTAATTCTATGTGCTTTTCCGTTCTGACTGCGACAATAGCATCCGCCGACAACTGCTCGTTTAACAGCACCAGCAATTTGCCCAGCGGCGAGTTTTCTTCCGCCTGTCTTGTAGTCGCGTATGGCGGGTCAACAAAAACAAGGTCATATTTCTGCCCATAAACCGGTGCGCCGACTTTGAATGCATCGGCCTTTACAACTTTTGACTTATGGACAAATCCGGCCTTCTCGATATTCTTCTTCAAAATCTTTATAATTTCCGGGTCTTTTTCAACAAAAGCAACAAACTCAGCCCCCCTGCTCAATGCCTCCAGCCCTAAAGAGCCCACTCCGCCGAACAAATCGGCCGCCATTTTGCCTTCGGGCAGGTCATATTTGTAAAGCACGCTGAAAAGCGACTCTTTCACCCTGTCGGTAATCGGCCGGGAAACATCGGTTTTGGGACTGAGTAATTTCATCCCTCGTTTTGCACCTGCTATTATGCGCATTTGGCATAATATACTATAACCCCCTCTTTCGAGCGAGAATTTTACCTCCAACCTTTTTTTACGGATATAACTGATGTGAAAACTATAAGCTATACTAAAAGATTCTGCATCTGCGCAGCACACTGGCGAAATTTGTCGGCGGGAAGAGTTACCGTCTGCCACTTCGGACTGCGGCGTTTCATAAACCCCCGATAGTCATCTAATTTGACGGCGAAAAAGATATATCTGCTTTCGTCAAAGTCATACACCTCCCTGCCGTCAAAATCGACGTCGATATTTTCTATTTTATAGGCGAAGACAAAAACGGCGGCATGCTCCGGCCCGAAGACCTCCTGCCACTTTGCCAAACCGTCGATATCCTCAGCCGTAACCCAGCATTCGAAACCCGCCAGCTTGGCGAAGCTGGTCCCTTTGAACAACCTGCCCTTTACCTCGGCGATTATCGGTTGTTCGTTAGGTGGATATAACAGGAAGTCAAAACTCTTTACTTTCGACTGCCCAAGAGCTGCTTTTTTATGTTCATCTACGCGAGCGTATCGGATGTGATTGTCAATCAGCCAATTTTCAAATGCCCGCTCGTAATGATTGGGAGAGAAATCCTTCATCTGATTTCAGGATTTGAGTTCCGCAAAAAATTCATCGATATTCTTTTTTTTCTGCTCACTTGTAGCCATATCTTTAATAACAAGCTCCTTATTCGTAAAAAGCTCGTCGCCGATGATTATGCACTCTCTGGCACCGCTGTTCGAAGCAAGTTTCATCTGTTTGCCAAGTTTACTAGCTTTATAACTGAAATCAGCACCACGACCTTCCGAACGTATTCGAAGAGCTATTTCAACAGCTCTGCTTTTGTACTCTTCCTTTACGTAGGCGACAAAATAATCTAACGTTTTCTTCTCAGGTTTGAGCAATCCTTTCTCTTCAAGCAGTATGCCTAATACGCAATCGCCTATTCCAAAACCAGTAGCAGGTATTCCCGGCCCGCCAAACTGTTTCAGTAAATCATCATATCTGCCGCCTCCGCCAATAGCACGCAGTTCACTTTCCTTATCGTAAATCTCATACACAATTCCCGTATAATAGGCTAGACCCCTGACAACGCTTTGATCGAATCTACAATATTTGCCAACGTTATAACCACCAACTACCATCCCGCCTAGTAACCTTTGTAACTCCTCAAATTCATCGAAAGCCTCCTGACGTCCAAACATATCTTCTATTTGAGAAATGTTTTCAAGCTCCATAAAAGCTTGTATCTTAGCTGCCATTTTTTTATCAGAAACCTGTTCGCTGAGTAACTTTTTAAAAGTTTCCGGAGGCAGTTTATTTTTCTTGTCGAGCACGGCATATAACGAGTCCAGATTTTTCTGAGGAACTCCAATTTCCTTCAACACTGCTGCTAACATTTTTCTGCTGGACATCTTTACTACAATATCATCAGGTGTCAGCCCCACTTCCCGCAGATAATCTACGGCGCAGAATATTGTCTCTGCATCCGCCAGCACAGAATCTTCGCCGATTATATCAATATTCCACTGAAAGAATTCACGGAGCCGGCCTTTCTGCGGGCGTTCTGCCCGGAATAACCTCGGCACGGAAAACCATTTTATCGGCTTCGGCAATGAGTTTATCTGCTGATTAACCATCCTGGCAAGCGTAGGCGTGATTTCCGGCCTCAAAGCCAAATCTCTGCCGCCCCGGTCCTTGAGCGAGAAAAGCTGCTCGACGATTTCATCGCCGCTTTTGAGCTGAAACATTTTCAAATACTCGAATATAGGCCCGTCGTATTCCTCGAACCCATTGCGCAGAGATACTCTCTTCCAACCGTCTATTACCCAGTTTCTAACAGCCATATCCGGCGGATAAAAATCTCTCGTCCCTTTTACCGGTGGTATCTTCATCTCTTTTCTTTTTGCGATTTCTCCGGGTCTTACGTTTTTCTGTTTTACTGTTACCGAACTTTGCTTTTATATACTCTTCCATCTCTTTATCATTGGCAAAATGCAGCTCATGGTCGTATTTTCCCTCGACACGATCACAGCTCGAATGACGATACTGTCTGCATATTCTCGGCCTTTTACTGTATATCTCACACTTGTGGTCTTTCGAAGATAAGTACTTGCACTTGTTCTTGATATTTATATACCAGTCTCCGTCTTCTACGAACACCGTTATCCCTCTGTGGCACAGAAACCACCTTATATCATCGTAGTCCCCTTTGGTTTTAGGCGTGCTAATCGGCAGCGCAAAATACCGGCAGCACAACCCTGTGCAATCATCACACAAAACCTTTTTTGCCATTACAAAAAAACTCCAAATTCACTGTCATTCACCAATGCTCGCTTCGGTACTTTAACTTTCACACGTAGTAATTGTCAAGCACATATAGCAATATCCCCCGCAAACGACATAACGCCTTCCCTGGCTGAATAATTTCTCCGAGACGATTAAACGCCCTAAGATTACACCAAATTATAATATTCGATTCGACGGTTTTTACTTGACCTAACAGTCCTGTTCCAATTAAATTTGCCGTTTTGTGCAGAACATTAAGCCGTTATTATCCGAAAGTATATTATGGCCGAAAAAACTGTAAAAATTGGGCTTGTGGGCTTCGGCACCATCGGCACCGGCGTCGCAAAACTGCTTATCGACGAAGCTGATTCCATAGCAGCCAAAACCGGTCTGCGCCTCGAGCTGGCCTGCGTAGTTGACACCGATACCACCTCAAACAGACCGGTAAAACTGCCGGACGGCATCCTCACCGATAACCTGGACAAATTGCTGAAAGACGATACCATCAAAATAGGCGTAGAATTAGTCGGCGGAACCGATGCAGCAAAACAAATCCAGCTAAAAATGCTCAAAGCAGGCAAAGATGTCGTTACCGCCAACAAGGCCCTGTTGGCTGAACACGGCAGTGAACTGTATAAAGCCGCCCACGAAAACAAGAGATGCATCGCTTTCGAGGCAAGCTGTGCCGGCGGAATACCGATTATCTCCGGGCTGCGAACCGGCCTCGCCGCAAATAACATCACGGCAATGTACGGCATCGTCAACGGAACATGCAACTATATCTTATCCAATATGACCAGCAAAGACGAAGATTTCTCCGAAGCCCTCGCACAGGCCCAAAGCTTGGGCTACGCCGAAGCAGACCCGACGCTGGACATCAATGGCGTTGACAGCGCCCACAAGCTTGCCATACTCGCTTCCATCGCTTTCGGAAGCGAAATCTCACTTGACGATATATTCGTCGAGGGCATTGAAGAGCTCTCGAAGGATGACATCCGCTACGGCGGCGAGATGGGCTATGTCCTAAAACTTCTGGCAATCGGACAAAAAAGCAAAGACAACAGGATATCCCTAAGGGTGCATCCTTCTTTCATTGCCAAAGATAATTCACTTGCGCGCGTCAATGGTTCGTTTAACGCAGTCAGCATATTCGGCAACGCCGTCGGTCAGGTAATGTATTACGGCCGAGGCGCCGGAATGATGCCTACCGCCAGCGCCATAGTCGCCGACATTATTGACGTCGCCCTAGGCAACTCCGCCGCCGTCTTTGAGTACCTGCAACTCAAGCCGAGAAAAGAAATCGATTCACTGATAGATAAAATCGATAATCTCGTCTGCAGGTTCTATATCAGGATAATGTGCAAGGATAAACCCGGCGTAATAGCACAATGGAGCAAAGTGCTCGCGGAACATCAGATAAGCATATCTGGTGCGTTGCAGCACGAAGGCATTGGACCGGACAACACCGTCCCCGTCGTCATTGCAACTCATCCAACGCCGCAGAAAAACATCACCGCCGCACTAAAGGATATGGAAGAACTTGACACCATAGGCGCAAAACCAGTCTGCATAAGAATCGTCGATATACCAGAGGACAAAGACTAATGACCAAATACGCCATAATAGTCCCCGATGGTGCAGCCGACGAGCCACTGGAAGAGCTTGGCCAAAAAACCGTCCTCCAAATCGCCCAGACGCCTAATATGGACAAAATCAGCACCCAAGGCAGGCAGGGATTAGTTCAAACAATTCCGGACGGCTTCGAGCCCGGCAGCGACGTCGCACAAATGACTCTGCTCGGCTACGACCCGCTTACGTTCTACACCGGCCGCGCCCCCATAGAAGCAGTAGCCCGCAATATAAAGTTATCCACAGACGACTGGGTCTTCAGGTGCAACCTGGTTACCATTTGCGACGGCAAAATGGAAGACCACAGCGCGGGGCATATATCCACCGAGGAAGGCGGCAAGCTGATAAGTGACCTGAACAAACGATTGGCAAACAAACAGCTTCACTTCTACGCAGGTGTAAGCTATCGGCACCTGCTGGTTTTCAAAGGCATCGACTTCGACGTTCAGACTTATCCGCCGCACGACTACATAGGCACAGCCGTAGAAAAGATTCTGCCGCGAGGCAAAAACTCCGAAATACTTATCGACCTGATTGCCCGCTCGCAGCAGCTTTTTGCCAACCACGATATTAACAAGGTCAAAAAAGACCTCGGCGAAAATCAGGTAAGCTCCATCTGGCTTTGGGGACAGGGTAAAAAGGCAAGAATGGAAAGTTTCAAAAAGCGCTTCGGAATCCAGGGCGCCGTCATCACCGCCGTCGACCTCGTAAGGGGCTTGTCAATGCTCGTCGGCTTCGATTTGATAGACGTGCCGGGCGCCACGGGCTTCGTCGATACGAATTATCATGGCAAAGCTTCCGCCGCGATAGATGCGCTTGAAAAATATGACCTTGTTTTCATCCACATAGAAGCCCCCGATGAGGCATCTCACAACGGCAACATAGAAATGAAGAAAAAAGCCATCGAGCAGATTGACAAATATATCGTCGGCCCCGTCCTAGAAGCATTGCAGAAATACGAAAGCTGGAGAATACTTGTTCTGCCGGACCACCCCACGCCTATTTCGAAAAGGGCGCACTCTGCCGAACCGACTCCATTTGCTATGGCCGGAACCAATGTAAGCGGCATCCTGAATGCGGCCTTCAGCGAAACCAATGCAGCAAGGTCGGGTTTTAAGATAGATAACGGCTCTGAACTAATGGAGTACTTCCTGAAAAGCTAATGGCAATAATCGTACAAAAATTCGGCGGCACCTCGCTTGCCGACGCGGAAGAAATCTGCCGAGCAACAAAAAACGTAATCAAGGCGGTCAAAAACGGCCACTCGGTTGTAGTAGTTGCCTCCGCCCGCGGAAAGCAAACCGACGAGCTCATCGCAGATGCCCTCGAACTCAACCCGAATCCGCCCGAGCGAGAGATAGACCAGCTACTCAGCACCGGCGAGATACAAACAGTCTCTCTTTTCGCTATGGCCCTCGACGCCGCTGGTTTCGACGCCATCAGCTTTACAGGCAGCCAAATCCAGATGGTGACCGACAACGTGTATACAAAGGCAAGGATAAAGAGCATCGGCGTCGAGCGAATTCAAAAACAGCTCGATGCGGGTAAAATCGTCCTCGTCGCCGGCTTTCAGGGAATAGACGCCGACGGAAATGTAACCACGCTCGGCAGAGGCGGCTCGGACACGACCGCCGTCGCGCTGGCCGCGGCTCTGGGAGCTAAGGAATGCGAAATCTACACCGACGTCGATGGAATTCATACGACCGACCCGCGGATATTCAAAGACGCCGCAAAAATGGAGATGATTAGCTACGACGAGATGCTTGAAATGGCAAGTCTCGGAG
>CAYXUW010000102.1:0-8056 GCA_964468375.1 uncultured Pirellulales bacterium | reverse complement strand
GCTAAATACACTTGGCTTTTCGGATGTCCCATTCGGCCAACGAAATTACGATTAGTCGTGCTAATGCACTTCTCACCTTCAGCTAATACGCCCATAAAGCCGCCTAAACACGCTCCGCACGTCGGTGCAGAGATTACACAGCCAGCCGCGTAAAATATATCGAACAGGCCCTCATCTTTTGCCTGCTTCCAGATTGTCGGTGTAGCCGGCACGATAATCGTGCGAATAGCAACTGTCTTTCCTTTTAGGATTTTTGCTGCGATTCGCAGGTCCTCGATTCTGCCGTTGGTACAGCTTCCGATATAAGCCTGATCCATTTTTTTGCCTGCACATTCGCCAATCGGGACGCCGCCGCTCGGCAGATGCGGCAGAGCAACCATTGGTTCAATTTTCGAGCAGTCGAATTCCTCCACGCTCACATATTCGGCGTCTTCATCGGATTCATACACGGTGTAATCAGTTTTATCCTTCAAATGTTCGTCGAGGTACTGTTTTGTGGTATCGTCGAAACCAATAATCCCGCTTTTTGCACCGGCTTCGATGGCCATATTCGTTATGGTCATTCTCGCTTCCATCGACATCTCGGCCAGTGCCGGGCCTGTGAATTCCATCGCCTTATAAAGCGCGCCATCGACACCTATTCGTGTAATTACAGCGATTATTACATCTTTGCTGTAAACGCCTTTCGGCAGCGAGCCGTTGAGCACAAACTTTATTGACGCAGGGACTTTAAACCACAGTTTTCCCGTGGCGATGGCTGCTGCCAAATCCGTCGAGCCGACGCCGGTACCAAATGCAGCAAAAGCGCCATATGTGCATGTGTGCGAGTCGGGCCCGACTATAACTTCGCCGGGGCGAATATGACCCTGCTCCGGCAGCAGCGCGTGACAGACGCCTGCTCTGCCGATTTTATAGTAATGTTTTATGTTGTGCCGCCTTGCCCACTCATCAAGCCGTTTATGCAGTTCGGCGCTTTTAATGTCCTTGGCCGGTTGAAAGTGGTCCGGCGTAACAACGATTTTTTCAGGGTCGAATACTTTATCTATTCCCTTCTCAGCCAGCATAGAAAGGGCCGGCGGCGTAGTAACATCTACGCACATAACAATATCAATCTTTGCGTCTATAATCTCACCCGGCGTAACTTTGTCTTTGCCGGCTGCTTTTGCTAATATTTTTTCCGTTATTGTCATTGTCATCGGTTTTCACCTCTTGGTTACAGTTCTACTTTTACTTCGGGCTCGGTGCCTTTATCCTGTGTGGATACCATTCGGTTGATGGCATCGACGTATGCCTTGGCGCTTGCCTCGATAATGTCCGTTGAGACGCCTCTGCCTATATATGTTCGGCCGTCCTGCCTGATTCGGACGGTCGCTTCGCCGAGGGCCTCTTTACCCGCGGTTACCGCCCGAATCGAGTAGCTTTCGAGCGTCGGCGACAAACCGGTCGCCTTTCGAATCGCCTCATAAGCCGCATCGACGGGGCCGTCGCCTTCGGCCTGGGCTTCTTTTATTCGGTCTTTGGTTTTTAGTTTTACATTCGCTGTCGGCGCGTTGTCGGTTTCTATCAGCACGCGCATATATTCGAGCGTGTAAACTTTCTCGACTACGACGCGGATTTCATCGTTGATTATCGTTGCGAGGTCGTCGTCGAAGACTTCTTTTTTCTTGTCGGCTACCTGCAGGAACCGCTGATACGCCTGTTCAAGCTCGTCTTTATTGAGGCTGTAGCCAAGCATTTTACAGTGGTTGGCGAAGCCGTGCCTGCCTGTGTGCCTGCCGAGAACCATTTTCGAGCCGCTGAGTCCGATTGCCTCCGGCGTCATAATCTCATATGTGGTGCGTTCTTTGAGCACGCCGTCCACGTGGACGCCGCTCTCGTGCGCGAAGGCGTTGGCACCGACAATCGCCTTGTTCGGCTGTATTACGAATCCGGTGAGACGAGAGACAAGCTGGCTCGTTTTGTAAATCTGTTTCGTATTGATATTCGTCGTCAGCGGCTTATCCCTGTCCCTGCCGAAAAAGTCGGGCCTCGTCCGTATCGCCATAACGATTTCTTCGACGGCGGCGTTTCCCGCCCGTTCGCCGAGGCCGTTGACTGTGCATTCGACCTGGCGGGCGCCGTTTCGCACGCCTGCGAGCGAATTTGCCACCGCCATGCCGAGGTCGTTGTGGCAGTGGGTGCTGATTACGCACTTGTCTATGCCCGGAACGTCGGATTTAAGCTGAGCGATTATTCGGCCGTATTCGAACGGGATAATGTAGCCGACGGTATCGGGTATATTTAACGTCGTCGCACCAGCTTCGATGACCGCTGCCAAAATCTCGATTAAAAACGGCATTTCGCTTCTGCACGCATCTTCCGGCGAGAATTCAACGTCGTCGGTGAAAGTCTTTGCGAACTTTACGGCCTCGACAGCCATTTTCAGCACTTCATCGCTGGTTTTCTTCAGCTTGTACTCCATATGAATCGACGAAGTCGCGATGAAAGTGTGTATTCGCTTCTTCTTTGCTTTGGCGATGGCCCTACCGGCGGCTTCGATATCTCTTTCATCCGCACGGGCCAGACCGGCTATGGTCGGGCCGCTCACCTGCTCGGCGACCTGCGCGGTGGCCTCAAACTGGGCCGGCGAGGAGACGGGAAAACCCGCTTCTATGATATCAACGCCTAAAATCGCTAATTGCTGAGCAATTTCGAGCTTTTCTGAGATGGAAAGCGAAGCGCCCGGCGACTGTTCGCCGTCGCGTAAGGTGGTATCGAAAATTAAGATTTTTTCTTCAGCCATTTATTTTCTCCAACTATTTGTGCTGATTAGGGCAAATTATGCCCCAAACAGAAGTAAATTGCTACAAATTTATCAAAAACAAGGGTTTACAAATATAGAATTTTTGTGTGAGAGAGTTTATTGCGCCTTGCGGCGCAAAAGGAGAGCGATAAGGCACAGAACGGCCTTTTGCGGGAAACGTGCTGTATAACTTACGTTCATATGATTAATTATATATACGAACAAAAGTTTTGCAAATGTTTTCTGGGAATTTTTCTTAGCCGTAGAGGGCTAGAGTATGACGGCGAGAAGCAACAGGAGCATACTGATGACGGCGGCGGGTTTACATTTCAGGTTTGAGGAGCCACTTTTTTGCTTCTTCGACGGTCTTGAACTGCCAAAGGAACCTTCCTCTGTTGGCAGCTACGGTCGCAGCAAAATGAACGTCCTTACCGGAGTCAATGTCTTCAGGGACTACAACAGCCAGACGGGTTTCGGGGTCAATATCCTCCTCGGCAAGAGACTGGCCGAAGTCAAAGCAATCCTGAGTTGAGCTTCTCTCAGTGTCGAGGTCCAGCAAATTGACGAGGACCATTAAACATTTGTTTTCCCTGAGTAATTGAGCTGCCTTCTGGCGAGCAACGCAGTGCTCCTCATGAATTACTTTGCCGGAGGCACGCATCAAGACGATTTTATCATTTTCATCGTAAGAAACCTCGTAGGGCATTCTTGTCCTCCTCTGTATCAGTTCAATAATGCCTTTATAAGGGGGTTAATATAGCGAAGACAAGCAAAATGTCAATGTCGTTAAGCGACGGTCTTCGGGGACACACTTTATTGCGCAGTGCTGCCGGATGCCCGCGAGTCGGAAACCAATAGTGAGTATGCCAAAGGCATACGAGTAAAATAGTATCCGAGCAGGAAGCAGCACAAGCATTCTGCTGCATAGGTTGTGGGGTAAATATGGTTTGCATATCGGGTTTTTGTGTGTTATTATGCTGAATCCTGTGATTTTCGGGTGATTCACGAGGTTCTATAGAGAAGGGCAAATATGGGCATTTCGCCAGAAAAGGTAAAAGAACTTGAGAAAACGGCGAAGAAGCTGCGCTATGATATTGTGATGATGATTGGAGCGGGCAAGCCGGGACATTTAGGCGGGTCGTGCTCGATAGCTGAAATTGTGGCGGTATTGTATTTTCACAAGATGAAGCATAATCCGAAGGAGCCGAAGTGGCCTGACAGGGACAGGTTAATATTGAGTAAAGGCCACGCGGCACTTGCGCAATACGCGGCGCTTGCGGAGTGGGGATATTTTCCGAAGAAGGAACTGGATACACTTAAAGAGCTCGGCACGATAGCGCAGGGACATCCGGAGATGCTAAGGATGCCTGGGATAGAGGCGAACACCGGATCACTGGGACAGGGGCTGAGCTTAGCGTGCGGGATGGCACTTGCGGGAAGGTTAGATAAGAAAGATTACAAGGTTTACTGTATACTTGGGGATGGTGAGATAGCTGAAGGGCAGATATGGGAAGCATCGATGACGGCGGCTTATTATAAGCTGGACAACCTTGTGGCAATTTTCGACAAAAACAAAGTGCAAGCGATGGGGCCGATAACGGAGCGATATGATACTAACCCGCACGGAGAGAAATGGAAGGCGTTCGGGTGGGAAATTATTGAGATTGACGGGCACAGCGTTAAGAAGGTAGCGGAGGCTCTGGACGAAGCAGATAAGATTAAGGGCAAGCCGGTGATGATTGTTGCTCATACGATTAAGGGTAAGGGAGTGCCTTTCGCGGAGGGGAAGGCGGAGTTCCATCACGGGATAATGACCGAAGAGCAGCATATAACGGCGAGAGAACTGTTCGAGGAAGATTGCGGATGAAAATGCAAAACTGCAGAGTGGTATATGGTGAGACGCTTGTAGAGCTTGGCAGAGAAAATGAGCGGATTGTGGCGCTGGACGCGGACTTGTGCAAGTCAACGATGACGCGGTTTTTCGAGCAGGAATTCGGCGAGCGTTTTTTCGAGATGGGGATCGGCGAGCAAAACATGATTTCGGTGGCGGCGGGCCTGGCAATAAGCGGCAAGATTGCGTTTGCGAATTCGTTCGCGGTATTCGCTACGGGACGACCGTATGACCAAATTCGCGTGAGCTGCATCGGGAATATCAACATTAAGATTATGGGCTCGAGCTGCGGGCTTTCGGATTTCGGGGACGGGGCAACACATCAGGGAATTGAGGACGTTGCGATAATGCGGTCGCTACCGAATATGACTATACTGTCCCCCGCCGACGGGATAGAGACGAAGAAGATGGTGCGGGCGGCGGCGGAGCATAATGGGCCGGTGTATCTTCGCGTGCCGCGGAACGAGGTGCCGGAAGTTACGGATGAGAAGGAGAAATTCAAGATAGGCAAGCCGAGCGTGATACGTGATGGGAAGGACGTTACGGTGTTCGCTTATGGGTATATGGTTTATAAGTCACTTAAGGCGGCGGAGGCGCTGGAGAAGGAAGGGGTTTCGGTGCGGGTCGTGAACGTGGGGACACTTAAGCCGATAGACGAAGAAGCGATTAAAAAACTGGCAAGCGGAGTGAAAGGGGTCGTGGTGGTCGAGGAGCATACGATAATCGGCGGGCTTGCAAGTGCTGTTGCTTATATACTGCGCGGGCAGGCGATACCGATGGAGGCGGTGGCCATACAGGATTGTTTCGGACAGTCGGCGCTTAGTTATGAAGAGCTGCTGGACCATTACGGGCTGACGGACGTGGCGGTTGTCAAGGCGGTGAAGAAGGTTTTAGGGCGATAGAATGAAAACGATGAAGGCGGTAGTAAAATATGAGAACAAGCCGCACGCTACGGAGTTGCGGGAGGTGCCGATTCCGGAAATCGGCGAGAACGACGTATTAGTGGAGGTGGCATATATCGGGGTGTGCGGGACGGACCCGCATATGCATACAGGGGCGGTGAAGTTCGATTTTAACTGTCCTTTTATTTTAGGGCACGAATTCGCAGGCACTATCGTCAAAGCCGGCAAACAAATAAGCGGGTTCAAAGTTTCGGACCGCGTTACCTCCGAAACCCACGCAGGCTACTGCGGGCAATGTATACTCTGCCGCACAAACAATTATCATCTCTGCAGGGAACGAAAAGGATTCGGTTTTCATCTTGACGGGGCATTTACCAAATATGTCAAGGTTCCGGGCAAGATTCTGCACAGGGTCCCGGACAATGTTTCGCTGAAGGCGGCATCGTTAACCGAGCCGTTCTGTGTTGCCTATAAGTCGGTTATATGTAACAGCTCCGTAAACCCCGGTGATACGGTAGTTGTAATCGGGCCGGGGCCGATTGGATTATTATGTATGAAGATGGCACAGTTCTCGGGAGCAAGCCAAATCATCACCATTGGCACGGAAGGCGACGACAAACGGCTGGAGCTGGCAAAAGAATTCGGCGCTGCAATTACCATTAACAGCAGCAAAAAGGACGCCCTGCCGGAAATTATGTCTTTGGGCGATGGCTACGGTGCGGATTTAATTATAGATACCGCCGGCCCTGCCGAGACGTTGAAATTATCAATGGATGCCGTACGCCCCAACGGCCAGATTACCAAAATCGGCTGGGGACCGAAACCGGTAAACTTTAGTCTGGACCCGCTGATTGCCAAGTCTGTCACCTTAAGGGGACATTTCAGCCATACCTGGGACGTCTGGGAAAAATGTCTTACAATGATGGGCAAAGGTCAAATCGACCTTGAACGATTGATTACGCACGAGCTTCCTATCGACAGGTGGGAAGAGGCGTTCGAGCTGGTAGAAAATAGAGAAGCGGTCAAAGTAGTTTTGGTCCCGATTGACTAAAATCTTGCAATGAATTCTTTAGGATAGAAACAATGAAAAAAATAGGATTTATTGGATTAGGAATCATGGGTAAGCCCATGGCACTGAATCTGATTAAGGCCGGCTATAAGCTGACGGTTTATGATATCAGGCCTGAGCCGGTGAAAGAGGTCGCGGCGGCTGGTGCTAAGGAAGGTAAGTCCAGCAGAGATGTCGCGGCACAAAGTGAGGTTGTAATTACAATGCTGCCTAACTCGCCCGATGTAAAAAAGGCCGTGCTCGGAGAAAACGGAGTTTTAGAAGGTGCAAAAGCGGGAATGATTTTGATTGATATGAGTTCGATTGCTCCATTGGTATCTAAAGAGGTCGCCGCCGAAGTGCAGAAGAAAGGTGTTGAAATGCTCGATGCGCCGGTGAGCGGCGGTGAGCCGAAGGCCAAAGATGGGACGCTTTCGATTATGGTCGGCGGTAAAAAAGGGGTCTTCGAGCAGGTCGAGGAAATCTTGAAGGTTATGGGCGCTTCTGCTGTTCTGGTCGGCGATATCGGCAGCGGCAACACAACCAAGCTTGCAAATCAAATAATCGTAGCATTAAATATCGCCGCAATGTCTGAGGCAATGGTTTTGGCGACGAAGGCCGGTGTGGACCCGGAAAGGGTTTACCAGGCAATCCGCGGCGGACTGGCCGGCAGCACCGTCCTCGATGCCAAAGTGCCTCTGGCCTTAGACGGCAATTTCAAGCCCGGCTTTAGGATTGAGCTGCACATCAAGGACTTGGCGAACGCTCTGGATACCGCCCATGAGATTGGTGTACCCGTGCTTTTGGCCGGCGGTGTAATGGAGATTATGCAGGCGCTTAGGGTTGACGGAAAGGCGGGCGATGACCACGGCGGTATTATCCAGTTCTACGAGAAGTTGGCCAAAGTGCAGGTAAGACGCACGAAGAAGTGACAGCACCAATGCAGCTAAATGGCCTTTAGTGAAAGGATTCTGTTTATGCTCCTGATTTTACTTCTGCTCGTCAGCGTGCTTTTTATTGTCATCTCGACGAGCAAATTTCACTTTCACCCATTTGTTGCCCTTTTATTCGCCGCTATTGGATTCGGCTTGTTCGCCCGGATGCCGCTTAGCGAGATTGCTAAATCAATCAATGGCGGATTCGGCGAAACCATCGGCAACATTGGAATCGTAATTATCGCCGGTGTCATCATCGGAACATTTCTTGAGCATTCGGGCGGGGCCTTTGCGGTAGCCGAGAGAATCCTGAAGATTATCGGTGAAAAGCATGTCCCCCTGGCAATGTCTATTATCGGCTACTTTGTTTCCATACCTGTTTTCGCCGATTCCGGCTTTGTTATCCTCACGCCGTTGAATAAAGCACTTTCCAAGAGAGCCAAGATATCCCTGGTAGGACCGGCAATAGCTTTGGCTGTCGGCCTTACCGCTACTCAT
>CAYXUW010000101.1:0-8170 GCA_964468375.1 uncultured Pirellulales bacterium | reverse complement strand
ATCTTAGGCTGGTTTAGCATGGATATGGGCATTGACCTTGGTACGTGCACTACCCTGGTTTGTGTCCGTGATAAGGGGATTGTCCTCAACGAACCCTCCGTAGTTGCTGTTCGCAAAGGGACCAATACTGTTCTTAACGACGGCGAAGCAGTGGGTTTGGTTGCGCGTGAAATGCTCGGTAAAACGCCTGGCTCAATCAGCGCGATAAGGCCTTTGAAAGACGGCGTCATCAGCGACTTCGAAATAACCGAGGCGATGCTCGGTTACTTTATCAAAAAGGTTCACGGCAGGGGCGGGCTGGTTAGGCCGCGTGTTGTGATAGCGGTGCCGAGCGGGATAACGGCAGTCGAGCGTCGGGCTGTCATAGACAGCGCCGAGCGTGCTGGAGCGAGGAAGGTTTATCTTGTTAATGAGCCGATGGCCGCGGGCATCGGAGCGGGACTGCCTATAACTGACCCGACGGCCTCGATGATTGTCGATATAGGCGGCGGGACGACAGAAGTAGCAATAATAAGCTTAGCAGACATCACGACGTGTGAATCGATACGCATCGGCGGTGATGATATGGACGAAGCGGTGATTAATCATCTCAAGAAGACTTATAATTTGCTCATCGGCGAGCCGCGAGCCGAGAAGGTGAAGATACAAATCGGCTCTGCAACCGCTCTTGAAGAAGAACTGACGATGGAGGTGGCGGGCAGAGATACGATTTCGGGTTTGCCGAGAAAGATTGTCATAACGAGCGAAGAAATCCGTGAAGCTCTTCGGGAGCCGATTGCCGCTATTATAGATGCGGTTACAGCGACCCTGGAAAAGGCGGAACCTGAACTGGCTGCCGATTTGATAGACAATGGAGTTCATATCTGCGGCGGGGGGGCACTGCTGCGAGGAATGGATGCCGTGCTGGCGAACGCAACCGGCCTGAAGGTCGAAAGAGTGGAGGACCCACTAAGCTGCGTAGCACGTGGTACCAGCGTATACCTGGAAAATCTTGAGTTGTGGAAGGATACGATGGACCATAACGAGTACGGTTGGGAATAAGGGAATCCCATTTGCGAAGGAATCGCGAAGGGGGAACCCGCAAAAGCAGAGTTGATAACTGGATATGGCCACGTCTGGTCGTACAATCAACGAGCAATAAGTATGGCAAGACAGCAAATCAAGATTTCCAGGCGTATGTTATTCGCATGGTTTATGTTAGGTGGGTTAATTTTTCTTCTTGCACCACAGAATCTGACGAATAAATTTCAGCTCACTTTTGCATATATTTTTCGCCGGCCTTTGAGTATCGGCAGGAGTATTTCTCTTTCGGCTCGTGCTCAACCGCAGCATACGGATACGGTCAGCCGCAGAAAATATAATCAACTGCAGAATTACCTTGCAAACGTTACGGAGGAGCTGAATCAGGAGCGGCAGAAGGTTGAAAAGCTGTCAAAGCTTCGCGATAGGTATTCGCTGGAGGGTGCCGGGCTGATGTTTTCCGATGTGATTACGGCTGCTTCCGACGGGCTTATTATCAACCGCGGCGAAGACGACGGCCTGCGAAAGGGGCAATTTGTCCTGGCCGACAACAGTATAGTCGGTACTATCTCTGAGATTTCGCCTCGCACCGCCAAAGTTGAGCTTATTACGGGGACTACATGCAATATGGCAGTAATGATAGGGGGATTAAAGACGGTAATCCGAGGCGACGGTAAAGACTCAGCCAAGGTTCAGCTTTTTCCGGTGAAGCACGACGTCAAGATTGGAGAGAATGTTTACGCTTGTAAGAAGCCGGGATTTCTGGATACTCGGATGATTGTGGGAACAGTGGCGGGGTATGAAAGGGACGATGAAAATCCATTGCTGTGGGACGTGACGGTCAAGCCGGCCTGTGACATACAGCAATTGAGCAGTGTGGCGGTGATTATAATGAATCCACAGGGCCGGTAATCGGCAGCGGGTAGCTAGCCGATTGCTGTTTAATTAATAACACTAAGGATATAGAATGCGTTGGATTCGGTTTGCAGCTTTAATTCTTGTTGTTACAATATTGCAAGCCAGCTTAGTTGATATAATTGCTGTTACGCGTTTGAATATTAAGCCCGATTTTTTATTGATTCTGCTGGTTTTTTTCTCTATTCACTATAATACTTCGGAGGCAATTATCAGTTCTTTTACTATAGGGTTCGCCGCTGATATTATTGGTTCTGCGATGGGGGTACGAATGATAAGCTTTGGTCTTTTCGGCACGCTGCTGGCGTACCTGAATGGTGTTATTGCTATCAGGAAAATGCCTTACCAGTCGGCTGCGATATTTATCGCCGGTTTTTTGGCGGGGGTTCTTGCACATTTTTTAACTCTCTTTAAGGGCCAGCAGATTGAGCAGAATGTATATGCAGTTATTTTTTGGACATCGCTGTACTCGAGCATTGTCGGGCCGTTTTTATTCTTGCCAACGGCGTGGTGGATGCGTATAAAAACACATCGCTTCGGTTCGCGTTAAAATTTGTGTTCGGTGAGTTCTTTCGATTCGGCTCGTAGCGAATTTTGGGGCATAACTCGGAAGCGGCAAGGTGAACAGCCGAGATACGAAGTGAGATGTATAATAAACAAATTAAAATTTTCGTAATTATAATCGCTCTTTTTTTCATAGTTTTTCTGCTGCGGCTTGCGCAGATGCAGCTGCTGTCCGGCTCGTTCTATCGGGACAGGATTAGTCATTTAGAGCTTCAGAGCCGCCGCACCCGGCAGCTCAAAACGGTCAGAGGCAGGATACTCGACAGAAACGGTAAAGTACTGGCGGTCGATGAGCCGCGGTTCCAACTGCATATAGATTATAGTCTTACCTCTGTTATGGATGAGCGTGTTAGGCAGAGCGAGTTATTGGTAGCAGCCGACAAAGATGCTACGGGCGTCTCGATGGCTGAGGTAGAAAAAAGGCTGTACGCTGGCCTGTCAGAGTTGGAGCAGATAATCAGTAAATGTGCTCAATTCAGAGGGGTCGAGCCCTCAAAAATAGAGGCCGAGATTCAAAGAATAAATAATTTTATCTGGAGCCGGCGTGCATTTCAGGCTTGGCGACGTAAATTTCCCAATTCGGAAGTTTTTGGAAATTATGACAACATCATCAGCATTCCGATTGACGTTGCGATTGCCGATTTTGAGAAAAAACAGGCTGACCCAAACGAACGGCTTAAACTCATAAGTAAAGTCGATATTGCCGAGATGCACAAGACTTGGCCGCTGCTTGAGCTGAAAACTGACGACGATATTTTTACTGCTCAATTAGAATTTTCGGATGTTGACGGTATTCAAATTTTAGCAAGGCCGAAGCGGTTTTATCCGTTCGGTTCGACAGCCGCTCAAACAATAGGATGGGTCGGCCCTGCGACGCAGGAGAGCGACAGGCAGCTTTTTGCGGATGATAAACTATTGAGGTATCTGGAAGGCGAGGTTTGCGGAAGAGACGACGGTGTCGAGTATGTTTGTGAGCCGATTCTTCGCGGCAGACGCGGCAGAGTTGTTTACGACATAGACCACGAACTAATAGATGAGACCAAAGCCCAGTTCGGGGAGGATGTTACGCTTACGCTTGACATTGAGCTTCAGCGGAGAATAGAGGAATATTTAATTGACTGCAGTCACAATTCTAATTGCGAATCTCCGACGGCGGCGGTTGTTATTGAAGTTGCCAGCGGAGATATTCTTGCACTTGTTTCAATACCGACTTTTGACCTGAACCGTATCAGATATGAATACGCCGATGTTGCCAGTGACTCTAATGAGCCGCTGCGAAATCGAGCGGTAAATAAGCAGTATCCCCCCGGCTCGATTGTGAAGCCGCTGATTCTCATCGCCGGTTTCGAATCCGGCAAAATTACTGCAAATGAGGTTATATCCTGTCCGGCTAAGCCGGCACCGAGGGGCTGGCCGAACTGCTTATTGTATAGAAGATACCGGAGGTGTCACGATGACGAGTGGCAGAACTATGCCCGCAATGCTATTAGAGGAAGCTGCAATATTTATTTCTCCCGTCTTGCGGACAGAATCGAGCCGAAAGTTTTGCAGCGATGGCTGTATGGCTTCGGTTACGGCCGTGAATCGGGGCTTGTGCAAAGTGGAGATGGAACAAGACAACTAAGAGAAGCCCCCGGGCAAATATCGACAGAGCCGGCATCGGGTGTGATATCATCTTTAGAGCAGTTGCCGCCGATTGAAGCGGGAGAGATGAGATATTTCGGTATAGGTCAGGGAAATCTGCGAGCGACGCTGTTGCAGGCGGCAAATGCCATAGCTGCTATTGCCCGCGGGGGGTTATACAAAGCTCCTAGACTGGTTATTGACAATAGTGATGATTCAAGATTTGCTTACGTTTCGCTTGATATTTCACCGGAGACTCTGGAGGTTGTGCGAGACGGTATGGAAGCTGTTGTTAGCGAACCGGGCGGAACGGCCTACAGCGCGTTTGCTTACACCGGCTTTGCGGAGCAGGGCGTGAATATTTATGGCAAGACCGGCTCAACAGAAGCGCCGGAGAATGCCTTGTTCTGCGGTTTTGCAGAAGACGGCAAAAGCCGAAGCGTTGTAGTCGCCGTTTTAGTCGAAGGCGGTCAGCGCGGCTCAAGCGATGCAGCACCTTTGGCCCGTAATATTATCCAGTTCTGTATTGAATCTGGATATGTTGGCCGAGAATCAAACTGAAAGGAGAATGCAAATGTATTGTCCAAAATGTGGAACAGAGAACGCCGATGATGCGCAGCTGTGCCGAAGTTGCAGCTGGGTGCTGACAGGCGCGACAGCGGCGGGAGCTGCGGCGGGTGCGAGGGTGAGCACTCTGGCGATAACATCACTTGTGCTGGGCATTCTGAGCTTTTGCACATTTTTTCTGACGGCACCGATAGCGGTAATACTTGGTATTGTTTCGCTGATTATGATTTCGCGAAGCGGGGGGCGTTTGACCGGCAGAGGGTTCGCTATTGCGGGTATAGCGGTTCCTGTCGTAGCGCTGCCTTTTGCGGCAATAATGATGGGCATTATGATACCTGCATTTGTCAAATTTAATGTATTGGTCAAGCGGGAGACCTGTGCGGCGAATATGGCCGCTGTCGGCCAGGCAATGTCCGCTTACGCTAATGATTATGACGGCAAGTTTCCGACATCGTCGGAGTGGTGTGATTTGCTTATTGAGTATGCTGATGCGGACGAATATAAGTTTCGTTGTGTAGGAGGATTGGGATACGGCGGGATAGAGACTTCCCGCAGGATATGCAGCTATGCTATGAACGAAAACGTCGAGGAACGAGGTGAGAATTCTCCGCATGATATGGTTTTACTCTTTGAGACTGATTCCGGCTGGAACCAGTCGGGCGGGCCTGAGATTTTAACCACTGGCAATCACGAAGATGAAGGCTGTAATATTTTATTTGTTGACGGGTCTGTAGAGTTCGTTAAAACTGCGGACCTTGACAACCTGACGTGGACGGCGGAACAGGAGGATTAAAGTCAAGTCAGGTTAAAATAGAATGTCAAAGAGAGCTTATTGCTTTCTGCCTTTCGAGGTAGTTTAGGGTTTTTTCTATTATTGATGCGGCTACGGGAGCGGCGACGGTTCCTCCTGTGTAACTTTTGCCGAGGGAGATATTTGGTTTGCGAATCGAAACCAGGACGATTATTTCCGGGTCCTCGGCGGGGGCGCCGCCTGCAAAGGAGGCGATGTAGTTTCTCTTTGAATAACCTTTTTCATCGCTTTTTGCGATATTTGCGGTTCCGGTTTTGCCGAATACCTGCCATTTTTTTAGTTTAGCTCTTGTGCCGCTGCCTTCGTTAACCGCGCTTACAAGGGCGTCTTTAACAATCCACCTGGCTACTTCGGGCTTAACGATAAATCCTACGGATGGCGGCGGTTCTCTGAGTTTGATAATTTCGCCGTTATTGTCTACTATTGCTCTGACGAGAAACGGCTGGATGGAACGTCCTTCGCTGGCGAGAATGCAGAATGCCCTGACGAGCTGTATCGCGGTTACGGAGATTTCCTGACCCCATGGTATTCGGGTTATGCTGTATCCGGTCCACTGTTGCGGCGGTCTCAGTAATCCTTCTGCCTCAGCGGGCAAATCGAGTCCTGTTTTTTTACCGAATCCGAAAAGTTTTAAGCCATTGTATAATCTTTCTTTACCAAGCTTCTGTCCGATTTTGGCCATTCCTATATTGCTGGAATGAGCGAGGATTTCCTTTACTGTTAAGTCGCCGAATTCGTGATTACCATATTCGCCGATACTTCCGAAACCTTTGCCGTGATAGTTTCCTCGCTCACAAAATATCTTTTCATCCAATTGGACGGCGCCGGTATCAATTGCGATTGCAGCAGTGATTGGTTTTATCACACTGCCTGGTTCGAACTGATCGGTTATTGCCCGATTTAGAAAAGTGTTCGGATCTGATGACCTGATGTTGTTCGGGTCGAAATCGGGCAGCGAGACAAGCGCTAAGATTGCTCCTGTTTTGGCTTCAGCTACGATTGCTACAGCCGATTCGGCTTCGTAGCTTTCGTATTGCTTTATCAGTTCTGCTCGTGCGAACTGCTGAATGGTAGCGTCGAGTGTCAAAATAATGCCTACACCGTCTCTGACAATGCTGTTTTGTTGTTTCAGCCGAATAGGGCGTCGAAATGCATCTGCTAAAAAAATGTTCTGTCCGGTCGAGCCGCTAAGCTCTTTGTCGTATTGCAGTTCTATGCCTGCCAGGCCGCGATTGTCGGTGCTTGTAAAACCGACGGTGTGCGCGGCCAGAAAGCCCATTGGATAGTATCTTCTCCAGTCGGAGTGGATGCCGATGCCGTAAATTTTGCCTGCGGCACTGCACTGGTTTGCGTCGGCACCTGTTTTAATTTTTGCAAAGCCGGGATTTTTACTCTCGGTGATGAGCTTGCAGATTTCGTGTGCGCCCATATCGAGTATGGGGGCAAGCCGGTTAGATACGGTTTTCGGGTCTTTTATAATTCGGGGTTCTGCGAAAATGGTCTGGTTTTTATTGCTTGCGGCGAGCACTCTTCCACGGCAATCGAGAATCACACCTCGCTGAGGTTTTTGGATTAATTGTCCCTGCTGCTGTTTGTCGCAGGCGGCGAGATAGTGGTCGCCTCTGAAAAACTGGAGATAAAAGCACCGCCCGGCCAGCAATAGAAATGCCGCAATAAGAAGGCCGAAGAAGAAAATTATAATTCGGCGGCTTTTTGAAATTTCATTTGTTTGCAACAATTCGCGGAACTCCCTATATAGAACTGCGGTCGAGACGGTGCGAGACAGAGGCGGGGTTTATTAGGTTTTCCAGTCGAAGCTGTTTGTTGCCGAGCTCTTGTTTCAGTCGATTTTGTTCGGCGGTGCGCATACAGAGTTTGTAAAAAATACGATTATTGGCGTTACGAAGGCAAATTGTGAGTATTAAAACAGCCGTAAGGTAAAAGATAACAAAAACGAAGCGGAAGCGGGATTTCATACGACGTTATTGATAATTAATAGTTTATAATTTAGAAATCAACAAACAGAGTCATCATCCGGTGCGGCTCATTGCGGCGGTATTTTCAGGCGCATTCCTACGCAGAGATTGTCCTCGCTGTCTAAAATATCAGAGTTTAACTCGGCTATTTCGCTGTAGCGACTGCCATCTCCAAGCTGTTCGTATGCGATTTCCCAAAGGGTATCGCCTTCGCGAACGGTATACAACCTGCTTTTTTCTGTTTTGCTGTTGTTAGTCAAGAGATGTCTGGCGCCCACGGATTCGACATTTACAAACTCCGTTTCGGAAAGGACGGTCGCGATGTTATTTTTGGGCGACGCCGAAACAGACAGCGGTGGAATGATAAGTGTTTGGCCGACGTAGATTTCATCAGGTGATTTCAGTAACCCTCGATTTGCCTCAAATATTCGGGAGACGTTTATTTTTTTGTTGCCTTCGTCGCGGCCGTAGAATCTTTGGGCTATAGCGGCCAGACTGTCGCCTTGCTTAACCACGTAGGTTTTTGGGATAGCTGTTTTATTTGGTATATCCTTTTTTACAACCAAAGGGCTTTTCGGCAGGGCAGTTGTAAAGCGGACATCCTCATCGGCGGTGGAATGGGGGGTGGTCTTTGGGGGCATTTTCTCCACGGATACTCTGCGGTTGATAATCTCGCGTTCCTTGGCCGCGATAG
>CAYXUW010000100.1:4750-8221 GCA_964468375.1 uncultured Pirellulales bacterium | reverse complement strand
CGGCGGCCTCGGCAATCTGCCAATCCTGCATTTTAGTTGGGTCAAGTTTCATTATCATCCTCATTTAGTTATTTATAAAGCGGCGCTGTTAACTCGGCAGGTGCTGCTTGCATGCTTGCTCTGTTAGATTTCACACTTATATATTATCGCAGATGAAAACAAGATAAATATAAGGCACGCGTCTTATTTTTGCACTATCCTGCTATATATGGCGTTTTTACTTGTTTTTTATGACTGGATGGTTGAAAAGGGCGGTTTTTGGGGCGGGCGTGTCAACCGGCTTTGATGTATTAAGCTGAAACACTTTATCAGTGGAGAAGGCTATAAATTATCTGATAAAAAAATGCCAGGGGGGATATTGCATCCCCGGCGCATAAATTCAGAGACAACCCTTATTGCAAATCAGGTGTTGACCAATCTACCCATCTTGTTTTATCATATTTGAAATTGTTGTCGTTTCTCATGACACCGGTAGTTCCTGAACCGTCGCCAACCATGTATTTCCCGATATAGGCATTAAGTTCAGTCCGTTGTGATGAGGGGAGCACACAGTGACTATGACCGGTTGTGCAGGAATATCCAAACTTATCGGGTACACCGAGTGCAATCCAAATCTCTTTGGCTGCATTTGCACAATTCCATGAACTTTCAGGTCCAAGCCACAAGATGTTATTATCAATTATGTAAATTGCTCTTGGAGCAACCAGTCCTATTAATTCATGATGGTCGGTCGGGAGCTTATCCTCATGACCGCAGAATTGGTTGAAATTAGCTCTGAACCAGACATTTTCTCCACAGATTTCACACAATTCCTGAGTATTCTGCCCAAGAATGCTCTTCATGTATTCGGAAACACGCCAGCTTGCTGAGCCGCCTGAGCCTGATTCCTGAGGTATGACAAGGTCAATACGGTCATCGAATGCACCGCACATCAAAGCGCCCTTGCCATTCCTTGAACACCCTGTAACGCCAATACGGGTTGGATCAAGACCGCAGGAAGGAGTCTTTTCGACAGCGTCTATTAAACGACTTGCAGCCCATGCCCATGCCATCATAGCACTTGCGGAATGGTTGCTTCCATACATAGTATAGAACTTACCTTGTCCTCGTGAACCGGAACCGGATTGTGCTGCAATATCGTTATTAGGTAAATTAATTGTGGCAACTCCAAGGTTGGAAACAGGTCCGAGAAACGAACCGCCTACAGTTATAAGCATGGGGAAAGGGCCTGACCCTGAAGGTTTGGATACCGAACAATTGAAGGATATCTGGTGCCTGTTATCGTTAACAGTTACTGTGAGGGTGTTTCCATTGAATGAACCTGTTGTAGCAGAATAAGGAGTGTCTGGTTTATAGCCGGATTCGAATTCCTGAATCAATTCGGCTATTTCCGTACGGCGGCATTCCCAGCCCTTCACCGTGAGCACCGGTTCTCCGTTTATGAAAGTAAACGGATCAGGTAATTTGGGATTAGTCGGCAGGGATGAGAATGAAGGCATTGGCGGAATATCACACCCGATACCGACGCCGCTTTGTGTAACTGTCACAGTTTGCGAAGCAGTTCCTGCTGGAGTAACGGTTACCGTTGCTGCTCTTGATAAGTCGTTTGTATTTTCCTGAGCAGTAACACGCGAGACAATCAGGCCCGATACCAGCAGCATAGTCATAATTGAGAATAAAAAAGTTGTCCGTTTCATTTAAAACCTCTCCTTATTTTTATTGCATTAATAATCTTTTTTTTAGGTGATAGTGAAGTTTTTTTCCTTGCGCACCCTCTTTTGAAAAGTGGGCCGGGCTGGATTCGAACCAGCGTAGGCTTACGCCAATGGGTTTACAGCCCATCCCCTTTAGCCGCTCGGGCACCGACCCTTTATCCATATTTCTATAAAACACTTTTCGGCATACGTTCGAAAGCGAAATTAAGTTTACTGCCCGTCGTTTTATCTTGCAAGGGGAATTTCTCTGCTGCCGGATGCGGTTCTTTTAGCCGATAGAGATGCTTTACAAAACGGATAGCAATTTAGTATGATAACTGCCGAAGCGCCGATGTAGCTCAATGGCAGAGCACAGCTTTCGTAAAGCTGAGGTTGTGGGTTCGACTCCCACCATCGGCTTTCTGTCTTAAAGATGTGCCGCTAAGCGAAACTGACAAGCATTAAATCAAAAATCTGTCTTGTTATTTCGTTTTCTCGAAGTTGAAAACGTCGTCTCTTGTGCCGTAAATCCCGTCCCAGCCGGCGGAAATCAGTATAAAGGAATCCCTTTTGTAGGGCTGCGGGTAAGTGCCTCCGGCCCCGCCCCACTCCGCGATAACGTCGGGGTCCGTTGTTACTTCGTAGAATCTATCGCCGCCGTCGTCAAGCACGTTGTTAACATTTGGGTCATAAAGAGGATGAGATCCTGCGGTATCCCAGGGTACTCCGAGTCCGAGCAGCTCATGATTGTCGACGTAGCGGTAGATATTTGTTGCCATCTCGTCATATTGGTGGGTAAGCTGTGTGTGGTCGGCCCTGTAGTATAATACGGGCATGCCGAGTTTTTCATTTTTGGCGTTTCGCAGCTCGTATCGTTTGAACACATCGCAGAGAACCGCCCATCCTTCGTACTGGAAGGGGGTTATGTCCGACCCATATATTTCTTCTAAGGAAGCTACCTGAACATTTTCGCCTTCCATACATCTCCATCTGTTTCTCAGGTTCGTCTTTTGTGGGTCTGTAGGAGGGTCGTCCAATTGGTTGCCTCTCACGTAATACAAATCCCCGCCGCTGCCGCCTTTTCCTTCGGCGAGAAAAAGTGAGTCCTGATGGAGTCCCATACCGTCCTGTCCGACCATTGCCTCGCAGAGCTTCATAGCTCCGCAGTAAGAATCATTATTTGCGTCAAATGGGGACGAGTCGGGATAACCGCTGTATTCCAATTCCACGGCGAATGTTTCCAGACATTTGCTTATGTCGTGAAACTGATTTTTTTGCGCTACCACCTTCGAATACCGCCTTATAGCATTCATTGATGGAACGAGTATACCGATAAGTACTACTATGATGCTCATAACGGTAAGTAGCTCGATGATGGTAAAACCTGTTTTTGGGGCTCTCGGTTTCATTTTGTTCTCCTTTAGAAATATAATGACAATAAAATTAATTATGCCCAGACACAAAGGAAGCTATATTTATCGGGCTCCAGCTTCTACTGCATTATACAGCACTAAGACCTTTTTGGCAAGGAAATTATCAATTAGACATTTAGTTATTAAGACAAAGACAGATACCCGCTTTACCTCTTATTAGAGCGGTATTTAGCTCATAAAGTTGCTTTTTCAAGGGATTATCCAGCCCCTGTTTTTTCTGAATACAGTTTAATTTATAGCAGCCGCCTTGTCAAGCAAATTCCGCCGTTTCACAAAGCCGTTGAGTGAATTTGGGTGCAAAGTGTCGGTACGGATAGGCAGTGATGTGCGAGTGTTTTTGCTTG
>CAYXUW010000100.1:0-4740 GCA_964468375.1 uncultured Pirellulales bacterium | reverse complement strand
GTGCAGGAAACAGGGCTGTATATTGCCTCGTAGTATTAAGGTGTTTGAATGGGATTATTGTGGATTTGGAAAGCAAATACAACTCGCTTCAGAAAATTCTCAAAAAGCTGGACAAGGTAATTGTCGCATACTCCGGCGGCGTGGACAGCACGTTCCTTTTGAAGTCGGCTGTCGAAACTCTCGGCGCTGAGAACGTGCTGGCCTGTATTGCTCAGGGGCCGTCTCTGCCTGAAAGCCAGTATTCGAAAGCTATTGAGCTGGCGAAAGATATGGGCGTCGAGGTCCGCACTGTCAGGCCGAATGAGCTTTCCGATGCGGCTTATTCAGCTAACAGGGCCGACCGCTGTTTCCATTGCAAATCGCATCTTTACGAGGTCTTAACTAAAATCGCCGCAGAGCAGAATTTTAACTGCGTGATTTGCGGCTGTAATTTCGATGACAAAGATGATTTCCGCCCCGGCAATAAAGCGGCGGAAGTTTTCGATGTGCGCTGCCCGCTTATGGGGGCGCAGCTTACTAAAGAAGATATACGCAAGCTGAGCAGGCAAGTGGGTCTGCCTACGGCTGATATTCCCGCTTCGCCGTGCCTGGCTTCGAGGATTAGCTACGGCCTGGAAATCACCGAACAGCGGCTGAAGCAGGTCGAGCAGGCGGAGCAGTTTATCAAAGAGCTGGGTTTGGTGGAGTTTCGTGTTCGCCATCACGATGCGCTCGCGAGAATTGAGGTTCGGCCGGAGGATATGGATAAAGTAATGAGGCAGCGTGGGCGGATTGTCGAGAGGCTGCAGGAGCTTGGGTTTAAATATGTTACGCTGGATTTGGGTGGGTTCCGCAGCGGGTCGCTGAATGAGCTGCTGACCGAAGATGAAAAACGAAAAGCACAGTAAGATTGGTGACGCAGGGGGCAGCGGCTAAAAATAAAAAACCGCGAACAGCCAGCTTAGAAAAACAAATCCAAACGAACCCAATTTCAAAATGCGAGCTTGCAGAAGTGTTACTCCCAACGCGGGACAAGTTCCGATGGGAAGGATTAAATGTTGTAAATAAACCCTTATGCTTTGGTAGTGAGGGCATAGTGTTGAAATTGCTTGACAAATGGGGCGGATTTATGCATTATTGGGGCTTAGAACACGTTAGAACGCTGTAGCACATAAGGAGAAATTATGTTTTTCGACCAAGCAAACAGAAAATCCACGTATCGTATTACCTTTGTTTTTGTCTGTGTAATGCTTGTGGCGGTGTCTGCGGGTGCGCAGCCGTCCGGGGGGCCTTATGGGCCGATTCGGCAAACATACGAGCTGCCGGATGTGGAAGGTAAGATTTACTATGTCGCGCCCGACGGCAATTCTGCAGTGAGCGGGAAAAAACTTGCTGAGCCGACGACGATAGAGGCGGCGATAGAGCGGGTAGTTAGCGGCGATGCGATTGTGATGCGCGGCGGGGTCTACCGAACGGGTGAGCTGGTATTGAACCAGGGGATTACGATACAGCCGTATAAGGACGAGCAGCCGATTTTGAAGGGGACATTTGTCGCGAGGGAATGGAAGAGGCTGAAGAACAAATTGTGGAGCACGACGTGGGACAGATTGTTCCCGGAAAAGCCGCTTGACTGGTGGAAGCGCAGCAGGCACGGCAGGAAGACGCCGATGCACCGTTTTAATAATGATATGGTATTTGTGAATGGCAGGTTTTTGCAGTCGGCGGGCTGGGAAGGCGAGGTTGACGAGAATTCGTATTTCATCAACTATATTACGAGGGAGGTTTTTCTCAGCATTGACCCGACGGACAAGCTGGTGGAGATAACAGCTTTTAACGGCTGTCTTACGCGGACGACGAGAGAATGTCACGGCAAGCACTCCGACGGCAAGGGGCCTGTGATTCGGGGGATTACTTTCACGCAATATGCCCGGCTGGCGATGGAAGTGGAGGGGACGGAGCCGGAGAGTTTGTCCGGTGAGAGCGATCACGGCAAGGAAGTGACGGGGACTGCTTTGGAGAATTGCGAGATTAGTTTCTGTTCGCGGGTGGCCGGATATTTTCGCGGGGACGGTTTGACGATTCGGCACTGCAAAATCAGTGATACGAGCACGGAAGGGCTTTACATTATTGCTTCGTCGGATGTTCTGCTGGAGAAAAACGTTTTCACGCGGAACAATATCGAGGATATTACGGGATATTTCCCCGCGGCGGTGAAGATATTTAATCAGAGCTATCGTGTTACGTGCAGGGACAATCTGGTGACGGATCTTCCGAACTCGAACGGTATCTGGTATGACGTGGGCAATGTTGACGGGCGGTTTCTGGATAACTGGGTCGAGAACGTGGGCGATGTGAACAGGAAAATCACGAGGGGGCGATGGTGGCCGAGCGACAGCGGATTTTTTATGGAAATCTCTAAGGGGATGATTTGCGCGGGGAATGTTTTTGTAAGCTGCGACCAGGGGATTCGCGTGCTTAACAGCTGCGATGCACAGGTATATAACAACACATTGGTGGACAGCACGGTATTTTTCGGGCGCACCGACAGAGGTATGGCTGAGACCACTTACGGGTGGGATCATCCGAGCACGGGGCCGGGTATTGATGAACGTGACGGGCATATATTCGTCAACAACCTGCTTGCGATGGACGGGAAGTATCGCAGGCCGCTTATGGTGGTTTGGCAGAAGGATAATTTGTGCGAACGCCTCGATAAGCCACAATTGCTAAAACTGGATTATAACGTTTATGTGCGCGAGGGCGAGAGCGATGAGCCGCTGATGTTATGGAGCCCGGTGCCGACAGATGCTAATTGCCAGAGGGATTTAGAATCGCTTGACGGTTTGAGGCAGCTGCATCCGGAATTTGCAGCGCACAGCCGGTATTTAGCTGATTATGATAGTCCGTTGTTTAAGAGCCGGAAGCTGGACAATTACCGGTTGATGCAGGAATTTGTGGGTTCTGAGGCGGGGACGACTCTGCCTTCAGAAATCGGCAAACTTCTCGGCAGGGAGGAAGAAGACGGGCGATTTGTCGGGGCGTATCCTCCGCTTCCGTGAGGCCGTGGTAAATATGGAGAGCCGCGATTAAGGTATTGATAGTATTACTGCTGTGGGCGATATTGCTGGTGCTGTGCTGGCCGATAGCACTTTTGGCGCTTGTTTTATGGCCGATAGTTTGGCTGCTGTCGATACCATTTCGTGTTGTTGGTGTCGCGGCGGAGGCATTTCTTGCACTGATTAAATCAATTCTGTTTCTGCCGGCGCGGATACTGGGTCATCAGCAGAAGAGGTGATTCTTATTTCATTTGCTTAGCGAGTGCGGCGGCGCCGATTATGCCGGCATCTTCGCCGAGCGTGGCGAAACAAATCTCGACGGTTTCTTTTTTCAGGTGCCAGATGTGCTCATTGAAGTAGTCTTTTATCCGGTTCAGCAGGATGTCGCCGGCGGCAATCATACCGCCTGCGAAGACTATGCGTGCAGGTTCTGTGGTGTGCAGAGTGTTTATGCAAAGGATGGCGAGTGCTTTGGCGGTTTCGTCAGTTATTTTTTTGGCTAATTTATCACCGGCTTTTAGGTGGTCGTAAACGTCTTTGCAGGTGATTCGGGCGTTTTTATCGAGGACTTCTTTAAGGGTGGATTTTTCTCCGGCCTTTACGGCTTCTGTTGCCCTTTTTGCGGTGTTAGAGGCGGAGGCGTAGGCCTCGGCGCAGCCCTTCTGGCCGCAGTTGCATAACCGGCCGTCGGGGTAGATTATGATGTGGCCGAGCTCATTGGCGTTGTCGCCGGCGCCGACGAGGAGCTTGCCTTTGTTGATAATGCCGCCGCCGATACCGGTGCCGAGGGTGAAGAATACCATGTCGTCAACGTCTTTTCCCGCACCGGCAACGAATTCGCCGAAGCAGGCGGCGTTGGCGTCGTTTTCGAAAACGATGGTTTTTCCGCCCAGCCGGTCGCTGAGCATCTGCCGAATGGGGATATTTCTGAGACTGGGGAAGTTAGTAGCCGCTTCGATTATTCCTTCTCTGTATTTAGCAGGGCCGGGACAGGCGAGGCCGACGGCGGAGACGCCGGCCATAGAAAAGCCGGCTTCGGCTGCGCACTGCTCGGAGGTTTTGGCGATGTTTTCTATTATTGTCTCGGCGTCTTTTTCGGCCTGTGTGGGGGCTGAGGTTTTGGCCAAGAGTTTTAGCTGTGAATCGAAACAGCCGAGTTTTATGAATGTTCCGCCTAAATCGATTCCGAGGTAAATCTCACTCATAAGTTTCCAATCAGTCCGGGTAGCCGTCGGGATATTTGTTGTGCCATTGCCAGGCGGTAGCGATGATTTTCTCGAGGTCGGGGAATTCAGGTCTCCAGTTTAATTCATCGACCGCCTTTGAGGCGTCTGAAGTCAGTTCAGGGGGGTCGCCGGGTCGCCGGGCTGATTCTGTTACTTTGAAATCTTTGCCGCTGACTTTTTTAACGGTTTCTATTACTTCCCTGACGGAGTAGCCGCTGCCGTTGCCTAAATTGTAGATAAGCTCGGAGTTTTGCTCCAATCTGTTCAGCGTCAGCAGATGCGCCCTGCATAAATCCTCGATATGGATGTAGTCGCGGATGCAGGTGCCGTCGTGGGTGGGGTAGTCGGTTCCATAGATTTTGATTTCGCTGTTTTTCCCCATTGCCGTCAGGATGACTCGGGGGATGAGATGGGATTCGGGGCGGTGGTCTTCGCCGAGCGTTCCGGCTGCTCCTGCGCCGGCGGCGTTGAAGTATCTG
>CAYXUW010000099.1:0-8349 GCA_964468375.1 uncultured Pirellulales bacterium | reverse complement strand
CTTAATTGAAGCCCGCCTCTCAGAATCTGGATTCGAAGATGGTCCTCCTAGTTAATCATAGCAGTGAAAAAATCCCGCTGCGCGAAAACCACCCCTCGGGGCCCTTTGCCGAAGGCGTGATGCCGGCTGATTAAATGCCTTTCCACCAGTAAGTGTCTGTCGAGCGAGGGAGTCTTGTCAACTGACATATAAAAGACTTTGTCCCCCAGCTCCAGCGACATAAGAATGTCCTTGAGTTTTTTAAGTATCTCGGCTTTTTCATCGTTGGAGCAGCGGCTCAGAAATTTATACCCCGCAATGTTTCTGGCCAGACGAATCCGCGACGATATCACAATATCAGCCAGCGGCCCTGTGCCGTCGAACCACTCGTTTATGTTGTTGCTTATGTCAGTTAGCTTCATCACTTTATACGTTGCAATTGGGCAAATGCCGAACCAGTTGCAGAACTCTTTATTCCAGTTGACTTATTTCATCTCGTAGCTTGGCGGCCAGCTCGTAATCTTCACTTTGTACCGCCGCCTCCAGACGCTGGCGCAGCCCCATAAGCTCTATTTGCTTTTTCGTATCTTTCGGCGTTTTTGCAGGAACTTTGCCGCGGTGCGTCGTTCTGCCGCCGTGTGCCTTTTTGATAATCGGCGTCAGTGTCTTCTCGAAAATTTCATAATCGTGAGGACAGCCCAGAACACCGTTCTCGGTGAATTGTCCTAACGTAAACCCGCAGTGCGGGCACGAGACGTCCTGCTCGGTATCACCGAATAGCTCGTCGTCCGATGGCTGGGTTGCTAGCAGCCCGCTGAGCAGCTCGTTTATAGAAAGCTTGCTCTTGACCGCTATGCCCTCTTCCTGCGCACAGCGCTCACAAAGGTGCATCTCCGTGCGCACCCCGTCGGTTATCTCCGTTAAATGAATGGTTGCTTCTCTTTGTTGGCAAATTTGGCACTGCATATCAATAAACCCTTCCCCGATATTATACTAAAATTGCGCCTCGATAACCACTAAATTTGTGAGATTCCCCTGTAATCCGGTTCGGTATCGATTATCGAATATATTTACCGCTGTTATGTATCAGATAATCGTCAAATTTGAGTTCTTACTATAGGCCGAATCGTTTATTTAACGAATTTTGCCGAACATCCCGGTTCCTCGGCGACGCTGATGCTAACCAGCTTCACCCCGTCCGGCAGCTTCGGCTCGAGTTTATCGGATATATATCGGGCTACGTTCTCCGCCGACGAATTGTTCTGCTTGAAATAATCAATGCTGTCAAGCTGGATATTATCAAACGCAGATACAATCTTATCTGTCGCCTTCTTGAGCTGGCAGAAGTCCATAACAAGCCCCATCCTGTCGAGCTTGTCCCGGCCGACCTCGGCAATGACAACCCAGTTGTGATTGTGTAGCGGTTCCTTCGAGCCGTTCGGCAGCGTAAGCTGATGTGACGCCCGAAAACGAGTTTCGACACTAACTGAAAACATTTTTAATCCGAATCTCGCGGCTCGTTTTTCACCTTCTTGAGACGCTGCTGAAGACGGTGATAAACATTTTCCGGAATAAGATTCGAAACATCACCGCCCAGCGAGGCGACCTCACGAATCAAAGTCGAGCTGGTAAAGCCGTATTCCTCTGTGGTCATAACAAAAACGGTCTCTATCCCCGTCACCGCTCTGTTGGTCATAGCGAGCGTAAATTCGTGTTGAACGTCGGTAAGACTTCGCAGCCCCCTCAGAATAACATCGGCCTTCTTCTCCGTGGCGTATTCGACCGTCAGCCCGTCAAAACCCTCAACCGACACACCCGGCATATCCGCTGTCAGCTCCACTATCATCTCCACCCGTTCTTCGGGAGTAAACAGCGGATTCTTGATGGGGCTTCGGCCGACCGCAATAATCAGCTCGTCGAAAATCTTAATCCCCCGCTTGATAACGTCCAGATGGCCGTTCGTAATCGGGTCAAACGACCCGGGGAAAATCGCTCTGACAAATTTTTTGCCCATTTAGTTCACCTTGCTTTCAGCTTGCTATTATATCTTAACCGCAGAATAGGTCAAATAGTTCGTGCCCCCTGAAGCAACAGCTCTTAAGCTTTGGTCAGTGTAACGGGAATATCAAACCAGAACGTCGAACCTTTGCCGGATTCGCTCTCCACCCCCACGCTTCCCGCTAACATAGCCGCCAGTTCCTTGCTGATGGCAAGCCCCAGCCCGCTGCCCGTTGACTGGCGGGTCAGAGAGCCGTCCGCCTGGCTGAACTTGTCGAATATCTTTTCCTTGTCCGCCTCGGCAATACCGCGGCCGGTATCGGTAACCGAAATCCGAACCGTTTGCTCGTCCCGCATCTCCGCTCGAATTTCAATCCTGCCTTTCTCCGGAGTGAACTTCACCGCGTTGCTTAAAAAATTGTAAAGTATCTGCCGAACCTTCCCCGCGTCCGTCGAAAGAACTGGAATTTCGTCCGCAGTCACCAATTTAACTTTGATTCTCTTCTTTTTCGTAAGTGCGGAAAACGAACCCACCACCGACCTGCAAAGCTCCGGTATCGACATCTCTTCTATGTGCAGTTCCATCTTGCCTGCCTCCGTCTTTGCAAGGTCCAGAAGGTCGTTAATCATATTAAGAAGACTTTTCCCGCCTGCGATTATGTTCTCCGCATATCGTTTGGCCTTGTCCTTTTTGAGCATATCGGGCTTCTCACGCAGTATCTCTGCAAATCCCAGTATTGCGTTCAGCGGCGTCCGAAATTCGTGCGAAACATTGGCCAAAAATTCGCTCTTTATCTTATTGGCCTTGAAAAGCTCGATATTCCGCTCCGAAAGCTCTGCAATTTTTGCGTCGAGTTGCTTGTTCGCTTGGCGAAGCTTCTCCTGTGCTGCCTGCAGACCGTCGAGCATGTGGTCGAAAGCGTCCGCGAGCTTTTCATATTCGTCACCGGTCTTTATCGCGCTTCTTATGCCGAGGTTTCCTTCCGCGACGTTGTTCGCAATCGCCCGCAGTTGCCGGATAGGACTGAGGATTACCCGCTGAGTTATCATATAAAAAGTAACTATTGCCCCGGTAAGTGCAATCAGCCCTGCAACGATTATCCATATCCTGTTTAACAAAATCGTCCTGCTTATGTCGGCCGCAGGCCTTCGAATGACCACCGCACCTACCGCCTCGTTCCTGCCGAACGGCTCCGCAGAACCCTGTGGATTATGACAGCTTATGCAGCTTTCACTCGCACGAAAAACCTTTATATAGTCGCTGTAAAAACCCCCCTCATCTTTGCTCAGCAGAATATTGTCGCTTACCTCCTCTCCCCCCATTAGATTCTTGATGATATCTTTTTGCTCTTCGGTCAATCCCGTTAATTGCTTCCCGTTTCCTTCCTTAAATCGAATCCACCGCATATCAGTGTCGTTTGCGTCCATCACCGCCCCTCTGCTGTCCAGTGGCGGAAGGGACGTCTCGCTCATTTTCTTTTTTTGAAAGTGCTGCGCCAGCAGTATCTCGGTTTTCGCGCGACCCGCATCGAGCGCCGCCTTTTTTACCAGTTGACCCATCCAGATATACGGCAGAAGAAGAGCAAGAATAAGAACCAGCACCACCGCCGCCCCGAACGCAACCCGGCACTTCTCAGCCAGTGAAAAAGGCGACAGATGCAGAATCGCTAAAACCTTAAGATAAATTCGATGTATAAATTCCCACATAAGCTCAAAACCTTATAGGTTTTCAACTTTTAACGTCTATTTTCCCTCTTCTGTTCGGTCGAGCTCTGCTCTTAGCTTAGGCAGGGCCTGCGGATAATTCTTCTTGATAAAGTCAATCAGTTTTTCTCTGACCTCGCAGCGTAGACTCCATGCCGTCGAAGCGTCCGCGGCGCTCATAAGCGCACGCAGCTCGACGGTTCGCTCTGTCGTATTTGTAACCTGAAGGACACAAACCTTCTTGTCCCACAGCTTCGACTCGTTCAGAATTTTTTGTAATTGCTCTCGTATCGCATCTACCGGCACCGTGTAATCGACGTAAAGAAATGCCGTCCCCAATATGTCGGCCGTTGTGCGAGTCCAGTTCTGAAATGGCTTCTCGATAAAGTATGTGATAGGAACTATCAGCCGCCTCAAATCCCATATCTTCACCACAACATAGGTCAGAGTTATCTCCTCGATTCTGCCCCATTCGTTCTCAACTATCACCACGTCATCAACGCGAATCGGCTGGGTCAAAGCGATTTGGAGCCCCGCGATGAATGCCCCCAATGTCTTCTGTGCCGCCATCCCGACAATCAGCCCGATAACGCCCGCCGACGCAAGAATAGTCGTCCCCAGTTGCCTGACACGCGGAAAAGTCATCAGCATTGTCCCCGCTGCCAAAATGACCACAACGACAATCGCTATCCGCTTCACAACCCTTAGCTGTGTATGAATCTTCCTCGCCTGCAGGTTGTCTTTTGCTTCGATGTCAAATCGGCTGAGAACACAATCCTCCAGCAAGCTGACAGCCCTTACCACCAGCCAGGAAACCAGACCTATCAAAGCTAAGCTGATGATGTGAGTGGCGGTTTCGCTGAATTTTTCAGAAAGTTCGAAAAATGGCAGAACAAAACGAACCGCAACAACTGCCATAATCCAGAATACCGGCCCGCCGAGACGCTTTTTTATAGCTCCCTTCGGAATCGCCCTCACGCCCCCGCTGGCCCGCTTGAAAATCTTGAACAGCAGATAATGAGCTATCAGAACGGCAACGATAGCCGCAGCTAAAAGCCCCACAGGACAGATAAATTCCTCCCAGTTTTCAAAAATTGCCGCTGTAACCATAACAGGCGACCCCCTTTCAACTTTGGCTTTGAATAAAAGCGGATTTTACTCGTCGGTTTTTTGTTCGGTTGCGTGCGAATGTTTTTGCGTTCGCAGGTTCAGCTCGTCGAGTTGTTTCGGGTCCACCTCGCTCGGTGCATCGGTCAGCAGGCATTGGCCCCGCTGCGTCTTCGGAAACGCAATCACGTCTCTTATGTTTTCCGTGCCCGTGAGCAGCATAACCATCCTGTCCAGCCCCAGCGCTATGCCTCCGTGCGGCGGAGCCCCGTATTCTAGGGCCTTTAAAAAGAAACCGAACTGCTGCTCGGCCTGCTTCTTCGAGATTTTCAAAAGCTCGAAAACCTTTTGCTGAACTTTCGGCTCGTGAATACGAATACTCCCCCCGCCGATCTCAGAGCCGTTGACAACCACATCGTATGCCTGCGAGCGTATGTTCGCCGGGTCGCTGTCGAGCTTGTCCATATCCTCCGGAACCGGCGCCGTAAACGGATGGTGAAGCGAATCATACCTCTTCTCATCCTCGTTCCATTCGAACAAAGGAAACTCCACTACCCACACAAACTCGAAAGCTTTTTTATCATATAGCTTTAGCTCCCTCGCCAGTTTACACCGCAGCGGTGCCAGCGCCTTGTTGGCGTTTTTCTCGCTGTCCGCTACGAGCAGAATCAGGTCGCCGTCTTTTGCCCCGAGGCGTTCGATTATCTGTTGTTGCTGCTCTGGACCGAAAAACTTTGCTATCTGGCTGGCGAGCGCCGGCTTTTCGTTTTCTTTTTTAACCTTAAACCATGCCAGACCCTTCGCTCCGTAGTCCTTGACAAATTCGGTCAGCGTCTTTTCGATATCGCTCCTTGAATATTTCTCGCCCCCGCCCGGAGCGCAAAGCCCCTTTACAATCCCGCCTTTTTCAATAGTTGAGGTAAACACCTTGAACGTGCTCGCCTTGGCAATATCGGAAATATCACTCAATTTCATATCGAAGCGCAAATCCGGCCGGTCGGTCCCGTAATCGGCCATCGCCTCTTTGTAAGACATCCGCCGCATCGGTGCCTTAACATCAACCCCAATCGCTTGCTTCCATATCTTCGCTATCAGGTTTTCATGAACCCCGATGATATCATTGCTGTCCACGAAGCTCATCTCGACGTCGATTTGCGTAAACTCCGCCTGCCTGTCCGCCCGCGGGTCCTCGTCACGGAAGCAACGCACTATCTGGAAGTATTTATCGACGCCGCCCACCATCAGAATCTGCTTGAATAATTGAGGCGACTGCGGCAGCGCGTAAAAACACTTCGGAAACAACCTGCTGGGCACAAGAAAGTCCCTCGCACCCTCCGGAGTGCTCTTTGCTAGCATCGGAGTCTCTATTTCTAAGAAACCGAGCCGGTCGAAATAATCACGGGCAACTTTCGCCGCACGATGCCGAACGCTCAGCTTCTCCTGCATCTCGCCCCGTCGGAGGTCGATATAACGATAGGCCAGCCTAAGCTCCTCGTTGGCTTTTACCCTGTCCTCGACTTCGAAAGGAGGCGTCTTCGAGGCATTAAGTATCTCCATCTCCTGCACAGCCACCTCGATTTGACCGGTGGGCAGCTTCGGATTCTCCAGCCCCTCACCTCTCGGCTGAGCCGCACCCTTGGCCGCTATTACCCATTCGCAGCGGATTTTCCTCGCAATCTTATGGATTTCAGGTTGAGTCTCCGGATTGAAAACCAGTTGAGTTAAACCGCCCTTATCGCGAAGGTCGATGAACACTAAATTCCCGTGGTCGCGATATGAATGCACCCAGCCCGCTAAAACCACCTTTTTCCCTGCGTCTTCAAGCCGAAGCTGACCGCACGTATGTGTCCTTTTCAGCATCACAGAAATCTCGCTAAAAACTAAACGCTGTCCATATATGCTAAATACAGATAATCACGATAGTTTACACCCAGCAGACCGGTTTAGTCAACTCCAATAGTCAGCCGTGAAAACCGCCTCAACGGCCTATAATGTTATCCCGCATTGAGATAAGATTCAAATCGCTTCCTTCCGCAAAAAACATAGAAAAATACGCCCCATTTCAGAAGTGGCGCCGACTAACAGCCGATGAGTAGTTTAGAACCGCATAGTGGAGTAAAAGCGATATGTTGAATACCGTAAAAGTTCCTCCGCAGTTTGAGGCGATTTTTCAGAGGGCTCAGGAATACGTCAGCGACTACTTCAGTATAAGAAGGCAGGACCCGTCTAAAGGCAGCATAGAGATATTCGACCAGAGGTATATTCTTATAAGGGCCGCCTCAATGTCCGTCGATTTCTTCGAAATCATAAAGGAAATGTTAATGGGCTGCGGGGAAGAAAAGGCCGCTGAAATGACCAGAAACCTTCTCTTTGACATCGCACACGCCGTCGGAAAAGTGGATGCCAGAAGCTTCCATCAAAAAATGGGCGTATACGACCCCATAGAAAAACTTTCCGCAGGTCCCATCCATTTTGCCTATACCGGCTGGGCCTTTGTCGACATATCCGCCGAATCCAAACCGACGCCGGATAAGGAATACTATCTCTTATATGACCACCCATTTTCATTCGAGGCCGATGCTTGGGAAAAAAGCGGAAAGAAAGCTTCCTCCTGTGTCTGCACGATGAACGCCGGATACTCATCCGGCTGGTGCGAGCAAAGCTTCGGCGTTCCGCTCGTCGCTTCTGAGGTAATGTGCAAAGCCAGAGGCGATAGCGCCTGCAGATTCATTATGGCCCATCCCGAAAAAATCAAAAAATACATCGACGATTATCTTGACCGTCACTCCGAAATACCCCGCGATGTAATAATCTACGAAACAGGCGGTTTCGTCCGCCACCTTCGGGATATGCACGATGCCCTGCAGAGCATCGGCGGAATGTGAAAAACTCAAATCGCATCTGTAGAAAGCATCTTGCGGTCCGAATTCTTTATTTTTTTTCCGCTGGATTAAATGCATTTCTGAGCCAAAATATGCAGAAAAAAATGGATTTTAAAAAAATTTTGGGATTATCTTTTGAAACCGAACATGTTATTTGTTAAAACGTAATATTACTAGTAGTGTGGGCTGGGGTTTTACTCCTCTTTTCCTCCCTCCGACCTCAGCCCATTTTTTTTGTTTAAAATTCACGCCTCTCGTCCTATATATAAATTAAGCCGAATATCGTAATCGCCTGTAAACAAAGAAATTAGAAAAACACCGGCGGAACGCAGACCGGAAACACAAAAAATTTTCCGATACCGGCAAGAAATTACTTTACTTTCACCGGGCAAGTCGGTAGAATACGTTTTGTCATAGCGGATTTCTTCGACGGATTTTATTGTTTTTGCCGAATAAGAATATTTTTTGACAAAAAAAGTATAGATTTGTAGAAGTTCTTGGTGTAAGTTAATAAGAGCATTTGACAGGGCTGAGAATATATCGCTTTTTCCTCTCCCTCCGCAACTCGGCCCTGTTTTTTTTATGCGCTCCTCCGGGCTGAGTCGTTCCGCCTCTCTCAATGTTGCTATCGGCATTCCCCCGCATGACTTTAATACTTTCCCCTCAATATGCTAAATAC
>CAYXUW010000098.1:0-8388 GCA_964468375.1 uncultured Pirellulales bacterium | reverse complement strand
GGCAGACATCGGTGATAATAAGTAAATCGGGAACGGCTTTTTTGATTTGCTTTACGGCTCGCTGGCCGACGCCGTCCTCGGCCCAGGCGGCCGAGCCGGTTTCGTCCTTCTTGTCGGGCAGGCCGAAGAGCAGGACGGCGGGTATGCCGAGGGCGGCGACTTCAGCGGCCTCGGCTGCGACGGTGTCGGGCGAGAAGTGGAAACAGCCGGCCATCGATTTAATCGGCTCTTTGAGGTTTTCGCCATCGCGGACAAAAAGCGGATATACGAGGTTATCACTGCTCAAAGATGTCTCGCGGACTAATCTTCGCATAGCGGCGTTTTTTCGCAGCCGACGCATTCTGATTTTTGGAAAGTTCATAAGATTATTTTACTTTTTTATTTCGCTGTCCGCAAGGTAGCAAGGCGGCTCAAGCAGCCAGTTTTTTTCTGCGGGGTCTGAGCTGAGAAATCTGAAATTGCCTTTGCATAAATCGAACCACTTGCAGATGCGGCACCTTTTGTCGGCGAATTCGCTTTTTCGCCGCAGCTTTTTGAGCACCAGCTCATCCGGATTGTTCCAAATTTGTGCGAAGGATTTGTCTTTGGTATTACCGAGCGAGTAATTGCGCCAGAACTGATCTGGGTGGACGCGGCCGTTCCAACCGACGCAGGCGATTTTCTCGCAGGTCTTGTTACCGCCGTTAGCGAGAAGAAGCTGTTGAGCTTTTTCGTAAAGCGGATTTGTCTCGGCGGCCATTTTCAACAGGAGATACGGGCCGTCGGCGTGATTGCCGACGGTGAGGACTTCGTCGATGAGATTATTTCGAACGGCCTGTTTTGTTTTTTCTGTTATCGTATCGACGGCGGTGCGGGTTTGCTGAATGGTCGGGGACTGGTCATCGAGATTTTTTGCTCTGCCCGCCCTTACAAGATGATAGAAACAAATTCTGCGGATGTTTGCTTTGGCGGCGATATCGAAGGCGGCAGGGATTTGCTCGACGTTTTGTTTTGTGATGGTGAATCGCAGGCCGGTTTTCAAGTCAGCTTTTTGACAATTCTCGATACCGGCGAGAGCAGCTTTGAAGCAGCCGGGAGATTGTCTGAATTTGTCGTGAAAAGATTGCTCGCCGTCGATGGAGATTCCAACGTAGCTTACGCCGACTTCGGCGAGTTTTTCCGCAGTGGGCTGGTCGATTAAAGTTCCGTTGGTGGAAATGACGGTTCTCGAGGCCAGCTTTTTAGCTTCGGCCAGTAATTCGAACAGATCGCTGCGCAATAAAGGTTCACCGCCAGTGAAGAGAACGACGGGGCAGTTAGCTTCCGCAAGCTGATGGATTAGTTGTTTGGCATCAGCGGTGGATAATTCGTCCTTATCGAAACCGGTGGTTGAGCTGCTGTAGCAATGAAGGCAGTTGAGGTTGCAACGGCTTGTGCAGTTGTAGGCGACGACTGGGCCGAAGGAGTTTTCGGTGCTGTAGCGCAGGTGGTCGGATTCGCCGGAGAGGCCGCAATATAATTTTGAGACGTTTATCATTTATAAGTATTTTCTATGGTATCGAGTAGGCCATCGATGGTGTGCTCTGCTGCCTCGATGTCGATTTTGAGGCCGAGGCTTTTCAACTGTTCGGATGTCACCGGTCCAATCGATGCGATTTTGGTTTTACTTGATTTTACCGATTCTGCGGGGATTTGTTCGAAAAAGGATTTGGCTGACGAGGGGCTTGTGAAGGTGAGCCAGTCGATTTTGCCGTTTTCGATTTTTCCCAGCGGGTGAGCGGAGTCGCTTTTTACGGATTCAATTGTGTAGAGGGAGACATTGTCGGTTTCGACCATTGCTTTTTCCAGCAGGTTGGCAAGCTCATCGGAGGCAAGTTTAGAACGCAGGAGCAGGACTTTTTTGCCCTGAAGGTTTTTGGAAGCGATTAGCTGTTTTGCGAGGTCTTTGCTGGTGAAGACGGTTGGGACAAAATCAGCTTTTATGCCGAAGCGGCTTAATTGTGCTGAGGTTTCGCTGCCGATAGCGGCGACTTTAGCAGAGGCGAAAACGCGGGCGTCTTTGCTTAATTTATTCAGGACGTCGAAGAAGAGTTTTACGCCGTTTGCGCTTGTGAAGATGAGCCAGTCGTATTCGGCGATTTTAGTAAGCGCTTTTAGGAAATCGTTTGTCTGGGTCAGAGGTTTGATTTTTATTGTTGGGAATTCGACGGGGAGACCGCCTTTGGCAATGATTTTAGCTGCGAAGTCGGCGTTGCTGTCGGCGTCGCGGGTTGTGACGATGGTTTTGCCAAAGAGGGGTTTGTTTTTGAGCCAGTTTAGCTTTTCGTCGGCTGCGGTGCCGATGGCTACGATTGCTGGTGGGTTGATTTTGTTTTCTTTGCACATTTTAGAAATATTCTCAAGCGGAGCTCTTACAGTTTTTTGGTTCGGCGATGCGGCACTGGTTATTACCGCCGTGGGGGTTTGAGGATTCATACCGTTTTTGATTAATCGGTCTGCGATAAATTTTAGATTTTCCATTGCCATATAAAAGACGATGGTGCCTTTTAATCTGGCGAGGGCGGGCCAGTCGATGCTGCTTTTGGGTTTTCCTTCGGCTTCGCGGCCGGTGACGAAAGTTACCTGTGAGCTATAGCTTCTGTCAGTGAGTATTATACCGGCGGCTTCGGCTGCAGCGACGGCAGCGGTTACACCGGGGACTATTTCGAAGTCAACGCCTGCCTCGGTTAGGGCGGCGATTTCCTGTCCGACTCTGCCGAAGATGCCGGGGTCGCCGCCTTTTAAGCGGATGACTGTTTTTCCGGTTGCTGCTTTTTCGAGCATCAGTTTGTTGATTTGGTCTTGCGTGGCGGAACCGGGACCGATGCGTTTAGGGACGTGAATGACTTCGGCATTTGGCGGTGCGAATTTGAGCAAGGCGGGGTCGACGAGCTTGTCGCAGATGATGCAATCGGCAGTTTTGAGAAGCTCTGCGCCGCGAACGGTAATCAAATCCGCTCGGCCGGGGCCTGCTCCTGTGAGATATACTTTGCCTTTTTTGTTCATGGTTTTTCGAGTTTGTCTAAAATTTCTCTGCCGCCGGAATCGAGGAGGTCGCCAGCAATTTTTTCAGCAAGTTTGTTTGCATCGACTACCGGACCGGTGAGGCGGCGGCTGATAAAATTTTCTCCTTCTGAATCCGATATAAACGCGAGGATTTCTATATTATCTGCTTTGATTTCTGCGAAAGCCCCGACGGGGGCGTGGCAGCCGCAGTGCATTGTAACCAGAACCTGCCGCTCTGCAAAAGTACTTGTTCTGAGGTTTTTGTCATCTATTTCGGCAATTAATTCTATTGCGGGGCTATCTGTTCTCGCTTGGACAGCCAGGGAGCCCTGGGCAGGTGCGGGGATGAACTGCTTCGTGGTTAGGGAAAATGATATTTCTGCGGGGAGGCCCAGCCGTTCTATGCCGGCACGGGCTAAAATGACTGCATCGAATTTTCCCTGCCGGAGGTGTTTTATTCTTGTGGGGACATTGCCGCGGATTGGAGTGGGGATTAAGTCTTTTCTTAGGTGTTTTATCTGGGCGGCACGTCTTAAGCTGGAGGTGCCAATTTTCGCGGACGGCGGAAGCTGTTCTATCGAATCAACCGCATCATTTGCGATGAGGCAGTCTTCGGCGAATTGTCTGTCGCAGACGGCGGCGATAGTGAGGTCGTTTCGCGGCCGGGTTGGTAGGTCTTTGAAGCTGTGGACGGCGAAATCGGCTTGGCCGGACAGGAGGACATCTTCGACCTGCGAGGTGAAAAATCCGGTGCTTTTCAAATCCCATAGAGTGGTTCGTTTGTCGCGGTCGCCGTGAGTTGATATTTCTTTTATTTTAATCTGTATTTCTGGATTAATTTTTTTCAAAGCTGAAATTACGATTTGTGTTTGAGCAATGGCCAGTTCTGTGCCTCGTGTTGCAACGGTAAGATAGTTCATCGTTAGCCGCGTTTGTCTTTTGAGAAAAACATTTTGTTTATCAGGTCCACAGCCTGGAGCTGTTCTGTGTTCGGTTCTTCGTCGGAGCCGTTTTTGAGGAAGGTAATAGGGCCATGCAGGACTTTTTTAACGAGGGATTCGGCGAAGAGCTTGAGTTTTTCTTCGTCATCTTTGGCAAAGTCTTTCGCATAACGCCGGGCCTCGCTTTGGGCAAGTTCAAGACCCTGCTGAGTTAATTGTGTGATTGTCGGGACTAGGTTAAGCGAGTCATACCACTGCATAAATTTGTTCGTAAATTCGGCGACGATTGCCTGTGCCTTGGGAATTTCGCTGCTACGTCTTTTTCTGTTGAGGTTTATCTGCTCGTTCAAGTCATCGATGTTATACAGGGAAACGCATTCAAACTCATTTACTTGGGGGTCTATGTCCCGCGGCACGGCGATATCTATTATCAGTAGCGGTTTTTTCCTTCGCGACAGGGCGTCTGCAGCGGCAGGGTGTGTTATTACCGGTTCGGCGGCGGCGGTGGAGCTGATTACGAGGTCAACGTCAGCTAATTTGTCGGCGATATCGTCAAGCCGGATTATCTGACCTTTTTTTAGACGTGCTTTGACGGCCTGCGCGTTTTCGATGTTGCGATTTGCTATAATCAGATTAGGCAATTGAGATTTGAGGAGATATTTCGCGGCAAGCTCAGCGTTTTCGCCTGCGCCTATTACCATAGCTGTGCAGGAGGCCAAGTCGATTTTCTTTTTGGCCAGTTCGACAGCGGCCAAGCTCACTGAAACGGCGCCGCAGTTTATATTGGTATTTGTCCGCACGGCTTTTCCCGCGCGGAAGGCATTGTGGAAGAGGCGGTGGAACAGGAATTTGCTCATTCGGGAGTCGATGGATTCGGTGTAGGCGGATTTTACCTGTGATAGAATCTGGTTTTCGCCGAGCATTTGTGAGTCAAGGCCGGCGGCAACTTTGAAGAGGTGGCGGACGGTATCGGAGCCGGAGCTTTGACGGCTGTATTGATTCCACGTATCAGCGGCCTCTGGCTGGATTTGCTGGATAAGCTCGGCCAGAAATGCAGTGATGTCGAAGTCTTTTTTGACGTAAGTGTAAAATTCTGAGCGGTTGCAGGTTTCGAGGATAACGGCTTCGGCAATATGTTGTTCGGCGTGCATTCTTTTCAGCATAAAATGCCGTTTTTCAGCAGTAAAAGCGACCTTTTCGCGCAAGTGCACGGGGCAGTTACGATAAGTTACATTATTCAAAACAAGCTTCATTATGCCTTCATTTTTTGAAAACCCGAGGTATACAGTCTTGAGGTTTTAAGTGTAATATAAATTTCACATAATGAACAGATAAATTTGAAGAGGGCAAAAACTGCTCTGTAAGCTACTTCAGTTGTATCCAGAATTCCGATTCTCCTACGTCAGCAGCGGGGGTTGCGGCCGTGATAGGCATATCGACCCTAATTTTAGGGGGGAGGCGAACGGCACGGCTAAGTGCCTTGTGGCTGACTTTGACCGGAGCTACGATTAGTTCGGGTACACTGTAAGTTTTGAGGAACGAGTCGTAAAATGCAGGGTCTTTTTGCGGCATTATGAAAGGTTTATATGCCTTGCCGTTCTCGTCAATGTAACTGAAATACGTCCTGGTAAAAAGGCCCCCCTGTCTTTTACTGCTGAAGGCAATCCATCGACTGTTACTCGACCAACTGTGCCAGGACTCCGAATATCTGCTATTGATAGGCAGTTTTCGATGCTCACCGGTCTTGAGGTTCATCAGGTAAAGGTCGCTGCTCGGCTGGTAGATGGGAAAACAACCATACTTACACATACAAAAAAGCAGAAATCGGCCATCCGGCGAGATACGTGGCAGCAGAATGCTCAGGCCTGTCTTGCCGGCAGAGAGAACCGTCTCAGGCTCGCCCCAGTGGTCTGTTTGAACGTCATAACTGATGCGTCTCAATTCATATTTGACTTGTTCATAGCGATATGGAGGCACCTTGTTGCGGTCTTTCCACAATATTGGTGCGCTGCAAAAATAGAGGTATTTGCCGTCCGGCGTCCAAGTGGGATATGTCTCCATCCGTTGTTTGTCAGACAGGCCAGGAACCGTTTTAACTGTTTGGCTGTCAAGTGTATAATAAGCCATCGCTCCGTCAAGGTCGACGACGTCCCGGGTCTCCGTCCCTGCAATATGGAAGAACTGCCTGACTTTATTCAGTGAATATGCTACCAATCGCCCACTTGGATGCCAGGTGGTGTAGCCGAACATTGTCCCCACCTTCTCGATACTGCCGTCACGTACACATATCGCCGAATTACCATATTTATCACTGCGAACACCTATGCACATATTCTCAGGCGTGTTGTTCAGAAAGCTGTGACAGTTGACGCAGCCTCTGCCGAAGGACTTACCGTGGAGCACCATGGACTGGTCATAATTCTCAAGGTTGCGCTGATAAATTCCGATATATGCCCAAATATTATATGTTGGATTAAGAAGGCGGTATACGATATTGCTGTCAATATCTTCCTTTGCGATAATGTTTTCAATTCTCTGATATCGGTCCCACGGACCGTGCTGGTTTTTGACATAAATGTCGAAGAACAACTGTTCGCCTCGATTTGCTTTTAACAGCGACCTCCATCGGCGCAAAGGAATCTTGATTTTGGCGTTTCTGCTGAAAATGCTGATGGCTTTGCCACTTGTAGAATGTATTTCGACCAAATACTTGGAACCCGGCTCGAGGACAAGAAAATTCATGGGTGCTATGTTGGGAGGGATGACAATGTCGGTATAATCCGGCTTGATTTTAGCTGCACGGTCAATCGAGGTGTAGACCTCGCACTGTGCTGAACCTTTTTGCAGCATAAATCCCAATACTGCAATCACCGGGACGCAAAGGAAAAAGACTATCAGACAGACATTTAGTTTTTTCATTGGCTTACTCCCGAGAGGCCGAAAACGTAGTAGAAAAAGTAAGTGCGGCCGAACCTCGGCGCAGATACCTGCCAGAGTTGTTCCATATTACCGTTACAATGTTCTCCGAGGTTGTTAAATTCTTCAAATTGACTTGAGATCTCGGTGCTTATCTCCCTGTCGCCCAGGTCTATTTTTTTCTGAGTTATACCGTTATAAAACAATATGGCCTCTTGGTAATGACGGGGCATGCTATCATAACCGAAATCGTCAAGGCGGGGCAGGTTCTCTACAAATTTATCAAGTTGTCTGTTTAGAAGGTAGTGGGCCATCAGATATTCGAAGGCTATTTTATTATATTTATTTCTGTTAAGAAGCCCGGTCAAACAGTCATTCTCATTGTAATGGGTATATGCGTTGTCAGTAGTAATCATAATCGAACGTAAGTGCTGAATATGCTCATCATGTTCGAGCAGGGGGTCGATTTCGAGATTGTGCAGAATATTTTTCGCTTCACTGCCGTATATCAGGTTTTTGCTCAATGCCCTCAGGTGCACACGGGCCGTTTCGATTTCTCCCTTTGTGATGTATATAATTGCAAGCTGCTTAAGAACAAACGGGTTCGGACGGTCGTTCATCCATCTAAGAAATTCTTGGGCGATCCTCTCGGCCACGTTGACTAGCCCCAGTTCCAAACATAATTCTATCCGCTCCATAAGGATAACATTCTCTATACCGCCCATGAAGAAGACCAAATCGTTAATTTGATAGGCCTGAACATAGGTAAACATTTCATCACCCATTTGGCCGGTGTGATACAGCGCTCGATTGATGGTGTGAATATAACTGGGGTGATATTGATCCAGGGGAATCGTTCCGGCAATAGCCAGCACTTCCGGCCATTTCCTCCGGCAGTGAAGATAGTCCATCTGAAGCATTTTTCTCAATTTGAACTCGTGAGAAAAACAGACGCTCGGCACAGTAATAAGGCCAAGCAGTATTATTTGCAGTACCCAATTAAGCCTGCCCCGGTAGAAATGGCCCAGTATTCCCTTTTTAACTGCGGATTTACCCCGGTGTCGTCGCTGTGCACGTGTCCGGGAAACACCCATACTACCGGCCAGCCATCGGCCAAAATTGACCAGCAGAACAATAAAAGGAATACCAACGAACAAAGCCCCTTCGAACACTCTCGTCCACTTTTCCCATTCCAGATTCCGCTCTATCTGGCTGAAAGGATTTGAGTACAGGAATAGTTCGCTCGTCTCTGGGTCGAAAACGTAGGTATCCAGCAGCCAGTAAACAGCCGCTCCGAGTAAAAGATAGAGTACACCGAAAGCTGGTTTAGGTTGGTAAAAGAACTCATATAATGCCGCTAAAGCTACGAATATCAAAACTGCACTGCCGGCAATATAATAGAGAACACCGCAGATTGTCAGAAATAAAGCTCCTCGCGTCGGAATCTTGTGCGGCGAGAATTTTTCATACATAACCGAGAAAAACGTAGCAATCAACACGGCCACAC
>CAYXUW010000097.1:0-8549 GCA_964468375.1 uncultured Pirellulales bacterium | reverse complement strand
CAATACGCCCGGCAATTTCACGGCATCGAAACTAAAATGGGTTATGGAAAACGAGCCGGATACCTATTCTAAAATCTATAAAATGATGCTGCCCGGCGATTATGTCGCAATGAAGATGACCGGAGAGATAAAGACCACCCCGTCCGGTTTGTCCGAAGGGATAATGTGGGACTTTCAACAGCAACAACTCGCCAAGCCAATATTGGATTATTATGGAATCTCGGAAGATTTGGTCGCAGAGGCGGTGCCGACTTTTTCGGTGCAGGGCGAACTGACAAAATCCGCAGCCGATGAACTGGGGTTAAAAGCCGGCACCAAAATATCATACCGTGCGGGCGACCAGCCCAACAACGCGCTGTCGCTGAACGTCCTGAACCCGGGCGAAATAGCGGCGACTGCAGGCACCTCCGGCGTGGTTTATGGAATCACCGAGAAAAGTGATTACGACAGCAAATCGCGGGTTAATACCTTTATCCACGTCAACCACGCCCCTGATGCACCAAGATACGGCGTGCTCTTGTGCGTCAGCGGAACCGGGATTTTAAACAGCTGGCTCAAACATAATGCCACCGATGGTCAGGATTACGGCCAAATGGACAAATGGGCCGCCGACGTAGATGTGGGAAGTGAAGGTCTGGTCGTTTTGCCTTACGGAAACGGGGCTGAAAGGACGCTGGAAAACAAAAACCCCGGCGCCTCTATACATGGCCTAAACTTCAATACGCACAAAAGAACCCATCTTCTGCGGGCGGCACAGGAGGGAATTATCTTTGCATTAAACTACGGTGTCGATATAATGCGTCAGGTGGGCGTTAAAGCGCAAACCGTCAGGGCGGGCTATGCAAATATGTTCCTTAGCCCTCTGTTTGCAGAGGCCTTTGCCACTGTTACGCAGTCAGTTGTGGAGTTGTATAATACCGACGGTTCACAGGGCGCTGCCAGAGGAGCAGGTATTGGGGCAGGTCTTTATAAGAGCCCGAAGGATGCCTTTGTTGGATTGGAGCCCGTTAAAAAAATCGAACCGAACGCAAAATTGACAGAAGCGTATAAACAAGCGTATGAGAATTGGGAAAATGCTTTGAAACATCAATTGGAAAGGAGTAGTTAAAAATGGCAGGTAAATCTTTGCATAGTATATGCAGGTGGACATTTAATCCGGGTAAAGGCGGTTTTGTGCCCGGCGACCAAAGACCGGAATGGGGCGGCAAATTCGGCACACCTGAAATGATTAAGTTGGTGGCTGACAGGATTCGGCCGAAGATGCCGGACAACGTCGAACTGGGCATCGAGCTACACTACGACGCTGAAGTCGATGACAAAAACGCCGCCGCCGTAGCTGATGCTCTGGTGGACAACAAGTTGTATCTGGCGATGATAACTCCAGGTGCTCACTGCCACTTTGCTTACGGCGGAATAGCATCACTGGACCCTGATGAGCGAAAAGCTGCTGAAGAGTTAGGTATGAAAACTGTAGATTTGGCATACGGAACTCTGAAAAAAACCTGGCATCCGGAAGAAGCTCCGGCGCTCGTTATATGGAACGGCTCATTCGGTTACGACATCGCAACGGTAGGCATCAGGCAGATGTATCAAAACCTCAAAGAAAGCATCGCCGGGTTGTGCAAACACGAACAGGAAAAAGGCGGCGAACTTTATTTGGGTTTCGAGCCGAAACCGAACGAAGGTCATCCCGCTATGTTGATTCCAACGGTAGCAAGCGCGATAGCGTTCTGGAGAAAAATTGAAAAAGAATTCGGCGTATCCATAGACAAGAAAGGCGTCAATAAAGAGTTCGGCCATTCGGAAATGATCGGCCTTGACCATGTTTACGACACCGTCGAGGAATTGGACAATGATATGATGGTACATATGCACCTCAACAGCCAGGGCTACAACGACGGTGTAATCCTCGGCGGGCCGGGCAAATATGACATAGACCACGGCACCAGAGTCAACGGTATGAATATCGCCATCGCAGGGCTTATTCAGCAGGCGGGCTACAGCCGCTGGAAAGGCCACGATATGCAAACCCGCGCATATGATAACACAGAGCAGGGTATCGACAGGGTAGCGCGAAGCGTCCTGAGCTGGGAGGCCTGCGAAAAAGCGGCCAAAGAGCTGGATACAAAAGCGCTGATGAACGTCCTCGCCAAACGCGAAACCGCCAAAGCCGAAGATATGATGCGACATGCGGTTGTCGCTGCTCAAGGCCACTTTGATAAGATGTATAAGTAGTATCTATCAAGTTATCAGCATTGCATCGCCGTAGGAGTAGAAGCGGTATTTCTGCTCTACGGCGTGTTTATATGCCGCCAAGATGTTTTCCAGTCCTGCAAAAGCCGCCACCATAGCAAGCAGTGTTGATTTGGGCAGGTGAAAATTCGTTACCATCCCATCGACTATTTTGAATTCGTAGCCGGGCTTGATAAACAACTCTGTTTTACCCTTGGCAGCTTTAATCCGTGAACCGGCCGAAAGCGTCTCAAGTGCTCGCACAGAAGTCGTGCCTACCGCGATTGTTCTTCCGCCCTCTTCTTTTGCTGCATTTATTATTTGCGCGTTTTCCTCGTCGATATTGAATTGCTCCTCGTGCATTTTATGCGCTTCGAGAGTATCTGCATTTATCGGCCTGAACGTCCCTTCGCCGACGTGCAGTGTTATATATGCAAAGCGGATTCCAGCCAGTTTCAGCTGTTCAATCAGCTCGTTTGTAAAGTGCAGCCCCGCCGTCGGTGCCGCAACGGCACCACTGTGCTCTGCATAAACCGTTTGGTAGCTCAGCTTATCCCTCGCCGCTTGGTTAATATCTCTGTCCCGCCTAATATACGGAGGCAGGGGCGGAAAACCGATTTCTTCAAGGACAGCTTCGGCGTCCGCGTCCGTTTTTACCTTAAGCCGGCATTTGCCCCGCTCCGTCCTGTCGGCTACTTCAGCGCCGCAAAAATCTTTACCTGACTTATCCACAAGATAAACTGTTTCGCCCGTTTTTGCCTTGCGGGCGCCTTTTAGCATCACTTCCCACAAGCCGTCGTCGCCAGCAGCTAAAAATAATCCCTCGAGTTTGCCCCCGCTGCCGCGCCTGCCGAAGAACCGGGCGGGCAAAACCTTCGTATTGTTAAGCACAAGACAATCACCGTCTTGCAAAAAGTGCCCGATTTTGCTAAAAGTGCTGTCTGTGAGCATATCACGGGAACGGTCAAAAACCAGCAGTTTTGAATCACTCCGGATGCTAAGTGGCTGCTGGGCAATCAGTTCCGCCGGCAAATAATAGTTCAGTTCGTCCGTCCTCATAACTGAAAGTTATCAGACCGCCGATGAAATGACAAAAAAATTTAAACCAGATAATAAGATGATTTGAGTATTTAAGCACGCTTTCGGAATTTTCTGCAAAAGCAGCTCGCCGTCGCGAACGATATTATCAGGGCAATACAGTTTGGAAAAACAGGTTGTTAAGAGGTTAGAATAATGGCTTCGGAGATATATCTCGATAAAACGTCGGTTTCAATCGCCTCCTTAGATAAAGACGAGCTTAAAAAACAAATCAAAAACTTCAAGGGCCGATTCAAATTAGACTTCACGGACGGCTATCTCGACAGTCTCAGCGCCGATGAGCTGAGACATATCCTTCTGGCCGCTTTGACAAGTGCGAAAATAGCTCACTAACAAACTTTTTAAGGTGGGGTGTAAACTAAAAAAGGCCAGCTTTGATTAGCTGGCCTTTTTCATTACAAAGATTTTTTTCTCAGTATACCGGGAAATTTCTCATCCAAGGTGCTGCGAGGTCCCATTCCGACTTACAAGCAGCCTCCTTTGCCGAATAAGTGGCACCGCTTTGGCCGCATACTGTCCACGCGTTGCAGGTGTTAAAAGTCCGACTTCCATTCAATGTAACCAACTCTTTTATACCGATCTTGCGAGCGGAGAAGTCTGCAAAAGTAACGTTAATGTGCCCGAGATGTCGATTGATCATCGACGGCGACATGTTGCCGTGGCCGAGCCACTCGCCATCCTCTCGAGGCATCGGCGAGGGTATCACCCAAGAAAGAGTCACATACATACAATCTAAAAGCGCGGGGATATTATTCGCACCCTTCACATCCGCCCGCCTCCAGTAGTTTTCCGCATCCGTAGCATATAACATATCAATAAGCTGGCGATTATTACCATAGCTGCCGACATAGGGAGGATTAGGACCACAATAAGTCTCGTTATCCGGATCCCATGCACCCTGACTACCGTGCTCATAATTAGGTCCGCCCCAGGTGCCGAACGTACCGCCATCTTTTTTAGGATTATTAGCCGCAGGGCACATAAGCAATTCCTTGTCCTTGTAAAACGGCTCGTAGGTCCACAGCCACATCCTGCGGTATCCCTCATCGCCCGCCGTCCACCTCTGATGCCAGGCGCCGCCGTTTTTGCCGGTATATACCGAAAAGACAACACCCCATTGATGCATCCGCGACAAACAGGCGACAGCCAGCGCCTGTTTTCTGGCACGCCCCAGTGCCGGCATCAATATCGACATCAGCAGCGCGATGATGGCTATCACCACCAAGAGCTCTATCAACGTAAATCCTCTTCTTTTATACATGGTATGACTCCTTAACTTTCGTTCAATATCTACTTTTCACCCGTTAAGATGCGCAAAACCAGCTTTCTGTTCCATTAATTTTGGTTTTTTTACTATTTTCTTTCGCTATTTTACCGCCTATTCAGATTCCTGTCAAGGCGATTATCGGCGATTGCGTAAATATATATAAAAAAAGCTGGGGTTTTACAGAACCCCAGCTTCTGTGAGGCAGTTTTGTCATTTAGAAAATACAGAACAAACTTATAAAAATCTACGCTACCTCACAAACCAAGATGCGTAAGAAGAAAAGAATTATATTATCATCATTAATTGTAGGCCATAAGGCCGTTTTTTGCAAGGTTTTTTTTGAAAAAATTCCGGATTTTTCCGAAAATTCTTAAAAATTCCCGAAAACCCGCGTTTCTCGCGTATTTTCCGCTTTTTTGGTCCGCTTAAAGCCGATTCTGGCTAAAATAGCCCCTAATAATCTTCTCTGAAGGGGGCCAACGGCGCAGGAATATCGGCAAACATTCAAAATTATTCAAAACGATACAAAAACGTTCGGAAACCGCACTAAAACGATGCGAAAATATTCAAAGACAGCACATAAACATTCAGAAATGTTCGAATCTTTTAGTTCGTCATTTCACAGCGTTCGTAAAAAGCTCCGGCAACACATTCTTAAGTCAATCCGGGAGAGGAATCTGGCGGTTTTCCCTTGACTTCGGGGGGGATTTTTGGTAAAGAGAATTTTAGGTCTATTCTTGGCTTACTGGGAGGGAAACAAAACAAAAGGGAGGTATAAAACGTGCGGCTTATCGAAGGAGGGATGCCTTTTCGACAAATTTGCAGAATCTCAGGGAAAGAGCGTAATAAATAACAGTTATGTACGCGCTTACAGTATAGCTGTTGTGGCGATACAGGTGTAATTTGACGTTATTTTCTGGAAGGAGTAAGAAAATGATCGGGAAAAAGCGAATCTTATCAAAGTTATTTACAACAGTATTGCTGATGGTCACCACTGTGAGCAGTGCAAGCGTTTGGGTTGACCCTGAAAGCTTCGATGTGAACACGGTAGAAGGAACTATTCTGGAAGATACCTTGACCGTTGGAAATGATGGCATCGGAGATTTAGACTTTTTGATTCGAACTCGGCAAATTGCAGGGGAAATGGAACCTGCCGGGGAAAACGGCGACAAGATGTTTGGCGAATACGAGGGCGTTATTTCTATGCCGGAAGGTCACGATTTTACAGTGGCCGGTGATGCTCCTTATGAGCCGGGAAGGTTAATTGTTCGTTTTGCCAGCGGGGCCGATGGTAAACTATGCAGCACATTAGAGAAGAATGAAATTCTCAGTACTCTGGGGGGGACTTTGGAGCGCAATTTTAATATTGTTCCCGGTTTAAGCGTAGTGGAACTGCCGGAGGGGATGACTGTCGAGGAGGCACTTGTAACGTTTAATAACACAAACGGGATTTTGTATGCCGAACCCGATTATAAGGTGCAGGTATGCTCAACGTTCCCTGATGACCCGCGATTTGATGAACTCTGGGGAATGCACAATACGGGCCAGAACGGAGGGACGGCAGACGCCGACATTGATGCGCCAGAGGCCTGGGATATCAGTACCGGCAGCGATGAAATCGTTGTAACTGTTATCGATACAGGAGTGGACTATACCCACGTTGACCTTGCTACAAATATGTGGGTCAATGAAGCCGAATATAATGGAACACCGGGACAAGACGACGATGGCAACGGCTATATAGACGATATATATGGCTACGATTTCTGTAACTATGACGGCGACCCGTGGGATGACCATTACCACGGCACACACTGTGCAGGAACTATCGGCGCAATAGGCAACAATAGCGAAGGCGTAGCAGGTGTGTGCTGGAATGTTAAAATTATGGCAGTTAAATTCTTAGACTCAGGCGGCGGCTGGACTTCCGATGCCATCCTGAGTGTGGAGTACAGCACGCTTATGGGGGCGAATTTATCGAGCAATTCGTGGGGTGGCGGCGGCTATAGTCAAGGACTTAAAGATGCGATAAACGCGGCGGGGGCGGCAGGGATGCTTTTCGTGGCGGCGGCGGGGAATAGTAATGATGATACTGATATCTACCCTCATTATCCATCGAGTTACGATTGTGAAAGTCTAATTTCGGTAATGGCCACGAATAAATATGATAACAAATCGAGCTTTTCTAACTATGGGGCGGTTTCTGTAGACCTTGGCGCGCCTGGGAGCGACATTCTGAGCTGTGAGCCCGGTGACCAATATCAGTACCTGAGCGGCACCTCAATGGCAACGCCGCACGTAGCCGGGTCATGTGCGCTTCTGTGGTCAATGAACCCTATAATGAGTAATGAAGAGGTAAAGGAAATCCTGCTGCAGACAGTAGATAAGACGCTATCCGGCCTTTGTGTTTCGGAAGGCCGGCTCAATGTTCATAGTGCGATTTTAGAGACGAGAGCACCGTGGATTGAGATTGAGCCGGAAGAGGGAACAATCGGTCCGGGCGGCGCGGCAGATGTAAATGTCATTTTCGATGCTTCGGAACTTTTGCCTGGGACATACGAAGCGGAGATTATCGTCACCTCAAATGACCCGTGCAGTCCGATTATTATTCCAGTAGCTCTCACAGTAACTCCTGACGACCTGCAAATAGCTCCTGTTGAAGGTTTCGAATCAAGCGGTGTTAAATGCGGACCATTTACACCGGCCTGTAAGATCTATACTCTGACAAACAACGGATTGGCGTCTGTTAACTGGGCCACGTCGGAGACCGAAAGCTGGCTTTCAGTCGAGCCCAACGCCGGCGCGCTGGACCCGTATGATTCGACAAATGTAAATGTTTGTATCACACCAGATGCCGATCTGCTCGACCCGAATATTTATGAAGAAACACTGATATTCGAGAACATAAACAGCGGCAGTATTAAGTCGCGTTCTGTTACACTGACAGTGAAGCCGCCGGATATGTTCACGGAATTGCTCGATGAAGGCAATAACGACCTGGAAGGCCTTATGATAACGTTCAGTCCCGATGGTTCCGGCTCCTACTATGAGGCCTGCCGGGAAGAGGTGAATGAATTTCCAACTGACCCGAATGGCGGCACGTTCGTTCCGCTTTGGGACGATGATTATGCCGAGATTGTTTTAAGCGATGCCAACATCCTGTTTTACGGCGCGAGGCATGACAGGTTCTACATCGGCAGCAACGGCTATATTACTTTCGGAGATGGTGATATAGAGTATGAGGCCTCATTTGGGAACCACTTTAACATGCCGCGCATATCGGGAGTATTTGCAGATTTGAATCCGCCGGATGGCGAGTGCATTTCCTATAGGGACCTCGGTGACAGGATAGCTGTAACGTTCAAGGATGTCCCCTCGTATGGAGACAAAGATGCGAAGAACAGTTTCCAGATAGAAATGTTCTACGTCGATGGGACTATATGTATTACCTGGTTAGATATTGCAGAAACCAGCATATTGGCAGGTTTGTCAGAGGGTTACGGGGTTCCGCCTCTCTTTGTGGAAAGCGACCTCAGCAAATACGCTCCATGCTGGCCGTGGTGCGACCTGAACAGAGATTATTATGTTAACTTCAAGGATTTTGCTATTCTCGCCAACCATTGGCTTTACGAGGACTGCGACGTCCCATACTGGTGCGGGAAAAGCGATATAGACCGGAGCGGTGTAGTCGACTACGGTGATGTCTCTATCTGTTCGGCAAACTGGCTGGCAGTGGACGAATGGCTGCGACCGCTTTCGCACTGGAAATTCGACGAAGGCGAAGGCAACATAGCTCACGACTCGGCCGGCAACAATGATGGGACTATTTACGGTGCAACGTGGACAAGCGGCCAGATTGACGGCGCGCTGAGTTTTGACGGCAGCGGGGATTATGTCGACTTTGGAGATAATAGCTATTTTGATAGTCCGAGCGACAGCAATGCCCTAACAA
>CAYXUW010000096.1:0-8682 GCA_964468375.1 uncultured Pirellulales bacterium | reverse complement strand
GCATCATTGAGGATGTCATAGGCGGTTCTATAGCCGAAGAATTCGGGTGTTTTTGGTTTAGGGACAGGGACTTCATTGTCATTTGCTGTTATGAAAAGTAAGGTTTCGAGGGCCTCGATTTTCTTTTCTTTGCTGGTTAACAATCCTTTTATGTGCTCTGCCGTGAGGACGCGGTTAAATTCCGGAACTTTGGGATTGCGATGCATTACATAACCGACAGACGTAGCTGCCACAGCAATCAGGTAGAACAGCATTCCGATGATAAAAACGGGGGTAAGCAGCCAAACTATCGCTGCAACGGCTCCCGCGCCGAAGACAACGGCTGTCCATGAGATTTCGTTGGTTCCGACGGTTTTGGCATCCTGATGTACCCAATTTACCAGCGCCAGCCAGGGAAAAAAGAAAAGCAGAAAGAGAAGGAATTTAACTATAGATATGTAGCCGCCATACTCAGCAGAGGCCATAAATAAATCCGTCATAAAAACTCCGTTTAAAATAGCAAATTAAAGTCAAAGGAGACCACTTGTGTCGGCCCTAATACCCTTTAATGCCATTTTTAACTCTTCCACATTCGGTGCATACTTATATGCTTCCTTAGGTTCTATACTTCCGTCCATTATCAACTTGGTGAGGTTATCTGTAATATCCTGCATACCTTCTTCCTGCGAGCTTCTTATAACACTCGGCAGGTCGGCTTCGCGGCCCTCGGCAATAAGCTTTCTGACCGCGGGATTAGCAAGAAGAATTTCTACCCCCGGTATTCTGTCTGTCCCCTCCTTAATAGAAGGCATTAATACCTGAGCAATGATGGCTCTTAAAGTTAAACTTAAGGTTTGTCTCGCCAAGCCTCTTTCCTTTTCCGGGAAAAGGTCTAACAGCCTCTGCACGGCATGTGATGCGCTCGCTGAGTGCATTGTTCCAAAAACAAGATGACCTGTTTCCGCAGCTTTCATTCCTGCTGATATGCTTTTGGCATCGCGCATTTCGGCGATGCAGATTACATCAGGATCCTGACGCATCAGATATTTTAAGGCTTGCTCAAAACTCTCCGTATCGATACCAATTTCCCTCTGGGATATGATTGCTTTTTTGTCCTTAATAAGATATTCGATAGGGTCTTCGATTGTAATTACGTGACAGGAACGGTTGCGGTTTATGTAATCGATCATCGACACAATTGTTGTTGTTTTACCACAGCCTGTAGGACCAACTGCAAGCACCAAACCCTGTTTACTATCGCAGATTTTTGTCAATATTGGTGGTAAATTCAAAGTCTCAAACGGTAACAATTCGGTATTTACCCGCCTCGCCGCAAGACTAATCATATTTCGCTGACGAAATATGTTTACTCTGAATCGAATCTCACTTCCAATTTCATAGGCAAAATCGATGGTGCCAGCATCAAGGAAAGATTGTTTCTGCACCGGAGTGAGTATCTCAAAGACCATTTTCTCTATCAGCTCTTCGGTCATTACTTCACCGGTAGTGTCCTTCAACTGTTGCTGTATGCGTAACTTAGGGTGTTGTCCGACCTTGAGATGCAAATCGCTCGCCTGCGTTTTTACAGCAACCTTAAAAAACTTATTTAATGCCGGCTCGCTTTTAGCATTCGGGCTTTTACTCGTAGGTTGTTCCGTGGTCATTGTTAGTGCTCGTGCCTCAAAGTTTATAAACCAACTATCTCACCGCTGGCTGATTTACTGTTTAGCTCCGGTTTGCCGGAGCAATATTTTTTCGATACTAAGATTTGTAAAAACAAACCCTTACATAAATACATTATAGTGTCCAGAAGCAAAATGTCAACCCCAACGTCCGAATAATATTACCGTTTTTTCGGCACAAACCAAGAGGAATATATCACAAAATCGGAAGCAATGGACTATCCTACCAATAATAGAGTCAGCGTCATATAAATTGCGACGCTTATCGAATCATTTGCGGTCGTAACCAAGGGTCCTGAACTTATGGCGGGGTCGATACCAACTCTACGGAAGAGAAAAGGCAGAAATAACCCGAGAGTTGTAGCGACCATTATCGCCGAAAACATTCCGAGTGCAAAGGCCAATACGATTTGGAAATTGCTGGTAAAGCTATCAGAATTTCCGAGCATATAAGGCAGAAATGCACAGGCGATACCGCCGATTATCCCGCAACTAATAGCTACAAGTAGGGCGACGCGGACTTCACGCATAAAGACTTGGCTTAATTTTCTCGCAGCCAAGTTTCCCGCAGCGAGGCCACAGACTACAATTGTAGAAGTTTGCAGGCCCGCGTTGCCGCTGATGGCGGCAATCATCGGCACAAAAGCGACTGCGGCAGTGTAAGTTACAGCTAAATTTTCGAAGTCGAATTTTTTATTAAAAAGCATCAGAACCAGAGCGGTAACAACAGTTCCGAGAAGGGCGGGGAAAAGCCAAGTCATTCTGATGCGAGCGGCGTGGAAGACGGAGACTTTGTCGAGTTCATCCGGGTCTGTGCCGGCCATAGTATAGAGGTCCTCGGCGGCTTCTTCGCCTGCGACCTCAATAATGCGGTCTGCGGTGATTCGGCCGATTAGCTTATGGTTGTTGTCAAGAACAGGAGCTACAATCAGGTCGTTTTTGTCGAAAATATTTTTAACAACCTCCTGGTCATCATCGGCGGTAGCGTAAATGGTATCCGGGTCTATGAGTGTTCTTATTTTGGTATCCTCGGGTTTAGTGAGCAGTAGACGAATACGGACGTCTCCGAGGAACCGTCCGGTCTTATCAACAATGTAAACAGAATAGAAATCCTCATCGAGCTCGGCGGTGCGGATTTTACTGATTGCTTCTGCGACGGTGGCGTCTTCGGGGACGCTTATTACGACGGGGTCCATAATTCCACCGGCAGAATCTTCGGAGTAGCTCATCAATTTTCTAATCTTGGCGGCGTCGGCGGGTTTAATGCTGATTATAACTTTCTGGCTTATTTCCTCGGGCAATTCGGCCAGCAGGTCAGCGGCATCGTCGAGGTCGAGCTCGGCGACGATGTCTTTTATCTCATCTTCTCTGAGCAGGTCGAAGATTTCGGCCCGGACGGCTTCGTTTACTTTTTCCAGAACCTCGGCTGATATCGACTTGTCCAGAACATTAAAGATGATGCGTCTTTGCTCGTTATCAAGAAGTTCCACGACTTCGGCAAGGACGCTTGTCCGCTGCTTATTGAGCAGCTTGCCCAGAGCTTGAGAGTCGTTGGCTTCGAGCAGGTGCTCAATCCGTTGCAGTAGTTGTTTTTGTCTGTCCCGCATTTGGTTACCTCTAACCGGTTATGGCGGATTAAAAATCAGGTTTATTCGGCCAGGGGATAAAATAACCCAATTTTTTTTAACAAGCAATGCTTTTTTAGCAGATAAGAAATGAAGATGCCTAAAGTTACAGATTGAGCCAGAGGGCAAAAAGCGAAAAAATATCCTTGGTTATCAGCCGGTTTTAGTGTAAAATAGAGGGGTCGAGGTGGTTCTTCGGTTTTAGAGGAAATAGAGTTGCTCTGAAGAGGAACGTATGATGAGAGATTTTGTTTGTTTGATATTGACTGTTTTGGCGGTAACAGGCAGCGTTTCTGCGACGGCGCCTAAACCGGCTGTTGTACAGGAGCCCTATGAGTGGACAATAGATGTTGCGTTTGAGCATCCGCAGCAAATTACACAGAAATCTGGCAAAGACGGTAAGTCAGAGCGGTATTGGTATGTGATAATAACGCTTAACAACAAGACAAACCGCGATGTCGATTTTTATCCGGAGTGCGAGCTGGTTACAGATACATTTGAGATTATGCCGGCGGCCAAAGGAGTGCCGGAATCCGTTTTTAAGCGGATAAAGCGGCGTCATCGCAAAGAATATCCATTTCTCGAATCTCTGGAACACATCGACAACAGAATACTTCAGGGCGAAGATAATATGAGGGATATTGCTATTATCTGGCCTGATTTTGATGCTCGAGCTAATACCATAAAAATCTTTATAGCCGGTTTGAGTAACGAGACAGTAGCGGTTGAGCATCCAACAGCAAAAGACGAAACAGGCGAACCCGTCAAAGTTTATCTGCGAAAGACCCTTGAGTTAAGCTATAGTATCAGCGGCGACGCGGCTTTCAGAACCAGCGATAAGCTGGCTTATGAGGGCAAACGCTGGATTATGAGATAAAGTAAAGAAGCAAGGCGTATTCTTTGTTGTTGGAACCAGGCAGGAATTCTTTCTTCATATCGTATTTTGAAGGTTCTATCCCTTTTCGAGTCAATTCGAGGCGGCTATACACGTTTTCTGGGCAAAAAGCATTTAAAATGTTTCCTCTGTCGCAGCTTTAGGGTAAAATGAATTAGGTAAGGCAACCGAAGTAATTATCTTGTTAGAGGGGTCGGAGGTATGTTTATACCTTATTCGGTAGATGCTTCGTTTGACCGCCGGCCGGTCGTAAACTGGCTGGTATGGGCGGGTATAGTGTTGGTATTTATCCTTCAGTTGGCAACTTCCGAAAGACCGGAAAGGACAAGCGAGAAGTCAGTAGAAGAAATAGCCAGATTATCAACAACTGACGAGGAGATAGCCACAAAACAACTGAGCGAAAAGCAAAGGATTACGGGGCCGATGGCGCGGTTTGTTTTGGACGGATGGGGGATAGGGCTGCTTACATATATCTGGCTGCACGGCGGCGTCGCGGGGGGAGTGGTTCGGATTATAGGTAATCTGCTTTTTTTATGGCCTTTCGGCAATGCTGTTTGTTCGAAGATAGGCAATAAAGTTTATTTGGCGATTTACCTTGGGTTTGGTTTGCTGGCGGGGATAATTCACCTGTTGCTCGGCGGCGGCCCTGCAGTTGGGGCGTGCGGGGTTATAAGCGGCATTGTTGGTATGTATATTGTGTTATTCCCGGAAAATTCTATAAACTGCTTTTTTCTTCTTCCGCATCCTATGGCGGCCAGTATTTCCGGTGGTTGGGTTGTTGCGCTTTGGTTTATTTTTGATTTATTGGAAGCAGGGCTGAGCTACCAAAATATAACGTATTTTGCGCATATTTTGTGCGTTGGAGCAGGGTTTGGGCTGGCTGTGCTGATGCTGAAGAAAAATTGGATTGTAATGGAGAAGGATGAGAGGTCAATTTTGCAAATGTTAGCGAGAGAGGAAAAAGAAGAGGAGGAGGAAAAAAAAGAAGGCGAGAAAGAAGAGAAAAAAGATTCAGAAACTGAAATTGTCGAGCGACAATCAGAAAAAGTTGAGAGTGAAAAAACCGAACCAAAGGTAACAGCTCCAAAGGCGAAGAAAGCTGCAGATGATTTTATTCGGTTCAGATGCGAGTGCGGACACAGAATCAAAATTCACAAAAAGGACGCTGGTAAAACCGGCCGGTGTCCGAAATGTTCAAGATGGGTGCAGGCTCCGAGAGAATAATAATATTCTGCGAAGAAAGATTTTTTATTTGTTTTTAGGCACGTCGAGGATTCTTTTGCAACGGGGGCATTTAACCTTGTCTGCTTTGTAGTTCGGGGGGACTTTTAACTTCAGGCCGCAAACGCAGGTCAGAAATACAAAAGCGTTGATTTGACGCATAATGTCGCCGACCTGTCGCATCTGAGTTTCACGACGCTGTTTCTTTTTAGCTTCCTCGCCGGCCTCTCGAAGGGCGATATCCTCTTTAGTCAAGGCGGTTGGGGGGACGATTGTTTTATGGTGCGTTGTTTTGCTGTAAGAATCCGAATAATTCTTGAAGGAGGCGCCGCCGCTCATATTACGCAGGATTTTTATTCTTTCAGAAATCGGCGGGTGTGTGCTGGTCAGGTCTGACAACTTCATACCCTTGGCTTTTTTGAAAGGATTGACGATATACATCGGAGCGGTAGCTTTATTGGCGGCGGCTAACTGGGGGGAGGTGTCGCCGGCGATTTTTTCAAGGGCACTGGCGAGCCCTTCGGGGTAACGGGTAAGACGAGCGGCGCCGGCGTCGGCAAGATATTCGCGTTTTCTCGAAAGTGCAAAATACAACAGATAGGCCATTATGGGTGCGAGAATAGCAGCGACTATGGCAATTACAAGCATAATCAGCTGGGCCTGCCCACCGCCTCTGCCGGAAGAATATCTTTTGCGGGAACCCATAGAGCTGTAAAACATTCCCCGCAGAAATACCTGTGATATTATAACAATCGAGCCGAGCATTACGCCGGCGAGAGTAACATAAAGAATATCGCGGTGCAGGATATGGCTCATCTCGTGGGCGATGACTCCCTGAAGCTCGTCACGGTTCAGGCGGCCTAAAAGGCCTGCAGTAACAGCCACTGATGCGGTTTGAGGGCTTCGGCCGGTTGCAAAGGCGTTAGGAGCCGGGTCGGCTATGATATAGATTTTGGGCATTGGCAGACCAGCGGCGATTTTCATCTCTTCGACAATATTAAACAGCTGGGGGTGGACGTCGTGGGTAACACGTTTGGCTCTGCTTGCAGAAAGAAGGATTTGGTCGCCGGATGAGAAGCTTATCAACATCAGGATAAACCAGAGTGTTGCGGCGAAAGCCATTCCCCAAAGACCGGCGTGATTTGTTCGAACCATCTGTGGTGATTGCATTTGCTGTTGCGGTGCTAAGGTCAGGCCAAGGAAACCGCCGGCCGGGTCGAAAATCGAGCCGATTATGTAACCCAGCAGCAGCAGGACGGCCGCCATCAACGCCACCATAATGATGGAGTTTCTCTTGTTAGCTCTAATCAGTTCCCACATTGTCGGCTTTTAGTTCGTATTTTCCCGGCCATTAAGTAAAGCTTACTTTCGGAACTTCTCGTTCGGCGGCGGCTTCCAGCTCGAAGAAATCTCTCTTGCCGAAATTGAACATGTTCGCAACTATGTTGGAGGGGAACATCTGGATCTTGTTGTTGAAGAACAGGACCTGGTCGTTGTAGCTCTGGCGTGCGAAAGAGATTTTATTTTCGGTGCTGGTCAATTCTTCCTGAACGGAGAGAAAATTCTGATTGGCCTTTAGGTCGGGATAGTTCTCGACGACGAGCATGAATTTACTGAGGGCCTCACCCAATGCACCTTCGGCTTTCGAGGCTTCGGAGACGCTTTTCGCTCCCATAGCCCGACTTCTGGCCTCGGTTATAGCTTCGAAGGTCCCGCGTTCGTGCTGCATATAGCCCTTAGCGGTTTCGACGAGGTTGGGAATTAAATCGTGGCGGCGCTTTAGCTGGACGTCAATCTGTGACCAGGCATTATCGACCTGATTGCGAAGCCGAATCAAAGCATTGTAGACAGCTATTATGAAAACAATCAGCAGGACAATGATAACAGCAACAATGATTAGTGCGGTCATAGCTTTTCTCCTTCAACAAATATGTTTGGGGTTTCAGGGCAATCCATTCTATTTACAGCTTATAGTGTCGAAAACTTGTGCACGGTCAAATGCGTGTATTTTTTACCCGGTTTCAAAAGCACCGACGGGAAATTGGACTTGTTCGGCGAATCCGGAAAATGCTGCGTTTCAAGGCAGAAGCCGTCGTGCTTGTTATAAATGGCGCCTTTTCCCTTAAGGGTACCATCGAGGAAGTTTCCAGAATAGAACTGAATGCCCGGTTCGGTGGTATAAATTTCCATAAGACGGCCGGTCTTGGGGTCATAGGCGGAAGCTGCAAGTGCAAGCGAGCCATCTGAATTGTTAAGGACGTAATTGTGGTCGTAACCGCCCGGGACCTGCTCAATTCGTGAGCCGATAGCCGTCGGCTTAGTGAAATCCATTGGCGTGCCTTTTACAGGTTTTATTTCGCCGGTCGGAATCAAGGTGTCATCAACAGGTGTGAAATTGTCGGCATTAATCATAAGCTTATGGTCGAGGATGTCACCAGAATCATAGCCGGCGAGATTGAAATAACTGTGGTGTGTAAGGTTAACGATAGTTGGTTTGTCGGTTTCTGCCTCGTAGCTGACTTTTAATTCATTATCGTCGGTCAGTGTATAAATGACTGTGCAGGAAAGAGTGCCGGGATAGCCCTCTTCGCCGTCAGGGCTTGTATAAGTCAATTTCAGGGCGGGGCCTTCGTTGGTTTCCATTGCCTCGGCGTCCCATACGACCTTGTCGAAGCCCTTTATGCCTCCATGCAGATGATTCGGGCCGTTATTTGTTGCCAGCGTGTATTCGGTGCCTTTTAGAGTGAACTTGCCTTTGGCGATACGATTTCCGAATCGACCGATTAAAGCACCAAAATAAGGACTGCTTTTGATATATTCGTCGAGCGTGTCATAGCCCAATACTATATCGGCCAACTTGCCGTCGCGGTCGGGGACCTCAAGCGATGTTACAATGCCGCCGTAGGTCATTATCTTGACCTTCAGACCATTGGCGTTTACGAGGGTGTATAAATCAACCTCTTTGCCGTCTTTTGTTTTTCCGAAAGCTTGTTTTTCAATGCTCATTTTCTTTTCTCCACATATAACAAATTCATTACAACTAAGCACAAACGCTGCTACAACAATTAACAGAATTGGAATATATTTGGTTTTCATTTTCAGTTTTCCTTTTTAAATTCGATTTATTCTATCCGTGCCGATATACCTCCCAGCCCATATAGTTATCGAGGGCCTCGGCGATTGCGTCTGCTTTTTGTACTCTGCCGACAGCGACGTGATGCTCAAAGCCCATCGCACAAATATATTGCATAAGCAACTGAAGGTTTTTAATTTTCATAAC
>CAYXUW010000095.1:0-8697 GCA_964468375.1 uncultured Pirellulales bacterium | reverse complement strand
GATACCTCATGAAATCAAAGGACAAGGACTGTACGCCTTTGTTACGCTTGTTAGCGGTGTTGAAGAAAGCGACGAACTTAAAAAGGAACTGATTATGCACGTTCGCAAGGAGATTGGCCCAATCGCCGCTCCGGAAGCGATTCAGTTTGCGCCAGCGCTTCCTAAGACGCGCTCCGGGAAAATTATGAGGCGGATTCTGCGCAAGATAGCAGAAGGGAACACCTCAAATCTCGGTGATATTACTACTCTCGCTGACCCCCATGTGGTTGAAGTGCTCGTCAAGGGACGAGGGCTGTAAATACTATATTATATCTGCAAAAGGAGTTGTAAGCTGGGTGCTCAACCATCACCCGGCGCAGATTTAGTGAAAGGAAGGAATATGGAAAACGAAACCGGTCATGAAACTGTCATACTGAAGGACACTACCGCTAATCCCGCACCTCTCGGCCTGATGGGATTCGGTATGACCACTGTTCTATTAAACCTGCACAACGCAGGTCTGTTCAAACTCGGCACTATGATTCTGGCTATGGGCATCTGCTATGGAGGGCTGGCCCAGATTTTCGCAGGTATTTTTGAGTGGAAGAAGAACAATACCTTTGGCGCGACAGCATTTACTTCATACGGCCTATTCTGGCTTTCTCTGGTGTTTCTGTTGATTATGCCCAAGCTCGGTCTTGGAGACGCTCCCGATACCAACGCAATGGTAGCATACCTGCTGGCGTGGGGAATATTCACGTTTGTAATGTTCATCGGCACATTTAAGCTCAACGGAAAATTACAGTTTGTTTTTGGCTCCCTCGCATTACTATTCTTCCTGCTGGCGATTGGCGACTACACCGGCAGTGCCGTTATAAAGAAGATTGCCGGCTATGAGGGAATCATCTGCGGGGCATCAGCAGTATATACAGCCCTGTATCAGATACTACAGGAGCTTTACTCCAAAAAGGCCTAAGGCATCGCATTGAACAAAAGAGATTAAGTGATTTCAGAAGCCCGGGTGCATCCCGGGCTTCTTTTTTATCTAAATCCTTACAGCCCGTGCAGCGGGAATATTTTCCCTTTAACCGACTGCACAACTTCTTCAATCACCGGCGCAACCAAACTTCGCTGCTGTTCGCTAGGTTCAATTTGTCTATCCCTCAAGCCGCCCTGCCATTCGGTGCTACCGAGCATAACCCCGCCAAGAGCGGGCTCCTGATTTTTGCTGTCAGCACCACAGAGAATGCTCCAGGCAAGTGCCCACGCTCTCACGGTGTTCTCAAGGTTGTAACCGCCGCCTCCTGTCATAAGAATTGGCTTGTCAAAACTCATCAGATGATTGATTACATCAGCGTAAACGTTATTAGTCAGATGCAAATGAGCCAGCGGGTCGCCCGCAAGAGCATCCGCCCCCAGCTCGAAAACAAATATATCCGGCTTGAAAGCCCCTGCCAACGGCAGCACCAGTGCCTCGAATATATTCATATACGCTTTATCGTAAGTGCCTATCGGCAGAGGGATATTTACGCAGTAGCCCTTACCTTCGCCGCTGCCGATTTCATCCGCAAATCCCGTTCCCGGAAACAGCGTCCTCGGATTTTGATGCATCGATATAGTCATCACATCACTCCGGTCATAAAAAGCGTATGCCACCCCATCGCCGTGATGAACGTCCACATCAAGATATAATATCCGCTTGCCCTGTTCTGCCAGCGTCATACAGGCAAGCACAACATCATTGATATAGCAAAACCCTGATGCCTGCTCAGGCCCGGCATGATGAAACCCGCCCGACGGATTAAATGCCGCATCTGCCTGTCCCGACAATATAAGCTTTGCGCCTACCAATGTTGCCCCCGCCGCCAGAACCGCTCCCTCGTATAGCCCCTTAAACACAGGACAATCCGACGTCCCGATTCCCATACTCAGCGCCTCAGGGTTAAATTTACCTTCGGACGCCTCCTTCAGAACGTGCAAGTAACGCGCTGAGTGAAACTTCTTGAGAATAATTCTCTCGATTGGTTCAGGCGCCGCTTCTCTTCTGCCCGCTCCCGATAAAAGCCCCATAGAATTGGCAATCTCCCGAACCCTTTTAGCTCGGATTGTATTAAACGGGTGCTCCGCAGGATAGGGATACTTCTCCAGCTCCTCCGAATAAATAAATACAGCTTTTCTCATCCCTAAAAACTGTCCTCACATTTCCTTTTCCGTCAAATCGTACGTTACGCTGTAGACCTCACCGTCAAACTCGGTATTAACTTTGTAACCGGAATTATGAAAAATCGCCAGCATCGCCTTGTTACCCGGCAATACCTTCGCATAAAAACGCTTTACTCCCCGCTGTTTGGCAATTTGAGTAAGGTAATCCAGCAAAAATGTCCCCATCCCCTTCTGCTGCCACTCGTCCTGAACAAGAAAGGCAACCTCAGCCGCCTGAGTCTTGGGGTCGAGAAAATACTGGGCAATCGCAACTATTTCCTCTCTGGAAACTCCCGGAACCGTTCCAACGATAGCAAGGTTCTGGTAATAATCGATGTTCGTCAGCTGCTGAACGTCCTTATGAGGAAATGCAATCGTGTGTGTCATATAGCGGGTCTGAACCGATTTACTGCTGAGCGAATACAGCATTTCAGACAGCGACGCCTCATCTGTAGGCCGCACCGGCCTGAAGAATATCTCCGTTCCGTCACGCAAAGTATCATACCGCTCCAGCTCTTCCGGATATATAACCTGCTCAGTGTCCAGCTCTATCTGGTCGGAATAAATATACTTTTGCCCCTTGGCCACCTGAATCAACTCTTTCCGGAACTTCGGATGAGCTATATTAATCAGAGAAAGCACCCTTTCCCTTATACTCTTGCCATGCAGGTAAGCGGTTCCGTATTCGGTAACTACATAATGGACATCACCGCGGGTGGTAACCACACCTGCCCCTTCGGTTAGATGCGGCACAATTCTGCTTACCTGCCTGTTCTTTGCGGTGGACGGCATTGCGATAATTGCCTTGCCTCCTCTGCTTCTGGCCGCTCCGCGAATAAAATCAACCTGACCGCCTATACCGCTGTAGAATTTATAACCCAACGAGTCCGAACATACCTGACCCGTCAAATCAATTTCCAGGCCAACGTTGATTCCAACCATTTTTTCATGCTGGCTTATTATATGAGGGTCATTGACGTATTCGGTGGGATAAAACTCAAAAAAAGGATTATTGTCTATATAATCGTAAAGCCGCCTTGACCCCATACAGAAACTTGCCACGACTTTGCCGTGATTAAGCGTCTTCTTGGTGCACGTAACCGCCCCGCTTTCAATCAAACCTATAATCCAGTCACTGAACATCTCAGTATGGATGCCGAGGTCTTTCTTGTGCACGAGAAATTCCGCAAGGGCATGAGGTATCTGTCCTATACCGCACTCAATCGTGCTGCCGTCCTCAACGAGCCGGGCGATATTCTCGCCGATGCTGCGGAGGGTATCGTCCGGCTCGGGTATCGCGACTTCGAGAATTTCTTCATCACAGGGAACCAGCGCATCGATGGTATTGACATGCAGGAAGCTGTCCCCGAAGGTTCTTGGCATCCTGCTGTTCACCTGCGCTATGATATACCTTGCGTTGGCGGCGGCGGATTTGACAATATCCACAGATACCCCAAGACTGCACAAACCACTTACATCCGGCGGAGTTACACTAACCATCGCAACATCAACCGGAATCCTGCCTCGCTCGAATTCGCGTGGTATCTCAGAAAGAAATATAGGAGTATAATCGCCTATACCTTTGCTCAGAGTATCGCGAACATTATCAGCAATGAAAAAAGTGTTCATCTTAAACTTTTCGCGAAACTTCTCGTCGGTATATGGCGCAGCCCCCACCGTCAGCAGATGAATTATATGAGCGTCACAAATCCCGCCGCAGTGCTCGACCAGAGCATTGACAAGATGCTGCGGTTGACCGCAGCCGGTCCCTATGAATATATGACTGCCGGATTTAATCAGCCTCATCGCCGAAGCGGCCGTCGTTATCTTTTCCTTATACTTTTCTTTCCAGTCAGGTTTTTGCATAGTTGTCTTTCTCGGTTAAACTTGTTCTACACTTATCCTTGCATCGACTGCGATTGGTGTCGTTCCCGCCGGGCCGACTACATAAGGATTTATATCCATCTCCTGAATCTGAGGAAACTCCGTAACCAGCTGAGATAGTCTCTGTAGCCCTTCTGCTATAGCATCTATATCCACTCCCTCTTCGCCGCGGGCGCCTTTAAGCATTCTATACGTTCTGGTGCTTACGAGCATCTGCTTCGCCTCTTCCGCCGTCAACGGCGCCAGATAAAACGACACGTCCCTTAGAACTTCGACCATCGTCCCGCCCATTCCGAACATCATCAAAGGACCGAAGTGGGGGTCACGATGCATTCCGAGTATGACTTCTTTGCCGCCGCCGCACATCTCCTGAACAAGAACACCAAGAATATTGGCGTCAGGCATCTGTTTTGGTATTCGATGCATCATCAGGTCAAAAGCGTCTATCACCTCGGAGGCGCTATTCAAGCCAAGTTTAACGCCGCCTACATCCGACTTATGTAATATATCCGGCGACCAGATTTTCAATACTACGGGAAATCCCAGCTGCTGAGCTATGTTCGCCGCCTGCTGCGCAGTGGTCGCGACAGACCCTTTTGGCGTTACAAATCCGTACGCCTCAAGCACCTCTTTCGAATCCTCCTCGCTGATGTCCCTTACTCCACGCCGCAGATGCCTCTCTATAACGTTCTCGACCTTTCTGCGATTAACGGCGAATAATTTTACCACCCGCTTCGGCCGCGTTCGCCATCTCAGATATTCCGTCATCGCTTTGATAGTGGAAACAGCCCCGTCTGTAGAATCATACGGCGGAACACCTCCCGCCCTTAATACCCTCACCGCCTCGGCTATTTTACCCGCACCGAGGAAACAAGCAAGCACCGGCTTATTTGCTTTCTTCTTTGACATTTTAACAACAGCTTCCGCCGTAGCGGTCGGCTGAGTCATTGCCTGAGGAGTCAGCAAAACTAAAACTATATCGACATCATTGTCGTCGAGAATAACATCAAGAGCAAATTCGTAGCGGTCAGCCAAAGCATCGCCGAGGATATCTACTGGATTATGCAAACTGGCGGAAACCGGCAATTTGGCCGCCAGCTTTTCCACTGACTCCCTGCCAAGTTTCGCAAAATCGAGCCCCCGCTGCTCGACCGCATCAGCCGCCATAATCCCGGCTCCGCCGGCATTGGTGATAATAGCAACTTTGGAACCTTTGGGTAGCGGCTGATTTGCAAAGGCCTGCGCATAATCGAACTGTTGTTTTATGGAATTGCATCTCACGATACCGGCTCGCTCGAACACACATTCATAGGCAACTTCGCTGCCCGCAAGACTGCCGGTGTGAGACGATGCCGCTTTTGCACCAGCTGATGTCCCGCCAGACTTCATTAGCAACATCGGTTTCTGCTGAGAAATTTTCTCCGCCTGCCTGACAAACGTATTACCGTCGACAATACTTTCCAGATAACCCGCAATAACTTTGGTTTCGGCATCATCTGCAAGTGCCTTTATAACATCCAGCTCGTTAATGTCCGCTTTGTTGCCTATACTCACAAGCTTGCTGAAACCGATACCGTTGGCGTTGGCCATATCAAGAATAGCCGCCAGCAGCGCCCCCGATTGTGAAAGATATCCTATCGCCCCCTCCGCGGGAAGGTCCCCTCCGAAGCTGGCATTCAGCTTATTCACCGGAACTATCACCCCGAGACAATTCGGGCCGATTATTCTGATATTTGACTGTTTCGCAATCTGAACGACACGTTGCTCCAGATCCCCGCCTTCTTTACCGACCTCCTTGAAACCGGACGTAATAATAACAACCGATTTAATTCCGACCTTCGCACATTGCTGCATAACAGCGGGGACTGTATTCGCAGGCACCGAAATAATCGCAAGGTCGGGAACTTGCCCGATAGATTCGAGGTCGGGATAACATTTCAGACCTTCTATTGTTTCCGCATTGGGATTGATTGGGAATATGCCGCCTTTATAACCGGCGTCAACCATACTTTTTAGAATCTCATATCCCACTTTGCCCTTGGTACGGGATGCCCCTATGATGGCAACGGATTTTGGATTGAAAAACTTCTCGAATGCCATATTAATTGACAACCTTTCCGAACATAAACCACAGTTCTTAAAGGCAAATTATACTACTTCATATCAAAGCTGTTTGCAAAGCTTTCATTATCTATTAACTCTTCAATTTTCTAAGTTCGGGTATGTCCGGCTCGATATGAATGGTGATATTGACCGGCTGAGCTATTTCCTCTGCCACTGCCTTTTCCAGATTCTCGGATATTTCATGCGCTGCGGCAACATTCAATTCAGGGTCCACCAGTATGTGCAGGTCGAGAAAAATCTCCCTGCCTACCATACGGCTTCTAAGTTTATGCCAATGGCGTATCGAGCCGTCGGCGTTAATTATTTCCCTTATATGCTCGACTGTGTCCGAATCGACCGCGCCCTCTGTTAGCTCACGCAGGCAATCACCGATTACCCTTACCCCTACCAGAATAATCATCAGTCCAACCGCTATGGCGGCAACATGGTCACCATGGTCAAAACCCAGTTCCAGCGATATAAATCCCGCCACTACAGCCACAGAGCTTAACGCGTCGCTGCGATGATGCCAGGCATTGGCGTAAAGTGCGCTGCTGTGAGACCGAATGGCAACCTTCTGTGTCACTCTATACAGCCATTCCTTGGAAGCTATCGAAAGTAGCGCAACAATAAGAACAGCAAAATGAGCAGTGGTCGTTTCATCTTTCGCTATGGCGACCGTGGCATAATACATCATACCGCCGCCGCCGAAAATTAAAACCAATGCTACCAGTCCGCCCGAGAAAGTCTCCGCCCGCCCGTGGCCGTATGGATGCTCTTCGTCCGGCGCCTTAGAACCGAGACGAACCCCAAGCAACACCGCCATATCAGTGGCTACATCAGAAATTGAGTGAAGCCCGTCGGCTATCAGCGCCAAAGAACCGGCTAAAAAACCAACTATAATCTTGATTGCTGACAAGGAAACATTTATTGCCGCCCCAAGATATGTAATCGATTTTATTTCCTTACCCGCAATTTCCAGCTTGGAGTTGCTGTCCATTTGAAATTTTAACCCGATACCTTTTTGCGGATGTTCAGTACCGCATCGACATATTTTTTAGCAATCCTTTTATTTTTCGCCTCGACTATCACACGCATAACCGGCTCGGTATTACTGGTTCGCAGATGCAGCCATCCGTCATCGAAATCGAACCGGCAGCCGTCGGTGGTATCGAGCTTTGCATCGGCGAAGGTCTCTTTCGCCAGCTTTAAGATTTGTTGGGCCTTTTCCTGCCCCGCAGCGAATTTGTCTTTACGCATATAATAACTTGGGATTTCGCCGGCTAAATGCCCCACGGTTTTCCCTGTCTCGGCCATCAATTGCAGCACAAGCGCAATACCGACAAGACTGTCGCGTATCGGGCCGACCCGCAAATCAATCACGCCCCCGTTGCCTTCACCCCCGATAATGCAGCTGTGCTCGAGCATCGCCCCGGCGACATTCGCCTCCCCTACAGCCGTGCGGATAACCTGCCCCCCCGCCTCACCGGCTATGTCATCTATCATCCTCGACGTCGATAAATTCGTAGCCGCCTTGCCGCTTTCCCTCGTGAAAATATATTTCGCCGCCAAGGCAAGTGTATACTCTTCGCTGAGATATGCCCCCGTCTCATCTACAATTGCCAGCCGGTCGGCATCGGGGTCCTGTGCAAATCCGATGTCGGCCTCCTCCTTCTTTACCACTTTACAAAGACCGGTTAAGTTCTTCGCGGTCGGCTCGGGCCGATGCGCAAAAATGCCCGTTGGCTCATCGTTTATCGCGACAACCTCACAACCAAGCTCGGCAAACAATTTCTTGGTTACCCGCCCACCTGCCCCGTTGACGCTGTCTAAAACAACCTTGACCTTTCTCGTTGCGATTGCCTCTTCGTCAGCTATTGCCAAAACCTTGGCGATGTGCGTAGCGTCGGTCTGTTCGTTAGAAGTTACCTCACCGTGACTGACCGAATCCACAAGAGCAAAATGTTTATCGAGAAAATTCTGCTTGATTTGCTCAGCTATATCAGCCGGCGGAGCAACACCGTTGCCGAGCAGCAGTTTTATTCCGTTATATTGAATCGGATTATGTGAAGCAGTAATAATAACCCCGCCGCCGCACTGCAGCTCTCTGACCATAATACCAACGCCGGGTGTGGTTACCAGACCCAAATCAACCACGTCAACTCCTACGCTGCACAATCCAGTCGTTACAGCCGATTTCAGCACCTCCCCGGTCGAACGCGAGTCCCGCCCGATGCACACAGACAATTTTTTCCCCTTGACGGTATGACTGTTCTTCAGAAACTTACCGAACGCACAGCCGTATTCCGCCGCAATCGAAGGCGTAAGGTTTTCCCCGACTATACCCCTCATCCCGCTGATACTTATTATCAGTTTCTCAGGCATATCTATTCCAGGTTTTGAGACATTCTTGTTTTTTCCAAAACTTTTTTTAGTCTGGCAACGACGGTGTCAACCTGTCTTTGCTTCAGAGCCAGTATATCCTGAAGGGCCTCGCCGATATAGGGTAAATAAGTTACAATATATCGT
>CAYXUW010000094.1:0-8867 GCA_964468375.1 uncultured Pirellulales bacterium | reverse complement strand
TTAACCCGCATTCTACACATCCCCCATTCCCCCGCAACCCCAAAAACATCCTCCATAAGCCGTTACAGTCTCGGCCAGGCCCTGAGCCAGAGGTCCATCTTGTGAAGGAAGTTTGCAAGGGCGTTAAACAGTTTTTTGAGCGGAGTGACAATGGCTTTGAACAAACCTTTTGGCCATTCGATGCTGAGTTTTATCCTGACTATATTCATTTTATTTTTTGCCATATAATCACCCTCGTTAAACTTTTACAAATCGAGAGCGTGCGTATATCCTCTGCTTGTTTCCCCTTATGCTTATCCTTAGGAATGACTGTCAATATGCTATCTCGATGCACGATTTTTGTCAAGTTTTTTTTGTTTTTTTAGTAAAATCTAATTCCCTCGATAGAAATATGAATTAACTCACACCTTGAGCTTTTGAAATATGGGAAATAAAGGGGTTATCAGTGTCAAAATATGTCAGTGTCAAAAAGTGTCACTTTCAAAAACAGGACTGAAAAAACTCACATCACTTTTATTTGAAACCATCGCTTATCAAAAATCCCGCAAAACTGTTCTTTCCATAAATCATGTTGCAGGCGTATTAGCTTTCATCCAAGCAGCTTAATAACTACTACCCACGACCCGTAGATTATTCCGGCACAAAAGATAATAAACGCCGTTGTTGCAAACCGGTATCTTCGGCGTATAGTTGCGCTCTGTTCATGTTCAATTTCAGCGGGCAAATCAAGGCAAAGAAGGCCCTTTTGCGGAAAATATCCGAGGACAAAAAGAATAGCGGATATCAAAAACAATAACGGCGGAATAACAAACTTTATCTCGTCATACGATTGCAGGGAATAATCTTTGGGAAGCACAAGTTTTAGCAGGGCCAGGTATATTGGTATAGCTCCGATTGTCGTTGTGGTCATAAATTTGCAGAACTCACGGCTAACATCGACCGAATCAACCAGCAGCTTTTTACCGGCTTCGTATAGAGCTTTATTGTGCGGAGTAATATCTTGGACTTGTTCTAATTTTATTTCCGTATTTTCATTTTTGTTCGTCTTCATCAGCGGCGCCTATCACTTGGACTTTTTTAATTCTGTCTGATGATGTGTCGGTCAGTGTAAAGGTTGCTTCGAACTCTTCATTCTTTTTCGGACAGGTGAATATCCGTGTTATCCTTACCCGGCGTTCCGGCTCGGCTATGTTCGACATCGTTGTCATTTTCACCACCGTTGCTCGTTCAATCTTCAGTTTGTATCGGTGACTTAGCTGGCATTTGGGACAATCCGGAATTTCTATATACTCGTCATTCATGTCTTTTCCTCTCAAATTTTTAATTGCTGATTTTACTGACGATTACTCTGCGATGCTTTTTCCTCAAAGCTGTTTCCCGCTATTCTACACCATCCCCCAATCCCCCGCAACCCCGAATTTTCACCCTGTTTTTTTGCTTTACTCCTTCTCCGGCCGCGTTATAATGAACTGCCGGCAAAAAGTGATGTGTATTATTATTTGGCTTTAGGGGTTTTATTGTGCCGGAAAAAATTATACTCAACGAGCAGCGCGGAATCATCGAGGTTTCTTCTTACGGCATTGTCACAAAGCAGGACATTATGAACACCGTGGATGCGGCTCTGAAAATCACCCGTGGAAAAGGAATCAATAAGGTTTTGGTAGACACGCGGGAGCAAACTGCAATGCCCGATTCCTCGGAAGTTGTTGACATTTTCTCCGATTTCCCTGACGATTTCAAGGTGGCTATGTTGGTTTCGGAAGAACAGCCGACCGCAAAAGGCGTTGCTTTCCTTGAGACGGTCGCTGTGAACAGATTTTTTAATTACCGCATATTCTCTTCGGAGGAGCAGGCGTTGGCTTGGCTTAATGAATAGCTCGCTGCAGCTCCCTGCGTTTTACCCCATCCCCCCGCAACCTCTGAAATCCCGTCCGATTTCGCTGAGATAATTGCAGCAAACAGGTTTTTTGATAAATTCAAGATGTTTCCTTCGAAAGAACAGGCCATGGCCTGGCTTAATCGATCGCTGGTGGAATCTGTTTAGAAAAAACCTGCAGCCTCCGTAATTAACAGCAAAAAACCAGCTCAAAACTAAGAATTCAAAACTCCGCCTCCGGTAGTTACCTCCGCTACTCTACAAACTTGCTGCTGCTATTATGATGATTGAAATATTTCAACTATGCACTTTAATATTAAAATACTTAAAGAGTGCCTCAGCGGTTTCCACCGTGCAGCTCTCTCCGTGCACTATTCTGAAAAGCGTCGCTGCATCCACCCCCGTATCTTTGCTTATCTGGTAACGGCTTAACGGACTCTTTTCAATCCGTTTTCTTATTTCTTTCATTATCATAGCTTCACCTCCCAAAAATCACCTGCGCCGCCCGCCGCGGCTTCATTTTTGACTATAGCTAAAATAAGAACATTTATTATACTTGGATGATTGAAATATTTCAACTAGTCTACTTGCATCTCAAAAACCCACCTGCCTCCTGCCGTTTGATGTCTGTCGTCCAACGTTTGCTAACTTCCTCTCCATCACCCACTACCCACCAACACTTACCCCGCTGCCACACGAACTTGTCTGCTGCTTTATGATGATTGAAATATTTCAATTACCTCATTTTTGCCTCAAAAAGCCCCTCGCGTTGAGCGGAGAAGAAATCAATCAAATGCGCAGGTAGCCAAAGGCAAAAACCCGTTTTTCTCGAATTTTTTTTACTCTTTTCCTTGTAAGCACTTATTTATTTTTCGCTCCCGAAAAGGCCGCGCTTTTTCGACAAAATCGCGCAGGTCCGTCCGATTATAGAGAGAACGTCTGTTCTTGCGCTCTCTGACAAGTTTATAACGCCCGTCTTTTTGAAAGGCCGCTGATGGCTCGCGCTGTCGCTGCGCGCAGGGAAAGGTCAATCAAAATAAGCAAAATATGCAAAACAAACCCAATTTTTGAAAAAGTCAAATGTTTATAACCGTAATTTCAGAAATGAATTACAGCGAAAAATGCGAATTGGACACTTGGTCAAAACAAACCCAAACAAAGCCAATTTGCCTTGAGCAGGGCGGCCGCCTTTCAGCATTGACAAAGCATTTTGGACGGCGTTATAATACCTTAAATACAGAAAATGGCCGTTTATGCCATAGGTAAGGAGACTTATATGATTGAAAATATGCAATATGTCCTCAGCTGGGGAGGATTCCCCGGCGGCTGGGAATGGATTGTTATCCTCGTAGTCGCTTTGCTCATATTCGGCAAACGGCTCCCCGACCTTGCTCGAGGTCTTGGAAAAAGTCTGACCGAATTTAAAAAGGGCCTTCACGAAGCGGAAGAAACGAAAGACGAGATAGTCTACGAGGTAAAAAAAGTCAAAGACTATATCGCTGACGAAACCAAAGACGCCGCCGGGCCGAACGACGCCGAAAAAAGCAACTGACCTTCCGTTTAAAACCCGACCTTACAAAATTGAAAATGGGCGACGCCGACAACAAACACGACCCCTTTAATTCCTCCACTATGAGTTTAGGAGACCACCTTGAAGAACTGCGAATGCGCATCCTCCTTGCGCTGGCCGGCCTTGTTATCGCCTCGGTCATTTGCTTGTTTTGGGGGCCGACGATAATCACCTTTATACAAAGGCCGTATAATAACTTAATGCCTGGCCGTCCCCTTACCGCACTTGCGCCGGCCGACGCCTTTATCGGCTATATGAAAATATCGCTGATTTCAGGACTGATTTTCTCCTCGCCATGGGTTTTCTATCAGCTTTGGATGTTCGTCGCCGCAGGACTTTATCCGAACGAAAAGCGTTATATCCGTATGGCGGTTCCTTTTTGTGCGGCCTTATTTATCGCGGGAGCTTTGTTCTTTCTCTACATAGTGGCACCGATTTCACTTGCTTTCTTCCTGAAGTTCGGCGAACTCATCGACGTTGCGCCCAACTGGACATTTCAGAAATACGTATCTTTCATAACCGTTCTTATGCTGGTTTTTGGCATCGCTTTTCAGACGCCGATTGCCATTTTCTTTTTAAACAGGACGGGACTGATTTCACTTGCGGCACTGCGAAGGTCGAGGAAATATGCTCTGCTCGGCGTTTTCATAGTAGCAGCTGTAGCCACTCCGCCTGATGTGATTTCTCAGATTACTCTGGCGCTGCCGCTGTATTTGCTGTTTGAATTGGGCATACTGCTGAGCCGCCTTGCAAGCCAAAGATAAAACGCATCATCGTCGCCGAAAAGCTTAATTGTCAAAAAAACCGCCCAAACCCCACAAATCATCCATTTTAATGGTTAATTTCGTTTAAAAACAGCCGCAATCCCCTCCTATACGCATTAAAATGAGGTTAGGACGATTTTTCCCTTGATTTTATGTTGATTTGTTTAGTAAAATTAATGGTTAGAAATGTTTAATAACTACTTACAGGAAGTGCGGTGAGAAAGCTCTTCGGGGCACCATTTCAAGCTTTCCTACCTTAAGAGGTTTGAAGGGATTCTGAGGTATACTATGTGAGGGAGAGGGGTTTTATCGGTCTATCGCATTTTATTGCGAAACTACCGATTTTCAGAGAAGGGAGAAGTTTGAAATAGGAAAAGTATTTTCAAAAATACAAACAGCGGTAGTTGTGTATGTTTTGATTTTCTCACCTGATGTTCAAGCAACAGTATTTATCAACGAAGTGTTTATCAATCCACCCGGTTCAACGGACGACGGCCGCGAGTTCATCGAACTTCTCGGCACCCCCGGTAAGAAGCTGGATGGTTACGCAATCGCAGTTCTTAATGGAACCGAAGAGAAGTACTACCCGCTGGGAAGTATCCCTCCGGATCCTAATCCAGCTCCCGAAATAGATGAGTTTTTCAGTCTGGACGGTTTGGCACTGGGTGAGAACGGCATACTGGTACTCGGAATTCAGAACGGAAGTACTTTCTGGTACCCAGCTTTACTGTCGGACTCCAATTTTGTCCGATGGACGACGCTCTGGAACGGAGGTCTCGATGTACCCGGTCAATTAGGTAATAATGGTTCATTTACCGTAATTCTAATCCGCAACCGACCAGGGCAAACCGAAGCCGACCCATGCGACCCGAATGGCCTGCGATGGGCTAAGGAGATTAACCATGATGCAGAGCTAATTACTCCCGTGCAAGTAGATGGGCAGTGGAAGGACCAATGGGGCGAAGGAAATTTAGATAAAGGCCAAGATGACGGCATGGGAAGTTATACATTGGATATGGTAGGAGCGAATACTGTCGGGGATACGGCAGATGACCTTGAGATTGTTGACGAGGTTAGTTTCGAAGACGGACGCGGCTGGGAGTATGACACCGATGGCCGACATGTGGATTATGGAAGCGGTTTCGCGGGTTTGCCCCACCGCCATGTCCATGCTCTTGATGACCCAATAGGATTCAATCCGGATGCCTTAACACGGGTTGATTACCGAACTAAAGGTGACGGCTGGACACCCGCCGGCGGCGGCACCGGTGAAATGTCAAACGGAAACAACTGGCAGGACACTGCCACTGAGCAGTGGATTCGCGGCGAAAGTACAACGGGCAATGTCCCCAGTGAGGGCAATCGCCTTGGATTCTTTTACGATAACAGCTGGAATCTGGAACCGAATGCCATCCAGCCTTATGAGACCCATGTGCCGCTCTGGCTTGATGACGGAAACGTTCCGGATTATAACTTCGGAACTGCAAATACATATGAGATTACGGCTGGCCGAATCAATCCACTTGCCATCCCTTTTATTCCCGGTGATTGTGACCGTGATGGTCTCTGTGAAGTCAATGACATTTTGAAGCTAACGTCTGTCTTCGGCAGCGATGATTGGGTGTTTAGTAATGGTTTTCCGGAGGCACCTGAGGGTGATTCCGGTGACCCCGCTACACAAACCAAACCGTGGAACCTCGATGCCACTGGAGATAATGGAATCGAAGCCTCCGATCTGCAGTGGACGCTTAATTTCCAAGGCGACACGACAGGACAGATCAAAGGTATTAAGTATGACAGTGACGTACCAAGTGCAAATGGTGTGGTTCTTAATCCCAATACCGGCATAGAATGCACGGTGACTACCTCTGTCAATATCCCAAGCGGGCGTACTCTCACAACACTCCATACTGGTGATATTATTGAAGTTACGGTTATCGGGGAGATTACTGCCGGCTCAAATACTGTTACAGGTCAGGAAAACGGCATTATGCAATATATTCACGATGTAGAAATTGACAGTCCCGGGATTGTGAAAGTCACCTCGGTCGAAGCTTTGGGGTTATTCAACACAACCAACACTTCATTACAAGCTATGCAAGGGACAGATGGTGATTTAGGGCTGGAACTTATCAATGGTTTTACTACCAGCTTCACAGAAGGACTTACCGGGCCGGCTAATCTCTACCGCTTTGAGCTCGAGGCCATTGGAGAAGGAGATGCGGAGGTCAGTATCTGGCCCGCTGCGGCTGCCAAGTTTGCGGCCAGCACACCTCACGGTTTGAAAGTCGGCCATACTGATTCTAACGGCGACCCTAATTCTGCAATCTTTCCACCTTCATTGTTTTTGACGGTTGTTTCAGCACCGAAAGGCGATATCAATAACGATGGTGACACAGATTTGATAGACTTTGCTATTCTCGCAAATCAATGGCTCCAGGCGCCCGGTGAACCATCCGCAGACATTGCTCCGGAAGGCGGTGATGGCATAGTTGACTTCCTTGACCTTTCTGTGATTTCTGAACAGTGGCTAACAGAATAAAATGTCTGGAATTAAATGACAGAAAAATAATTATAAAATTTAGTTAAATTGAAAGAAGAATTCTTTATCTAAAACGCGAGGAGGAAAAAATGAAAAGTCTACTGACAAAAACACAATTAATGACAGTTGTCACCGCCTCAATTATTGTTGTACTGTGCATAGGCTCGGCACAAGCGGCGGACCCCAATGCCAACAATCTTTTCGACATAAGCCGGGTCCTGACGTTCAACATTGCAATGGACCCGTGCGACTGGAATGATTTAGTTAATTCCTGTACAGACGGCCAATGTCCGCCAGATGCCAATTGTGACCACGAATATTGGCAGGCGACACTGCAGTGCGGCACGGAGGGTCCGATGCTGGTCGCTATCCGTCGAAAGAATGACCTGGCTGAACCAAACGAGACTAACCCACAGAAAGTCTCGTTGAAAATTGACATTAACCGATATGTTCCCGGCCAGGTGTTCGCCGGTAAAAAGAAACTCAGTTTGGAAAACGGTAGCGAAGGTGCAACAGTCACTGAAGGCTTGAGCTGGAACGTTTATAATGCCGCTGGTTTTGTTTCCGGCCGTGCCGCCTGGGTCAAGGTCTATGTAAATGGCAGCTACAAGGGCCTCTATAACAACGTTGAGCAGGTCGATAAGGTCTACCTGGTAGACCACATCGGTGACCATGATGGCTTCCTCTATAAACACAGCGAATATTGCGGCGAGGAGCAGCGCACACGCGAGGCAGAAACCAGCCCGTTTGAGTTTAACTGGTACCCGTTCGACCATCCAGATTATATGACTGAAACTATCCCTCCGCCGTCCGACTGGCTGGAGCAAACCGAATGGCGGGTCAATATCCCGCATTTGCTCAAGTTTGCCGCCGCCGAGAACTTTATCACCAATGGCGACGGCGCTATGGAAAAAGGTACCAATTTCTGGTATTATGATTTGTCAACAGACCCGAATTCTAATGACCCGAACTACCAGCTACCGAGATGGTATCTGCCCTGGGACCTCGACACGACAATATACAACCAGGATACTGAACGGGATATCATTAATCCAGTGATGGGGGGTGGTACTGGTCATATATGGGACGGACTAATTAGGGAACTTGACGAGACAGGAACACCATTTGGCTATCCGACCTATCAGGCCGAATACCTTACTACCTACAGGAATCTTATCAACGGGCCTCTGTCACTGTCTAATATGCTGGACCTGGTTGATACCATCGAGACTGCCATTGCTACTGAGGTGGATAACGACCCTTACCAGCAACTTGGCGTCTCAGCGGCGGAAGAATTCCAGCGTCTTCGCGATTTCTTCACGGACAGGACGGCCTACGTCTCCGCGCAGTTAGAAGCTCTGGCTCCTCCGCCGGGAACTGTCCTACTTGATGATGGTTTCGAGGGAATGCCCTGGGATGCCGATTGGAATGATGTATCTCATAATTGGCTGCAGGATACAAGCACTTACAGGAGCGATTCCGCTTCTGCCTGGGCGAAGCAGGGCAATTCTGGTTACTTCACATGCGATGCCTTAGATACCAGCGATGCTAACGCTATCTATGTGCGTTTCTGGATTCAGAAGGATGATATAGAAACAGGTGAATTCGAACTCTATTATTATAACGGAACCAGTTATGTTTACATCACCGACCTTGATACCCTCGGCAGTGATGATGAATGGCTGTTTTACGGTGATACAATAACAGACAGCAATTATTTCATCCCTGATTTCCAGATAAGATTTAATGCTGCTCCAAGCGATAACAAAGAGAACGTATGGGTTGACGACGTCATAATTACAAAGACCGTGTCAGCGCACACCGTTACGGCTACTTCAGATGCTAACGGTATAATTGACCCCAACGGTGCTGTTGTCGTGCCTGATGGTAATGACCTGACGTTTACTGCAACAGCTAATCTCGGTTACCATGTTGACACTTGGTATCTAGACGGTAATAGTGTCCAGACCGGCGGAAGCAGCTACACACTAACTAACATAACAGCAGACCATACGGTCAATGTAAACTTTGCTATAGATACGTTCACCTTGGACTATACAGCCGGTCCTGGCGGAAGCATATCCGGCGAGACCTCGCAGGTAGTCGAATACGGCC
>CAYXUW010000093.1:0-9204 GCA_964468375.1 uncultured Pirellulales bacterium | reverse complement strand
GACATATGGAATAAGAAACGCCGCACCGCCGCTGTCATAAACTTTAAAGGGAAACCCCCAAAGATTGCCCAAGCCAACCGCAGAGCCGACCGCTGCGAGTATAAATCCACCCCGCGTCCCCCAGCTTTCGCGTTGTTCTTCCAGAAGCTCGGCCATTTATTTTTCTATTCCAAGGACCTCCAGCGTGTTGCGTTCGATGATGTTTCGGATGCTGCCTCGCGGGACCGTCGGCAAGTTCGTATCGGCGAGAACTTTATTGAGACTGAGCAGAGTTTCTATGCACTGGCCGGCTTCGCCTGATGGAAATCCGCTGCCGAACAGCAATTTGTCCATTAAGCCGTATTCGTGTGCCGCCGCCATTATGTTATAAACCTGCCAGACATTGCTGGACTTTATGGTCAAATCCGCATAGACGTTTTTATGTTTGGCCAATACAGACAGGGTTTGCTCGATGAAGGGCATGCCCATAGTGCCGATTACGATTTTAAGCGCTTTGAATTCTCTGGCGACTTCGTCCAGCAGATACGGCTGGGCATAATCCAGAACAGCATCGGGGCCGAGAGTTCCTGCATTATGAAAGAAGACAGGAAGCCCAAGCTCCTGTGCAGATTCGTAAAATCTCATCGCCCTGCTGTGGGCCGGATGAAAGCCGCAGTTCGAACAGTATAAAACTGTGCCCTTGAGCCCCAGCTTGGTTGTTGAAGCAGCTAAGTGTTTGACGTTTATTTTATCCTTAGTCGGCTCTATAACCGCGAAGCCGACCATTTTTGCTTTGTGTCTGCTGATATACTCGGCCAGTTTCTTGTTGACCTCCTGACTTGGGCCTTCTGCGGCAGCAAGCACTATACAAACATCTACCGTCTCCACTGCCGCCAAATGCTCGGGGGCGTCAACGTCCTCCGCGTCAAATCCTACATGTGTGTGGCAGTCAACTATCATATTCCGGCACCTTTAATCATACTAACTTAACCGATTAGGAATAATCAATTATATTAACTGCGTCAAGCACAAATTCTTGACCATGTAACCCGGCGATTTTAATATGGGCAAAATGAGAACATCTATACGTATAGTGCCGGGATTAAGCTGGTCAGCAATCTTTGTTCTCCTATTTTCTTTCCCCGGATGCCGAACAGCCGATAAGGCAAACAGCAAAGGCGACAATCCGATTGACCGCTATGCGCTGGTAACCCGTCATAACCCTGTTATTCACAAACCGGACCCGCTTTCGCCGCTGACCGTTGGCAACGGCGAGTTCGCCTTTACGGCGGATATTACCGGCCTGCAAACTTTCCCGCAGTTTCATCATAAAGGTATTCCGCTGTGCACTCAATCGCAATGGGGCTGGCACAGCTTTCCGAACCCTAAAAACTACCGGATAGAAGATGTGCTGAAATCCTATGATACTTACGGCCGCAGTGTGGGATATACCTACCGCTTTAGCGAAGGCCGAGCAGGCGAGGCGGCGAAGTGGCTCAGAGAAAATCCCCATCGCCTGCATCTTGGGCAAATCGGATTACAAATCAAAAAGTCTGATGGCTCCGTAGCTGAAATTGAGGACTTAAATAATATCGAGCAAAGCTTAAGTCTATGGAACGGACTGTTGACAAGCCATTTCGAAGTGGAGAATAAACCGGTCGTGGTACAAACCTGCTGTCATCCCGATTTGGATATGATAGCGGTGCGAATCTCATCACCCCTGCTCAATGCAGGTCGGCTCGGTGTCGCTTTTGAGTTTCCTTACGGCTCTCCGGACAAACTCGCCGCGGATTGGAGCAAACCCGAGCTGCATAAAACGACATTAATCAGCAACAGCAAAACACGCGCTGACTTCTGCAGAACCCTCGACGCAGAGCAATACTACGTAACCCTGAGCTGGTCAAAAGGCGGCAAACTAAAAAAACAGCGAAAACACAGTTATGTTCTTTATCCGGGTAGCGGTGATACACTCGAATTTGTCTGCGAGTTTTCTGCCAAACCGATAACAGAGCTACCGACTGTTACTAAAACTCAATCGGCTTGCAGAGCATACTGGAAAGAATTCTGGAGTAAGGGCGGTGCCATCGACCTGTCGAAAAGTAAAGACCCCAGAGCTAACGAGCTGGAACGGCGAATTGTATTAAGCCAGTATTTGACCGCAATCCAGTGTGCCGGCTCTATGCCGCCGCAGGAAACGGGGCTTACATTTAACAGCTGGTATGGTAAATTTCATCTCGAGATGCACTGGTGGCACGCTGTTCACTTTCCTCTGTGGGGACGTGCTCACCTGCTTGAGAAAAGCTTGTGGTGGTATGATTCGATATTGCCGAGAGCAAAAAAAATCGCCGAACAGCAGGGCTATACCGGTGCACGCTGGCCTAAAATGGTAGGCCCTGACGGCCGCAGAGGGCCGTCGACAATCGGCCCGTTTCTGATTTGGCAGCAACCGCATCCGATTTACTATGCTGAGCTGTGTTACAGAGCTCATCCCAACCGCGAAACCCTTAAAAAATATGAAGCCATCGTTTTTGAAACAGCCGAGTTTATGGCCTCTTACCCCATATGGCGGGAAGATGAGAAAAGATATGTTCTTGGCCCGCCGCTTATCCCTGCCCAAGAAATATTTCCTCCGGAAGAGACTTGCAATCCGACATTCGAGCTGGCCTATTGGGCGTTCGGGTTAGAGACGGCCCAGAAGTGGCGGCAGAGATTGGAACTGCCGCGAAATCCCAAATGGGATGACGTCCTCGAACACCTTTGTCCCCTGCCGGTTAAAGACGGCCTTTATGTAAACACTCAATCGCATCCCGATACATTCACCGACCCCGCGCAGCGTAAAGACCACCCGATATTACTGGCTGCGCTGGGAATGCTGCCGCCGGGTAAAATGGCCAACAGCGAAATTATGCGTCGCACCGTTCGCAATGTCTTCGAGACGTGGGATTGGAGCCATACCTGGGGCTGGGATTACCCTATGGCCGCGATGACCGCCGCACGCGTCGGCGAGCCGGAATTGGCCATCGATATACTGATGCAGGATAAACCTGAGTATAATAACCACTATCTGCTTAACGGCCACTGCTTTCAAAGCGCAAATGAAGACCTGCCCGTTTATCTTCCGGGAAATGGGGGCCTGCTGACCGCTACAGCGATGATGGCGGCCGGCTGGGACGGCGCCCCGGATAAACACGCCCCCGGTTTTCCAGATGACGGAAGCTGGATTGTGCAGTGGGAAGGGCTGAAACCCCTGCCGTAGAGCAAAAAAGCTCTGCTTGACGTGACAAACCGAGGGCTGTAATATATGATTTTCTGATTATTTAAGCTTTATTGTGAGTCTTTAGCTATGGATTGTCCTGTTTGCAGCAGCGCAATGATTGTTCTCGAACTCGATGAGGTCGAGATAGACTACTGCCCCGATTGCGGCGGTATCTGGCTCGATGCCGGCGAGTTAGAGCTTCTGCTCAGCGACTCGCAACAGGCCAAACAGCTGCTCGATTCTTTCAAGGTGGATTCTAAATGCACTGAAAAACAAAGAAAGTGTCCTATCTGCCTGAAAAAGATGCAGAAAATTGTTGTTGGCTCATCTGCACCACCGCTGCTTATAGATAAATGTGCCAGGGGCGACGGCCTGTGGTTCGACAAAGGAGAGTTGCAGGACATCCTGAATAGAGCCGTATTGGATAAAGGCAATAAAATTCAAAAGCTGTTAGCTGATATTTTTCCCGAGTAACTTCTTTTTTCCTGATATTTAGCTCCGCGGACTTCGGAGAGTGCTTAATACTGTTTAAGGTCTGAAGGTTTAATACACAAGGAGAAAAAAAATGGAATTACAGATGTTGGACTGGATTGCGATTGGTGCTTATTTTGGCATACTTTTAGCTGTTGTCTGGTGGGTTGTTCTCAGAAACAGGGACACCGCCGACGACTACTTTCTTGCTGGCAGAAACCTTGGATGGTGGGTCATAGGCGCCTCCATTTTCGCCTCGAACATCGGCTCCGAGCACTTAGTCGGCCTTGCGGGTTCCGGCTGCACCGACGGTGTGGCAATGGCGCATTATGAGCTGCACGCCTGGTGCCTGCTGATTTTGGCGTGGGTATTTGTTCCGTTCTACGCTCGTAGTAAGGTGTTCACAATGCCCGAATTTCTCGAGAAACGTTTCTCCCCAACTAATCGCTTGGTGTTGTCGTTCATTTCACTTGTTGGCTACATACTGACTAAAATAGCGGTTGCCGTCTTCGCAGGCGGCATTGTCTTTCGGACTCTTCTTCCGGAGCTGCATCTCGATTTGGGATTTGTAGTGATGGACAGTTTCTGGATTGGCTCGTTTCTCGTAATTATCCTTACAGGAATTTACACTGTTATGGGCGGCCTGCGTGCCGTGGTTTATACGGATACGGTTCAGACTTTTGTGCTCGTAATCGGCTCGGCGGTAGTAACAATACTCGGCCTGAAAGCGCTGGGCGGCTGGGGACAGTTACGTGAGATTTGCGGCTCGGACATGTTTAACTTGTGGAAGCCGCTGATACCCGCGGGTATGGAAGGAACCTGGAAGCCGGTTATGGAAGAAACAAAAATCGCGTGGTACTTCAACGGCAACTATCCCTGGCTCGGTATGCTTTTCTGTGCTCCCATTATCGGGTTGTGGTATTGGTGCACAGACCAGTATATCGTTCAGCGTGCCCTGGGCGCGCCTAATGAGCGCGAGGCAAGGCGAGGCAGTATATGGGCGGCTTTCCTGAAGCTTTCGCCGGTGTTCATATTCATTATTCCCGGTATGATTTGCTTCGCACTGGCTAACAGCGGCAGGGGTGAGGAACTGCGGCAAGCTCTGTATACAGCCGGGCAACTCGATGCGGAGAAAAGCCAGGCGGCTTTTCCATTACTGGTTAAGTATGTGCTTCCGCCGGGCGTGCGGGGACTTGTCGTGGCCGGGCTGCTGTCTGCCCTTATGAGCTCGCTGTCGAGCGTCTTCAATGCCTCCTCGACTCTATTTACTATGGATTTCTATTCGAAGCTCAGGCGTAATGTGTCCCAGCATGAACTGGTGTGGATGGGGCGTATCGCCACAACTGTTATGGTAATTATCGGCTTGTTCTGGGTACCTGTGATTCAGGGAGCCAAGGGGCTATACCACTATCTGCAGAGTGTGCAGGGATACTTGGCGCCGCCGATATTTGTGGTTTTCTTTTTAGGGGTGTTCAGCAAACGGCTAAACAGCAAAGGGTGCCTGGCTGCACTGGTTATCGGTTTCCTGTTAGGCGCCTTTCGTTTGGCTGTTGATACCCCAGTAAAGCTGATTGCAGGATTTGAGTATCAGGAAGGGTCATTACTTTGGATTATTAACAACATCTATTTCCAGTACTACAGTCTCTTTATCTTTGTGGTTTGCGTTATTGTGATGGTAGCAGTCAGCTGGTTGACGTCGATGCCGTCTTACGAGCGGATCAGCGGCTTGACATACGGAACGCTCAACGAGGAACACCGCCGTCTGTCACGGGGCAGCTGGGACTGGCGCGACGTTGCAGCCTCTATAGTAGTGCTGGCTGTGATTGTTGCTGCTTACCTATACTTCAACGGATAATATTATGGCTTATACAATTGGTTTGGATTATGGAACTAATTCCGTCAGGTGTCTGATAATCGATGTCGCTGATGGTAATGAGCTTGGCACCGCTGTATACGAGTACGAAACCGGCCGGGCCGGTATCCTTTTGGACTCCTCGGACCATAATCTGGCAAGACAGAACCCTGCTGACTATGTAAAGGGTATCGAAGTTACTGTAACGGAAGCTGTTGCCGAGGCCAAAAAATCCGACAGTAAATTCGATCCTGCCGAAATAATCGGCATTGGAATCGATACTACCGGTTCGACTCCCTTGGCCGTTGATAAAAACGGCACGCCTTTATCAATGCTCGATGAATTCAGAGACAACCCCAACGCTTATGCCTGGCTGTGGAAAGACCATACCGGCCATGCCGAGGCCGTCGAGATTACCGAGTTAGCGGAAAAAGAACATCCCGAATATCTCGCCAAGTGCGGCGGAACATATTCATCGGAATGGTTCTTCAGTAAAATCCTGCATTGTCTCCGCGTTGACCCGAAGGTTTTCGACGCCGCATATACCTGGGTCGAGCACGCCGATTATATGACCGCCCTTCTGACCGGAACTGCAAACCCGACAAAGCTGAAACGCTGCCGATGCGCAGCCGGACACAAAGCGATGTTCAATGACGGCTGGGGTGGTTATCCTGATGCGAAATTTCTATCGAAGCTTGACCCGAAGCTGGGACAGCTCCGCGACACTTTAGGCGACAAAACGTATGCCATTGACCGGAAGGCCGGCAACCTTACCAAAGAATGGGCGGATAAACTCGGCTTAAACGTCGGAATACCGGTTGCTATGGGTGCGTTTGATGCCCATCTCGGCGGTGTAGGTTCGGGGATAAGCACCGGAAAATTGGTGAAAATCATCGGCACCAGCACCTGTGATATGGCGGTCTGGCCTGCTGATAAGGATTTAGCCGATGTTCCGGGTATATGCGGAATAGTTGACGGTTCAATCCTGCCGGGCTTCTGGGGACTCGAAGCCGGTCAATCCGCCGTTGGTGATATTTTCAACTGGTTCGTAAACTATATAAAACCGGGTGGTTTGTCGCATGAAATCCTGACTTCTGAAGCGGCAAAATTAAAACCCGGTCAATCCGGCCTGATGGCCCTTGACTGGAATAACGGTAACAGAACCATACTTGTTGACCAGAGATTAACAGGGCTGTTGCTCGGCCAGACACTCCATACGACACCTGCGGAGATTTACCGTGCTTTAATTGAGGCAACCGCTTTTGGCGCCCTTACTATAATCAACAGGTTCGAGAAATACGGCGTTAAAATCTCGGAAGTCATAAATTGCGGCGGTATCGCCGAGAAAAATCCGCTGATTATGCAGATTTATGCGGATGTAACCGGAAGGGAAATGAAAATCGCACGCTCGGCTCAAACCTGTGCTCTGGGGTCTGCGATAGCCGGTGCTGTTGTCGCGGGCTCCAAATCCGGCGGATTCGACAACTACGCCGACGCCCAGGCGGCTATGTGCGGATTGAAAGACAAAGTTTACAAACCGAATTCTGAAAACCATAAAGTTTACAAACAGCTTTATTTACTGTACAAACAGCTCCACGATTCCTTCGGCCTGGAGAGTCAACCCGGCAAAATGGCAAACGTGATGAAAGAACTGCTGGATATTAAGGATAGAGTTAATGTATGAGGAATTAAAAAAAGCGGTCTGTGATGCTAATATCGAGCTTCAACGACAAAAGCTGGTCATTTACAGCTGGGGCAACGTCAGCGGAATAGACCGCCAGGCGAACGCGGTGGCTATTAAGCCCAGCGGTGTCCCTTATGACGAACTTACACCCGACAAAGTAGTAGTCCTTGACCTTGAAGGCAATAAACTTGAAGGCGACCTCAACCCTTCATCAGATACACCGACCCATCTTGAGCTTTACAGAAATTTCAAAAATGTCGGAGGTATATGCCATACGCACTCCGCCAATGCGACTATGTGGGCTCAAGCCGGCCGAGAAATACCCTGCTTCGGAACTACCCACGCCGATTACTTCTACGGCTCCATTCCTGTCACCGAGATGCTTACGGCCGACCAGATAAAAAATGATTACGAGTTGAACATAGGTAAAACAATAGTTACAAGATTTGCCGGTATCAACCCGCTGGAAATGCCAGCGGTTTTGGTGGCCAATCACGGCCCTTTCACGTGGGGACAAACCGCAGCCGATGCCGTCGAAGCTGCTGCTGTTCTTGAGAAAGTGGCGGAAATGGCGCTGGGCACTGTAACGATAAACCCGAACCAAAAACAGATTCACAAGGTATTGCTGGATAAGCATTACTTGCGTAAACACGGCAAAGATGCTTATTACGGACAGAAGTAACTAAATAAAGGAACAAAAATGAACAAAACCACATTTGGTGTTATCGTCGGCAACAGGGGATTTTTCCCCGACCACTTGGCGAAATCAGGACGTAAAAATGTGCTCGACGTTCTTGAGAAAAACGGCTTCGATACCGTTGCTCTGTCGATGCAGGATACGAAATACGGCGCCGTCGAAACCTTCGCCGATGCGAAAAAGTGTGCCGCCCTTTTTGCAAAAAACGCTGAAAAAATAGACGGCATAATTGTAACGCTGCCGAACTTCGGCGATGAAAAAGGAGTTGCCGAAACAATCAAACGCTCCGGCCTCAACGTGCCGGTTCTGATTCAGGCCGAGCCCGACGTCTCGGGCAAAATGACCATAGCCGACAGGCGAGATTCCTTCTGCGGCAAAATCAGTGTTTGCAACAATCTCAGACAGGCGGGCATTCCATATACCCTGACTCTGTCGCACACGGTTAAAGCTGCTTCACCGCAGTTCAAAAAAGACCTGGACGATTTCGCCTCGGTCTGCAGGATTGTCAATGGGCTCAAGAACGTCAGATTCGGCGCCATCGGAGCAAGACCCGCAGCTTTTAATACCGTCCGCTACAGTGAAAAAATCCTCGAGCTTGCAGGTATTTCAATAGAGACAATAGACTTGTCCGAAATACTTGGAAAAGTTGAATTACTCTCTGATAGTGACAAGGCTGCTAAAAATAAATTAAATGACATTAGGAAATACAATCCGACGAAATCAATCCCACGCGATAAGCTCTTGAAGATGGCCAAGTTCGGTTACGTTGTGGACGAGTGGATTAAAGAAAACGAACTCAAGGGCACAGCTATTCAATGCTGGACCTCTCTCGAAGAATTTTTCGGAGTAGTCCCCTGTACGCTTATGAGTATGATGAGCGAATCCCTGGTGCCGAGCGCCTGTGAAGTTGACATTACAGGCCTGCTGGGGATGTATATTTTGCAGCTGGCCGGCGGCACGCCGAGCGCAATTCTCGACTGGAACAATAACTACGGCTCCGACCCCGACAAATGTGTCCTGTTCCACTGCAGTAATCTGCCCAAATCCTTCTTCAAAACCTCAAAGATGGATTATCAGGAAATTATCGCCGGCTCCGTCGGCAAAGAAAACACCTACGGCACAGTCGTCGGCAGGATAGCTCCGGGCAAGGCGACGTTCTGCAGGACTATGACTGATGATGCGGCGGGCATTATCACCACTTACGTTGGTGAAGGCAGTTTTACGAATGATAAGCTTAATACTTTTGGAGGCTACGGCGTTATGAA
>CAYXUW010000092.1:0-9217 GCA_964468375.1 uncultured Pirellulales bacterium | reverse complement strand
GTACAGAAGGCCATGGCCAAGGAAATTGATACCCGCGCCACCCTCAACATCAAACTTGCTGTAGGCGGCAAAAGCCCTGAGACGCAGCTTGGGACCCATAACCGGAATATCATAACTGCCGTATACAGAATAATTGTCAAAGAAATCTCCATCCCAGGGGGCTTGATGAAATACCGTAAGCGTATCATCCATACCAAAAAGGTTCGTATTAATAAGACCGACTCTAGGGGCGTATTGCCTGTCCGAAGTACCGGCGTTGTCTACTTGCATAAACCAATGCCATGGATTCGCCTCATAAACATTATAACCAATAGCGAGGGTATCTGGTTCGGGACCCCTTGACACCTTGGCAGTGATATGCCTGTCGGGGTTAAGATTGAGCAGGTTAATGTAATCCTCCAGTTCCTTCTGTTTTCCCACCTCTCCGACCTTGGTAGGTGTCCATTCCTGTAAGAATGAATCTTTCAGATATCCTTCTTCTTCGTCTACCCTTTCACTGTCCGGAGTAAAGTAACTTGTAGCCACTGAAACAACCGTAGCTTCGGTAACCTTTACCAGTAAAATATCATCTTGCAGTTGTCTACCCTTGAGAGCTTCTGGCGGAACAGCCACGAATATACCGGAGTAACCCTTGTTGCTATAGGTACTGAGTAGGCACATGGTAAGACCGCGAATAGTCCTTGCGGAAATCTTACGAGGCTGACCAGGGTTTTCGATCAAATCACGTACAGGCCTTAAATCATAAAGAGCAGCACTCTCTGCCTTATGCAGGGGCATAGTAGAAGCATTATACACCAAAGGAACGTTTGAAAGCAATTCTTCGGTTGATATCAGAGTGTTACCTGTGATTTGTAGTTCCTTTGCGGTCATCAGTTGCGTTGTATCTTCCGGCAAATTCAGTTTCGCAATTTCTTCAGGGCTGATTTTCTCAGCAGCTTTTCTCACTATTGCCTTTTCTTCTTTTTCTTTCTCCTCGAGCTTTAGCTGATCTTCAGTTTTGGTTTCTGTGATATCCTCGGCAGCTCTTATATTACTCACCGCGACACAAAACACAATACAACATAGAAAAGCAAACCACTTCATTTTTTCCATCCTTATGTAGCCATCCATAATAAATCTCCCAAAATTAAATTTGCCATAAACTCTCTTTTTCAAAAAACCCAACAAAACTCTCTTCTATGAGTATAGGATGAGAGCTATTGTAACGTGGCAAATATTAGTACAATTTGTTATTAATGACTACTATTTTTTTCTCCTAATTTTAACAAATTTAACGAACACGGATTACTTACCCCAAATTCCTGTTGTGCACATCCTCCCAGAAAACGGAATGGCAAGCTCCTCCGATTTTCTTAAACTTTCGCTATTTTAACAAAATTTATGAATAAATGTCAAGAGCAAATTTACCATATTACCCAAATTTCCTATATTATGACCATTTTGGCCCGTTTTTCGCCTCTTTCGGTATTAATAGGAATGGCAGAAAAGCCAAACAGCCAATACCCCCGATGGCGATAATTTGTTAAAGATTTTAAAAACCCGATTTGTTTTGTCCTTTGGCAGGTGGATTAAATCGGCAGGGCTTATCAGGGAAGATTTCACAGCATCAGGAATTGAACCAGTAGACAGAAACGGAAACGAAATAGTATTTCACAGCCTGCGCAATAGCTATATTTCATTTCTCGCGAGTAGCAAAACCCTTGCAGAGGTTGCTCAGAAACTTGTACGGCATTCAGACCCGCGATTGACGTTTGACACATACACAATAACCTTTTGAGGAAGTTGAGCAGAAGGACCAGATTAGACACTGACCAAAGGAAAACAAGAGATTGTAATAAATAGTCATAGGCCGAGATATGTTACAAAACGCAATCTTGACCAATAACCTAATAGCCCCAAGGGGATTCGAACCCCTGTTGCCGGGTTGAAAACCCGGTGTCCTAGACCTGCCTAGACGATGGGGCCAATGTTAGTGTTTAGTTTTTTGTGTTTAGTTTTTAGTTAATAACTATTCGAGACTAATTGCCTCAACCGGACAGGCATCGACACAAACGCCGCAATCGATGCACAGCTCCTTATCAACCACTGCCTTTCCGTTTTCCATCTTTATTGCATCGCTGGGACATTCAGGCACGCACGATTCACAGCCGGTACATTTTTCCTTATCTACTTTTGCTGGCATCTATTATTCCCTTTCAAAAATAACTTAAAATTCACAGGCGAAGCTCAAAATTCTACAAAATTATCATTATTTTACAATACTAATTTTCCGGGAATTCTGATGATACTTATAGTTCGTCTCTAAACGCTTATTTTTCTTGCTTTCAATGTTAAAAGTAGTATTTTAATGAGGTTTTGGGATGAATTCTATAAAATGTTCGAAGTTCTTGGTTTTTGCTGTTGTTTGCCAACAGTCGTTTATTTTGTAATGTTAGTGTTTAACTGATTGGGCTCGAATTCGTTGCTTGTCTGATTTGGCTCGATGAGATCGGCTGGTATAACAGGCTCAAGTTCGGGCTCCGGTTCAGGTGCCGTGCCGCCGAGAGCAACAGCCATTTCTCTGAGAAGCGGGTTTGAATCGTATCTGGCTGTCCAGTCGAGGACTTTGCCTAGGTTGTGTCCATTTTTTGCGAGCAGATACAGTGCCATCAGGCGGACAGGCCATTTGGAGTCGTTCAGGTTTTCGGCAACATCGTTTGTTAGTTTGCTGTCCAGCGTCAGGTAGGCCATCGCCGCCATCGTTTGTGTTTTTACGTTCCAGTCCTCATCCTTTAGGCATTTCCGCAAGACAGATTTTAATACATTCGGCATCCAGTCTGCGTACATAAGTTGATAGTTAATTCTTCGTTTGTGCATATCCTGTTGCTCGGCCAGCAGAGCGGCAAAAAGCTTTGCTGTTCTGACTTTTTGCCCCTGGTTTCCTCTTGAGAGGGAGTTTATTTGATGCCGCAGATATGAAGAGGATATCTTCTCATCTGTTCTGGTAGCCCTGTACACTATCGGTTTTATATCTGCGAGTCTGTTTTCAACTTTGTTATTTTCCGTTATGACAGGGTCAACATAAAATGTGAACAATATTCCTAATGATGCCTGTGGATGGTTGTTAAGTATTTGTCGCAGCTCGCCGGTGTTAAGGTTTAGCGGAATCTGCAGACTTTTTTTCGACTGAATCTGTGTGGTGGGCTGATATTTGAAAGAGAGCAGGTTCGGTATATCTTTATTTATATCGCCTCTGATTTTGGCGTCGACTCTAATAGTGCCGCTGAATAGACCGTCATCTGAGATGATGATGGGTTCGGTGGAATTATTTGTAATTGTCAGCGACGCTTCAAAATCTTTGCCATAGGTAAACCTGGTACCGCGAAGATTTACCTGAACGGATAGTATCTTATCGGGCGGCATAAATTCAGGAACGAGCGGGCGATTAAGGCTGTTTGCCAGCACTGTCTCAACCGCCCTGACATTAAACTGCGGCGTGTATTTTTCTCCCTGCTCAAACAGTTTTTGTTTGGCAAGTTCAGCTTCAAGTGAGCCGGCATCTTTTTCGATTGCCTCTTTTAGAGTTTGGATTGCCTCTTGTCTTTGGCCTTGTAAAATCTGGATCTGTGCCAGTGCCAGATTGGCTATTTGGTTTAGCTGAAATTTTTGTGCAATTTCTTCGGCTTGTTTTGTCTGTTCGTTCATTACGAGTGAATAAGCCAGAAGACCGTTTGTTGTCGGCGAATTTGGCTCGATTGCATGAGCCTTCGCTGCCCACTCCAGAGCCTGGTTTGCATCCTCTTTGGCGAAACAATAGAACCAGGCAAGGCTGCTGCAGGTCTCGATTTTCGACTGCTGTGATTGTTTGCCTGTATCGGTGAAGTAATTTTCTTTTGCCTTTTTCTCAGCGTCTTCAAGTATTTTCTCCGCCTGCTCTGTGTTATCCATTTTCATAGATGCTTTTGCAGTAATTGCTTTGAGGACTAAATCAAAGCCGCCTTCTTTCTCAACTTCGTTGTCGATTTGCAGGCATTTATACTGGCTTCTTTCTGAGTTATATGCGCTGATTGACCACGGCAGATAAATATAGGAAGGTAGTTTCTGTGATGGATAAAGATAATTGTATAACTTTGAGCAGTATTCGTATGCATCCGCGGCGGCCTGATACATCTGTAGTTGTCTTGCGTATTCGGCGAAATTTACCGCGGCATCGATATCGAGAGGATTTTCTCCGAAGATAAGTCTGAGATGTTCAAGATATGCGAGGGGATTTACCTCGTCTGGCATAAGTTCGAGCAGTTTTGCAAATGCCAGCCTATTGTATTTATTGGTATTATATGCATTGATGAAATACCGGCCGGCGTTCGGGTCTGACAGCTCATACCTTAAAAAGCCGAGCGAGGTAAGCAGTTCGCTATTGAGATAACTGTTTTTGCCTCTTATGATTTGTACCAGTTCGCCGATGAGCTGTTCGCGCTCGTTGCGATTGTTTGTTTTGTCCAGCAGATAAGAAGCCGCCATTTTTAAAGCTTGGCGGTCTGCCTTTTCATCCAGGTAATTTATAAGAAGCCCGTATATTAAATCTGAACGATTGCGTTCGGAATAGCGCCAGCTAAGTTGAATCAGGTCACGAACGACATAGTCTGCGTTATTGCCTAAATCTTTCGCAGCCTTTAACAAGATTATCGCCTGTTCGGCCTCGAGCTGGTTTATATCTTCGCTGTGGATGATATCGCAGGCTAAATTATAAAATGCAAGACTGCAGGATTCGGAAGAGAGCTGTTCGAACTCCGAAGCCGGCTGCGCTGCTGCCGGCAGTGTGCAAAACAAGAAAAAGAAGACAAAAAGTTTTGTCAGCTTTAATACGGTGGTGTTTACATAGTCTTGATGTTTTTTCCGAATATTTTCGTTTGACATTTATCTCTCCGATTCTTCAACCGGTGCGTTTCCATTCGGCTCTGCCCGCGGCCTCGCCACGAGGCGGGCCCGATAATTTTAGGCAGATGTACTGTCAGAGTACGGTCCTGTAGTTATATGTCGGGCGTTTTAGACATTCGCTTTAAGTATAAAACTCGCATAGATTGAGTATTCTTATCAGCTTTTGCTTTTAGGACTTTCATATCTGCCCGAGCCTAAAATGGCGATTTCCTTTATCCTTAAAAGCTGTGCTGCCAGCAGATAAGCACCTGCTGCAGCAGGTACGACAACTATAAGTCTTAGAATATCAACTTTTGTGCTGTCAGGCAAGTTTCTGAAAAGATATAGGAGCCCGCCGCCCACCACAGACATAATAGCTGTTGCCGCAGCTGTTTTTAGTATTGTTATTGCAAGCTGGTCCAATAATGTGCCTCCGAGACTTTTCTGAATGGCGACAATCAAAATTATGACCTGAATGTATGAGCATATAGCGGTCGAAAGCGCCAGACCGGCTGTTCCCATGGGCCAGACGAGACTCAGGTTGAGAACAATATTGATAACAACCGCTGCCAGCGCGCTTTTGGCAGGTATTTTGGAATCCTGCATAGAGTAAAACGCGCGAGTGAGAATCTGCTGCAGAAAATAACCGCATAATCCAAGAGCGTAAAAGCAGAGTACTATTGCTGTAGACATTGTATCGGTTTCGGTGAATTTTCCGCGTTCGAAGAGGACAGCTACGATTTGATTGCGAACAAGTAATAATCCTACAGTTGCCGGCAGAGCGACAAAGACTGCTATCCTCAAGCCCAGTGAAATTGTCCTGCTCAGGGCGTGAAAATCCTTTTTTGCCGCCTGTGAGCTCATAACCGGAAAGACTGCCGTCGCCAGTGCAATGCCCAGCACACCAAGTGGAAACTGATAAAGCCGCTGTGCATAGAATAGATGCGAGACCGCGCCTTCTTTAAGCGGGTAGCTTATCTGTCTTGCGAACAGCGTGAAAAACTGGCCCTTATCGAGAGAACCTGAAAGCCATTTGGCAATGATATCATCAATCAGCGTATTAAATTGTGTTACTGTAAGGCCTAAAATCATAGGTCCCATTAGGAGAAGAGTTTTTTTGAAAGCTTCGGTTTTAACAGCCCATTTCGGCCTGATTGAGATGCCATTGGCCCGCAGGGCAGGCAACTGGATTGCAAGCTGGGCGAGACCGGCGATGATGACCGCTGCTGCGACGATAAAGATTTGCTTTTGCGGCTCGATACTAAAAATCCATCCGCTGATACAGAGGCTGCCTATCAAAAAGATATTGAGCAGAATTGGAGCTGCCGCAGGCGCTGCAAAGTGGCGATGGGCGTTTAGTATTCCTGCGATAATCGCAACTTCACAAATCAGCAGCATATATGGGAGCATAATGCCTGCAAGTGCAAACATCTGTTTGGTACTTTCGAACGGAGCAAAAAATTTGTAGTAAATCCAGATGAATGCTTCACCTGCCAACACTATTAGGGTCAGGAGTATAAATATTACGGTTACTGTCGTGTTGGCGAGAGCCTTCGCCTGGGCAGGGTCTTTGTGTAATTGCTCGCTGTAGATAGGTATTAGTGACGAGCCGGCGGCGCCTTCCCCAAAGAGTCTGCGGGCAAGATTAGGAATCTTAAATGCAATTACCCAGCCGTCCATCAAGCCGCTTGCTCCGAGAAAATATGCGAAGCTCATATCCCTCAGCATACCGAAGACCCTGCTGAGCGCCGTAAGAGATGCAATTTGTCTAAAACCTTTAATCATTGTTCATACCCTGTAGCATACCGAAGACCCCGCTGAGCGCCGTAAGAGAAATAATTGGTTTAAAACCTTTAATCATAATTTCATTTTGGCAGTTTCGGTGCCACGCTGAAAGGCCTTCGTCTGCCTATGTTATTCAGTACGCCGACAGCGGTCATACTGACCAGCAGGCTCGAGCCTCCGTAACTTACAAGCGGCAGAGTCAGACCTGTGATAGGCATTAATCCCACTGTCATCCCGACATTTACGAGAACCTCAACAACGAACATAGCGACAATACCTGCGGCTGCGAGTTTGGCGAACGGCTCGGTATTACTGGTTGCAATTTCCAGTCCGCAGATTGTGAAAATTACATAAACAACTAATATAAAAACAGCCCCGAAGAAACCCCATTGGTGAGCAATGATCGCGAAAATAAAGTCGTTGTGTCTTTCGGGAAGGAAATCATACTTTACGAAAGGTCCTTTTGCGAAGCCGTATCCTTTCATTCTGCCGGAGGCTACGGAGTATTTGGAGCGTATCAGGTGATAGCCCCAGTCGTTTTCCCATTTGCGCGTGCTGAAGTTGCTGTCAACGAGTATGTTGGCAAGCTTCGGGTTCTGCTCTGCTTTTTCACGGAACCAGCTGTACTGCAAAAGGATGCTGCTTATCCTTGTTCGCTGATAATTTTTCATATTGAGCCAAAGCAGGGGGCTTACCAGAGCCGCCAGTAAAATTATTATTAAAAGATGTTTTACGCGTGCGCCTGCAAGAAAAAGCATAGTAAAAAATATCGGCATCATAAGCATAACAGTGCCCAGGTCCGGCTCGAGCAGAATCAAAATCATCGGAAGCAGTGTCAATGCAAACGGCCCGATAAGCGAAGTGAAGTTTCGGTAGTTGCTTCTATACCGAAGATACCAGGCAAGTGCCAGTATGTATGCGAGCTTGCATATTTCTGAAGGTTGTATGTTCAGGCCGAGAATCGGTATTCGTATCCATCGGTAAGCGCTGTTGCGCTCGGCAATAAGTGAATCAGGGATATCTGTTATGTATTTATCGATTATTAACAGTGCCAGCAGCAAAAGAACAACGGCGTATATCCAATAGCTCAGTCTTCCGAGCAGGCGGTAGTGAATTATATTGATGATGATAAATGCAGCGGCTCCAATAAAGGCAAAGACGAGCTGTTTTTTCCAGAGATTAGTAAGCTGCTCGGAGTTGCTTGCTGGGCTCGGCTCTGCGGAGTGACCGATTGTGTAGATGGTTATGATGCCGGCGGCAATCAGCACAGCAGCGGTAGTGAGCAGTATGGCTCTGACAGTTATCAGGCGTCCTGTTAAAATATTGTCCATAAATACAGCAAAATAGCAAAAAAAGACTGTTTTTCAAAGCAGCACGTAAAATATTAGCAATTTTTTTTGGGGAGGGGGGATAAAAAGGGCCCTTAAAGCCAGACATATGCTTAAAAAAAAAGCAGAAAATGGCTTTTTATGCCGGCGGAACAGCGAAAAAAGCCCTTTTTATATGGCGTAATTGCCCGAAGGACTGTTTTTTACTGGAATTGTAATTTTTTCGCCTTTTTCTTGGATTTTTTAAATTTTTTCTTGATTTATCGGCAGGTTTGTGGTAATTTAATGGTAACCTTTGCCAGTGTTGTTAACAGTTGTGCGCAATAATTCGTGAGCACTCAGTTGCGTACGCGTTTGCGCCTGTTGGCGAGAAAGGAGGTTGGAGGGTAGCAAATGTTGCTTTTCGGTTCTCCTGTCGGCCGAAATCTCTGTCCATTTGGTCTTAGTACCGGGCCTGATGAGCAAATACTGTTAAGGATTATTAGGCGGGAAAGAAACCAAAAATGCTGAGTGTGTGGCTCGGCGAAGAAAAGACGAAGAAAGGAAGGTTATGTTATGAGGAATATAGCTTTGGCTATAATTGTTCTCGCAGTTACTATCCCAGCTATGGGTAAAGTAACCATTACTCTGGAGAATGATGCAAACGTGGTGACAATTGGTTACGACTGTAACGAGGGTGAAATGGTCAGGGCATTTGCGCTGAATATCGATGTTAATGACGGCGCATATGTTATTGGTTCGGCAGGTTTTCCTGGTGACCCCAATGTCCTTGACTACTACGTTTGTCCCGGCAGTATGGGGTTTGATGTGAATGACGGTGGTGTTACTTGGATCTCTGATTTCGGCAGTCCGATTGCCGAAGAGGATGCCAATGGTGGTGTTCTGGAGATAGCTTCGCTTTATGCGGCAAGTGACCCCAATCATCCTGCAGCGCCCGCAGCGAGCGGCGATTTATGCACTTTCGCCGTTGACTGCAATGACCGTGAAAGCGTATTAGTTACTATCACCGGTGAAAACGGCGAACGCGGCGGTGTAGTTCTGGAAGACCCCAATGCGGCGGTTACTCTCGTTTTGCCCGACCCACTTGATGTTATCTGCGGTTGTCCTTGCTTAGGTGAGGTTACCGGCGATGGCATGGTAAGGAGTGATGACGTGGTTACAATCGCGGGCTGGCTCAACACCTACGGCGTGATTATAGGCAGGAAGAC
>CAYXUW010000091.1:0-9838 GCA_964468375.1 uncultured Pirellulales bacterium | reverse complement strand
GAAATGCGGGGATCTTTACCTTGCGACGGACCTCGACCGTGAGGGCGAAGCAATCGCCTGGCATTTGGCGCAGATTCTCGGTGTTCCGGAAGAGAAAACTTACCGAGTGATTTTCAATGCTATAACGCAATCTGCGATAAAGCAGGCGTTTGCCAATCCGGGGCGGATTGATTTGGACAAGGTTATGGCACAGCAGGCGCGGCGCATTCTCGACAGGATAGTGGGGTATCAGATAAGTCCTCTGCTGTGGAAGAAAGTTGCCAGAGGTCTTTCAGCGGGACGCGTTCAATCGGTAGCGGTTAAAATAACAGTCGAAAGAGAGAGGGAAATCCGAGCGTTTAAGCCGACGGAATACTGGCTTATACCATCGATTTTTACCGCTGATTTGCAAAGCGATTATCGTAAGGAGTGGCTGGATTTCGTAACGGTAAAGGCAGATGGTGACAAGCCCCCCACTATTGCGGAACAAAACGAATGGCTTTTGTCGCATAACGCTTTTAAGGCGGAGATTACCAAAGTCGGCAACGATAAGTTCTCGGCGTCGACAGAGGCAGAAGCGGAGAAGATATTCGGCGCGTTAAAAGATGCGGAATTTAAGGTCGCGGGTGTAGGGATGAAGGAGTCGGTATCGCATCCGCCAGCGCCGTTTATAACTTCGACGCTGCAGCAGACGGCTGCAAACAAATTAGGTTTTGCAGCGAAAAGAACTATGCGGGTGGCCCAGCAGCTATATGAGGGTATCGATTTGGGGTCGATGGGACATCTGGGCCTTATTACCTATATGCGAACGGACAGCACGCATTTGTCAGGGGAGGCCATACAGGAGGTGCGCGGTTATATCGGCAGGAATATCGGTGATAATTATTTGCCGGAGAAGGCGAAGGTTTATGCTTCCAAGAAAGGCGCCCAGCAGGCGCACGAGGCGATTCGGCCGACCGATGTCGATTTTACTCCCGCAGATATAAAGCAATTTTTGACCGACGAGCAGCACAAACTCTATGACCTTATATGGCGTCGGTTCGTGGCATGCCAGATGGCGCCTGCGAAATGGAAGCAAACGGCACTGGATATCTCGGCTGATACACCGCTTGGGAAGTGCTGGTATAGAGCTGCGGGGCGGGTTTTGGTTTTTGACGGATTCAGCAAAATCTGGGTGACGCCGTCTAACCAGCAGCAGTTGCCCGAGTTAAAGGAAGGCCAGCTTCTCGGCGTTGTGGATATGAAGGCCGAGCAGCATTTTACGAAGCCGCCTGCCCGGTATACCGAGGGGTCTTTGGTGAAAGCGCTGGAGAAAGAAGGTATCGGCCGGCCAAGCACGTATGCTTCAATCATCAGCACAATACAGGACAGGGGCTATGTCGAGCAGGCGGATAAGAAATTCTTCGCTACAGACCTCGGCGAGGTGGTTACGGACAAGCTTAGCGAGTATTTTCCGAAAATAATGGATATCGCTTTTACACGTTATATGGAAGAGCAACTGGACAAAATCGAGGAGCAGCATCTCGACTGGGTTGGTGTTTTGCAGGAGTTTTACGGGCCGTTTAAGCAAAATCTCGAAAAGGCGTCGTCGAAGATGAAGCATGCCAAGGCGGAGGTTACGCCGAGCGAGTATAAATGTCCCGAGTGCGGCAGAGAGCTTGTTTACAGATTCGGCAAAAACGGGAGATTTTTGAGCTGTTCGGGTTATCCGAAATGCAAATTTGCATGTCCCTGCGACCGGGACGGTAAGATAGTTGAGGATAAGGTCAGCAGTCATAAGTGCCCGGTCTGCGGTAAGGCGATGGTTTACAGACGCGGCCGATTCGGGACTTTTTTGGGCTGCAGCGATTATCCAAACTGCAAAACGATACTTAATCTGGACAAGGATGGCAATGTCCTTCCTCCGAAAAAACCGCCCGAGCCGACAGGGGTCAAATGCTACAAGTGCAAAGAAGGCGAGCTGGTTATTCGCAAGGGCAAGAAAGGTCCCTTTCTGGGGTGCAACAGATTTCCGAAGTGCCGGACTATCATCAGCATTAAACGACTGGATAAGCTGAAAAAATTGCAGTCGGAAGGGGCGTGGCCGCCTAAGACAGTCGAAGAGGCAGATGAAATTCTGGAAAGACGAAAGAAGAAATCAGCTGCCAAGTCCAATAAAAAAACCGGAAAGTAAATTTACCTTCCGGTTTTCTCTTTAGCGTGTTTTCATGGTATCGCTAAAGTAATGGGGGGACAAAATTGACAGGTTGACAGCCGAGTTTAATTATGATTTCTTTTATCCCCTTCGCAAATATTTCTTTCTTCTTTATTTTTCCGAGTCAAAATCAAAATTCCCGTTATGCCGAACAGCGTAATTGTTGCCGGCTCGGGAACCTGAACCTGGCTGTAGTACTGATAAAACTGGCTAATATGGGCTGAGCCATTGGCGCCGCCAGTAATGGAGATGTCCTTGCTATTTATCCAGATTGCTTTGACTGGATCGAACTCTTTATAGTCTGTCAGGTATTCAACAGGACTACCTTGCCATGCTGAACAGCTAAGGTGGACGAGGTCGTTACCAAATTCATCCTGTACAAGTTCGCCAAGACCTACTACACCAGTGCCATTGGCATGAGCACCGGTGATGTCCAGGCCAACGTCTTTGATGTAATAGTCATCGAAACCATCTTGGATGGACACCTTAAACTCTAAGTTGACGTTTACAATCTGGTTGGGGCCAGCCATCCAGGAAAGATAAAACTTTAGGCCATAATCGAGCGTAATGTCGTCATAGCCGCCCTGAACGTACACCGAGTCGGTGTTGGGGGTAATTGCCCCACCTTCTGCGTAGCCGAAAAAATTAACGTCAGAAAGCTCTTTGTCACCAAAGAGTAATGGCTCTCCCTGTAGAGAGCTTAGTGAAACAGGGTCGCCTGTAAGGGGCACCCAGCTGGCTGATGCAGTAGCGACAAGTGCAACACTGATTAAGCAACTCACAATAATTGTTTGGCTTCTCATTTTTATAGCTCCTTCCGCTTTCATAACTCCTTACCGCTGAAAGAAGGTTTGTCTAACCGAATAAACGAAACGGTCCTTCAGCTTGAATAAAGCAGTTTTTAGCGTTTAAAATCCGAGCACTTAAGCCCTTGTGAGTTTTCCCAGCCCCATTTACAGATGCTTATTCCTACGTATAACGAGAGAATCACCAATATCTGTTTACTTTTTACTACTGACTTCTCTCTCAGCCCCCTAAGCTGACACTATTATTTAACCAGATTGTCCTTAAAAAGTCAAGTGTTTTTTTCGGATTTTTGGTGGTTGCCACATATCCCGCATTTAACCGGCTAAAAACGCCGTTTAAGGGGCTAAAAAGGGCGATTTTTGGGCGGGAATGGCGGAAAGATTTTTAAAGAAATCGGTTATACCGCCACCTGTGCGGGTGTCTAGTTTTTCCTCTTTGTCTTTCTTATCGGCTTTTCGCAGACAAACCGGCTGATATTGCGAATCGCCTGACGGAGGCGCTGCTCGTTTTCCACAAGCGCTATGCGCATATAGCCCTCGCCATTTTCACCGAACGCCCTGCCCGGAGCAATAGCGACTTCAGCGTGTTCCATAAGGTCCATCGCATAATCGATGCTGCCCTTTCCTCTGGAATGCTCTGTCGGCACTTTAGCCCATACGAACATTGTGGCGCGGGGCTTTTCGACTTCCCAGCCGATTTTGCTGAGTCCGTCGCAGACGACGTCTCGGCGGGATTTATATCTTTGGTTTTGGGTGACAATCTCGTCGTTGCACTGGCGCAGCGCGATAATTCCGGCGATTTGTATGGCCTGAAATATGCCGTAATCATAATAGCCCTTTATAGTTGCGAGGTAATCGAGCATATCTTTATTTCCGGCAGCGAAGCCGATTCTGAAGCCGGCCATATTGTAGGGCTTGCTCATCGTGATGAACTCAACGCCGACATCCTTTGCTCCTTTGACGGAAAGAAAGCTCGGAGCTTTGTAGCCGTCGAAGCAGGTTTCGCCGTATGCGAAATCGTGAATTACAGCTATGCCGAATCGCTTTGCCATATCGACAATCGGCTCGAAAAAGCCCTCATCGACGGTCATTGCCGTCGGGTTATGCGGGTAATTTAGAATGAGCAGTTTCGGCTTTGGATACAGGTGTTCGACCACCTCTGCTACATTCTTTAAGAATTTTTCATCGTTGCCCAGTGGAACAGACACCACATTTGCGCCGGCCAAAGCTACGGAATAATTGTGGATTGGAAATGCAGGGTCGGGGACAACGGCGGTATCTCCGGGGCCCAACATTGCCAGACACAAATGACTGAAGCCCTCTTTTGAGCCGATGCAGGCAAGGACCTCCGTTTCGGGGTCTAAATTCACGTTCCAGAGTCGGGCATATTTTTTGGCAATCTCGCCCCGCAGGTTCTTGATACCTTTCGAAGCGCTGTATCGGTGGTTGCGGGGATCGCGGGCCGCTTCACATAACTTGTCAGTCACGATTTTCGGGGCCGGATCGGAAGGATTGCCCATACCCAAATCTATAATATCTGCGCCCTGCTGGCGTTTGGCCAGTTTCAGAGCGTTTATCCGCCCAAATAGATAGGGCGGCAAGCGCGTTATTCTTTGTGCCGGCTCAATTTTGAACTTTGCCATAATACTGCCTGTAAATTAGGAAACGTGTTCTTAATACAATCGGATAGTTTACAAACAAATGATAAATTTTCAAATCATATTTACAGTCCGTAACCGTTGACAATGGGCGGTGAGGGGAAATAATCGAATAGAGTCAGCAAACGGGGACCGGATTTTCGCTAAAATTTCTTTACGAAATTGATGCCGATAGCCGTGCTGTCGGTTTTCTGCAGGTAAGCGGTATAAGGCAAGACTTTGAAGCCGGCGATTTCGAGCTGTTTATGTCTGTCGGCGAAAGTATGCCCGACGACCCATCCGATGGCGGCGCCGAAGACGACATCGCTTGTCCAATGGTCGCCAGTGTCAAGCATTCTGTATGAGATGACCGATGCGAGTGCATATGCGGGCAGCCCTACATTCGGGCCGTAAAACTCGTACAGCATCGAAGCGACCGTGAACGAGCTCGCGGCATGTCCGCTCGGCCAGGCCCAGTCTTTGCCGTTGGGAGAATCATTGTCTCTGATGGCTTTCGCACCCATAGTTGCCACCCCCGCCACCGACAAGGCCGCTATCATTGCTTTTGCGCGTTCAGCATTGAATTCGTCCTTGTCTTTTTTGCTGAGCCCATACCAGAGAGCGGAAACTCCGAGCTGCGTCCAGGGATGGCCGATTACGTTGAGACTTTCGTCTGTGAAGCCGTGAAAGTCATGGTGGTCTTCGAAATGGTCGGCAACTTTATTATCTGCACCGCTGCTGTGCAGTGCGACGCTTGCGCCGCCGGCCAGCAGCATGATTGCGAGATTGTCCGGTCTTAGAAAACTTTCTTTCGAATCTTTGATAATTCTCTGAGGCCAGTCGGCGGTATTGGCTTTTGCGAGGTCGAGAATGTGGCCGGATGTTTCGGCTAATCCACCTAAGCCGCTTTTAGAATTTTCGACAACGTCATCTCGAAGCTCGCCAGTTCCGCTGGCTGGTTTGGAAGAGCCGGTCGGCTGACGCGGAGCAGTTGCCTGACTTGCGCAGCCAGAAGCTAAAAACAGTAACCCGCAGATAAGTGGCAGTGAGTATTTATTCCAGTAATATGCTCCCATTATGTAATATATTACGGCTATTTTTTGCGAAAACTGGAGTATTTTTTCAAAAAAGCGGGCAAATATCGGGCCTGAGGCGGAGATTGGGTTATTCCCACTCGATTGTTGCGGGGGGCTTGCTCGATATGTCGTAAACTACACGGTTGACGCCGCGAACCTCGTTGATAATTCTGCCGGATATTGTCCCCAGAACTTCATAAGGGATTTGGGAGAAATCGGCGGTCATAAAATCAGGGGTCTCGACCGCCCGGACGGCGATGACGTTTTCATAGCTTCGCTCGTCGCCCATTACGCCGACTGTCGAGACTGGCAAAAGAACCGTTAACGCCTGTGATATTTTTCTATACAATCCTGCTGATTTTATTTCATCTATTAAGATTTCATCGGCCTGCCGCAGAATTTGCAGCCGCTGCTGTGTAACCTCACCTATGATTCTTACCGCAAGGCCGGGACCGGGGAAAGGATGCCTCCAGACGACATCTTCCGGCAGGCCGAGATATTCGCCTACGGTGCGAACCTCGTCCTTGAACAAATCCCGCAGCGGCTCAATCAGCTCGAAACCAAGCTGGGCGGGAAGAGCGCCTACATTGTGATGGAGTTTTATATTCGCGGCGGGGTTACCGTCTTTGGAGCCCGATTCGATAACATCGGGGTAGAGTGTTCCCTGTGCGAGAAACCTGGTATTCGGGATTTTTGACGCTTCGGATTTGAATGCCTCTATAAATTCGTGACCGATTACTTTTCGTTTTTGCTGTGGGTCAATAACGCCAGAGAGGCCTTTGAGAAATTGTTTTGACCAGTCAACGACCCGCAGGTTTATATGAAAGTGGTCCTTGAATGTTGAAACAACGTTTTCTCGTTCGTTTTTTCTGAGCAGTCCGTTATCGACGAAGATACAGATAAGCTGGTCACCTATTGCTTTATGAACGAGCGAGGCCGTAACTGATGAATCCACGCCGCCGCTAAGGCCGCATATAACCGTATCGCTGCCGACTTTGCGGCAAATCTCTTTTGTTGTTTCGCTGACGAAGCTGCTCATCTTCCAGTCGCCGCGGCATCGGCAAATTTTATAAAGAAAATTTTCGAGAATTATCTGTCCCTGCGGCGTGTGAGCGACTTCGGGATGGAACTGAACGCCGAAGAAATTTTTCTGTCTGTGTTTTACCGCGGCATAAGGGCAGGTTTGGGTAGTCGCCAGCGTGGTGAAGTTATCGCCTAATTCGTCGACTTGGTCGCCGTGACTGGCCCAGGCGGTGATGGAATCGGGAAGATTCGCGAACAAATCGCTTTTGCCAACGATCGACAGGGCGGTTCTTCCGTATTCTCTTCTTTGTGCAGGGATGATTCGGCCCCCCAGTATTTTGCAGCCGAGCTGCATTCCGTAACAGATGCCGAGAATCGGTATATCAAGCTCGAAAATTTTATGGTCGCATTCAATCGCGTTTTTATCATAAACGCTTGCCGGACCGCCGGAGAGTATCAAGCCCCTGGGTGATAATTGCTGTAATTGTTTTGCTTTTATATTTGCAGGAAAGATTTGCGAATAGACATTATGCTCGCGGACGCGCCTCGCTATCAACTGGCCGTATTGGCTGCCGAAGTCCAAGATAGCTATCATCTCGCGTTTCATAATTTGTTAAATCGTATCTCGCAGATAGTTAATCCTCGAAGGGCACGGTTGCCGAGTAGTTCGGCGCTTCTTTGGTTATCTGTATGTCGTGCGGATGCGATTCGCCGACGGAGGAAGCGCTTATGCGTATAAACCGCGCGTTCTTTCTTAGCTGGTCGATGCTTCTCGCCCCGCAGTAGCCCATGCCCGCTCTTAGTCCGCCGACGAGCTGATATACGAAATCGCTCAAGGTTCCGCGGTACGGCACCCTGCCCTCGACACCTTCGGGGACAAGTTTGTCTCTTTCGGTCACTTTTTTTTGGCCGTATCTTTCCGCCGAACCCTTGACCATCGCTCCTAAAGAACCCATACCTCTGTATTCTTTGAATTGTCTGCCTTTATAGATGACCAGTTGGCCGGGGCTTTCCTTAAGCCCTGCGAATAATGAGCCGAGCATCACGCTGGAAGCTCCGGCGGCAATCGCCTTTGCTATGTCGCCCGATTGCCTTATTCCGCCATCGGCGATAACGGGTATGTTATGCTTCTCGGCTACTCTGGTGCAGTTGATTATGGCGGATATTTGGGGAACGCCGGCGCCGGAAATTATTCTGGTTGTGCAAATCGCGCCCGGGCCGATACCGACCTTGATGGCGTTTGCGCCTGCTGCTATTAAATCCCTGGCCGCCTCGGCGGTGGCGATGTTGCCGGCGATTACATCGATATTATATTTTTCTTTGATAGCTTTTACAGTGTCGATGACGTTTTGCGAATGGCCGTGGGCGGTATCGACGACGATGACGTCAACCTCGGCTTCTATCAGGGCGGCGATTCTGTCGTAATCGCCGACGCCCACCGCGGCGCCTGTCCGCAGCCGGCCTCGAGTATCCCTGGCTGCTATCGGATATTGTTGGACCCTGTCGATGTCCCTCATTGTAATCAGGCCTTCTAATTCGCCTTTCGGATTGACCAGAGGCAGTTTCTCGATTTTGTGTTTTTGCAGGATTTCCTTTGCCTGTTCGAGTGTCGTATCTGTCGGGGCGGTGATTATATTGTCTTTTGTCATCACCGTTTTTATTTTGACTTCGTAATCTTTCAAGAACTTCAAATCCCTGCGTGTCAGGATGCCGACGAGTTTTTTGCCGTCCACTATTGGGAAGCCCGATACGTTATATTCATTCATCAGCTCCTGTGCTCTTCTTACAGGTTCTGCAGGCGATAGTGTTACGGGGTCGAGAACACGTTCGTTCTCGGAGCGTTTTACCTTGGCGACTTCCAGCTTTTGTGCCTCGATAGGCAGATTTTTGTGGATTATTCCTATACCGCCTTCCTGTGCCAGCGCTATTGCGAGCTGGGCTTCGGTGACGGTGTCCATAGCGGCGGAGAGTATAGGTATGTTTATTTTTATATTATTTGTAAGCTGCGTGCTGGTCTCGGCCTGGCTCGGCACAAAATCGCTTTTGGCTGGTATAAGCAGCACATCATCGAAAGTTATACCTTCAGCGACGATTTTACCCTTATCCATTGTTGTTCTCTCCAATTAAGCCGACTCGCATTATATTAAACCTGATAGTATAATAATGCCACAGCTGGGAGTCAAACCTATTTTGGAGGCAGGGTTGCGGAGCGGGAGCAGCTTTTTTATAATGCGGAGGCGATTATACGAAAATGTTTCATATTTGAGCCAATAGCAGGCAGAAAAGGCGGTATTATGGTAAAAATTCAAATTATATTCTACAGTATGTACGGGCACGTGTATCAATTGGCCGAAGCCGTGGCTGAGGGAGCTCGCCAGGTGCCGGATACAGAAGTTGCTGTTTATCAGGTTCAGGAGCTTGTTCCGGAAGAAGTGCTGGAAAAAAGCGGGGCGAAAACAGCACGGCAGGCGTTTGAACATATTCCTTTCGCTCAGCCCGACAAGATGGCCGAGGCAAATGCGGTTATATTCGGGACACCGACGCGGTTCGGCAATATGTGCGCCCAGATGCGTAACTTCCTTGACCAGACGGGTTCGTTGTGGGGCAAAGGCGCACTCATCGGGAAAGTCGGCAGCGTTTTCGCCAGCACCGGAACTCAGCACGGAGGGCAGGAGACAACAATTACGAGTTTTCATACGACACTGCTGCATCACGGAATGATTGTGGTAGGAGTACCTTATTCACAGCAGGAATTGCTAAATATGGATGAGATTACAGGCGGCACGCCGTATGGCGCAACTACTCTTGCCGGTGCTGATGGTTCCCGTCAGCCAAGCGCGAATGAGTTGGCTATTGCCAAATTTCAGGGCAAGCACGTTGCCGAGATTGCAAGTAAACTGTGTCGATGAATCAGGTAATGCTGGAGAAAGGTTTAGAAAATGGCTGAAGACCCGATGAAGAAGTTCGAGTTCTTTTTAGGTGATTGGAACCTTGAATACAGAATTCCTAAAAGCTCGTTTAGCGAAGCGATGACCGGGACCGGCGTTGGAACATTCAAAAGAGCATTGAAGGACAAATATGTGTTTTTCGATTATGGAAGTTCTATAAAAACCGACGAGGGAG
>CAYXUW010000090.1:1308-9872 GCA_964468375.1 uncultured Pirellulales bacterium | reverse complement strand
CTGATGAAGCTGGTCAAAAAGCTCCATTATGCTTTTCGTCGTTTTGCTATCCAAATTCCCTGTTGGCTCATCAGCAAGAAGAACACTCGGCGCACACACCAGTGCCCTCGCTATTGCCACTCGTTGCTTCTCCCCCCCTGAAAGCTGGTTCGGCCGGTGAGTCATCCTGCCTTCAAGTCCGACTCTTTGCAGAGACTTCTTAGCTTTAGCTCCTCGTCCAAGCCATCCGAACCTCGAATACAACAGCGGTATCTCCACGTTTTTAATCGCACTCATTTGCGGCAATAGCTCGAATGACTGAAACACAAACCCAATCCTCTCGTTGCGTATCCTCGCCAACTCCGCGTCTTCCATCTCTGTTACGTCATCGCCCCTGAACTCATAACTGCCTTCTGTCGGCCTGTCTAAGCATCCCAAAACATTCATAAGCGTGCTCTTGCCAGAACCCGAATGGCCCATCACCGCAAGGTATTCGTTTTCTCGAATCTCAAGGTCAACACCGTCAAGCGCATGTATTTCTTCTACCCCTACATGGTAAATCCGCTTTACATCCTTCAGTTGGATAACCATCCCGTCGCTGTTACTCGCTTGCTGCTTCATTACTGTCGCTTTCACCTTTCTCTGCTGCCGCTTTTTCTTCCTCTTTCTTCTTGGCTTCCACTTCCCGCTCGTCCTGAACGTTCTGGTCGTGGCCTAAATGTTCAAGCACCTTGTAAGGCCCGACAATTACCTTGTCCCCTTCATTAAGACCCGACTTGATAATCGTATATCTCAGGTCGCTTTTACCCATCTTTACCGGTGTAACTACAGATTTGCCGTCAACGAATCGGTAAACAACAGTCACAAACGTCTTGTTCTTGTCCACCTCGCTGCAGTTATCACGTATATCCAGCGGCAGCTCCTCAACCTCTCTCGCCAGAATCGCCTGGCTTGGAACCTTAAGTATGTTCGTATGTTTATGCGTCTTGATATCGACGTGCCCCGTCAGCCCCGTGCAAAGCTTCGACACATTCGGGTCGTTGTCCAAAAGTATCTCTGTGCGGTAATACCTCGTCCCCGTGTCGCTGATGCGGTGCTTCAGCGCTATCTCATCGACCTCACCCGTAAACTCGATATCGTTGAAAGCTAGCACGCTGACAAACGCCTTCTGCCCGACTTCCAAACTTCCCACGTCCGCCTCGTCTATCTCCGCCACCGCCAGCATCCTCGACATATCGGAGACCTCCATTATCACCGTCCCCGGATTGTTCATCGTCCCCGTCATCACCACCTCGCCCACCTTGGCGTTGACGCGAGTCACCACCCCGTCTATCGGTGACCTTATCGTCGTATAGCTCAGCGCTTCCTTAACTTCTTCTATCCTCGCCTCCGCTGCATCCAGGTTATGTCTCAGCACAACTAAATTCCGCCCCGCCGCCTCCAGATTATATTTCGCGCTCTCGTGCTCCGCCCGAAGCGTATCCAGCCGGTATTTCACATCGTCGAAATCCGCCTTGCTGATGTCGCGGGTCTTATACAGCTCTTCCTTTCTCTTGAAGTCCCTCTCCGCCTGCTCAAGTGAAGCCGCAAGCCCGGCTAACGTCGCCTTGCTCCCTTCTATCATCGCCTTCTCGACCTCTATCTGCGCCTTCTGAGCGTCCCGCCCCGCCTCCGCCAGTCGCAATTGACTCTCCATCTCCTTCGAATCAAGCTTAACCAGCAGCGAAGCAGGTATCGGCGGCTCAGCATTCGGGTCTCCGCACGTCACCACGTCACCCTCTTCGTATGGCATCTCCACAATCTGCGCCGATATCCGCGCGCTGAGCTGCACCACTTCGTTCGGCTCAATCTCACACAACGCCCCTATTTCCTCCGTCAGCTCGTCGAGCTTTACCTCCTCAATACGAACCACCGCCCCCGGGTCCTCCTGCTGACCTTTCTTCTTCACCATCACGCCGCCGACCACCAGCGCCAATACCAGAATAATGGTAATAATAATCCACTTCTTACGTCTCTTCTTCACAACACCACCTCTGTGTTAAAATCCCGTTCTCCTCCTGATGACCACTTACTTCCGTTAATTTTCGCCCCCTATATTATACACAAAATGTTACGATTTTATTACGATTTTGACCTTTTATTGTGATTTTTTAGTACTTCCGTCCCATAAATCTCCTGTTTTTTACGGTTAATAGGGATTTTACCGTCTGTTTCCTGTTGCCCAAAACACAACTAAATCATAAAATTAACACCGTAACTTATCTGAAAAACACACTGCAAAAAGGACAAACACTATGCAAAAGCAGAACAGAAGAGAATTCCTGAAAAACGCCGCCGCAGGAGCCGGCTTCGCCATAACTTGCGGCTTCCTCTCCGGCTGCTGCGCGAACAAATGTGAAAAGGACAAATCCTCATCCACCAAAAATACCGGCGAAAATTATGACAAGCTCGCCTACTGCTGCCTGGATTGCTCCGCCTGCGACCTCTTCATCGCCACCCGCGACAACAACGAACAATTAAAAGCCGAAGTCGCAAAGCAATGGGAAATGGACAAAACCGAAAACTTCAAACTCGAAGATTTCAAATGCCTCGGCTGCAAATCAGGCAAGCCCGCATACTTCGCCGCCGCTTGCACAGTTAAAAAATGCGCCATTCAAAAAGGGTTCCCCACCTGCGCCTACTGCGATGACCTCGACGCCTGCGACAAACCTCTCTGGAAAGAGTTCCCCTGGATAAAAGAAAAAGCAAAAGACATAAGAACAAAACTCCGCTCTTAACCTTTATTTCTTCTTATTCCAATAGCCCCCACGGCATCTGAGCGGGATACTTGCTGTTGCTGCCTCCGGTTCGCCCGTTTTCCTATCTTACTTCGTCCCTTCGGCACTGCATAACACTCACGCTCCTCATCGCCTGCCTCATTGTTTAGAGTGTCATTTACTCTAATGGGTGCGTCCTCCGGAACCAACACCAACTTCAGGTAAAAAAATGAAATACCTAGTTTACCCAAGTGTCCCCCCGTATCCCAACCATCCTCAACCTTTTTCTCTAAACCATACCCCGCTCATCGTTACCGTGGATTTTCAGAATCCACAGCCGAAAATTCCTTCCAGCTCCCATCTTCTGTAACCACAACATAGTTCAAACCATCGGCAGAAACAAAAATGTGTACGTTACCCGCGTCATTGAAGACGCTGTCGTCCGGAGGGCTGAAGTTGTCATCTTCAGAGTGATTAGAGTCGGAGAAGGTCCCCGTTTGAGGATTATGACCGTCCCCCGTAACATAAACGAGTCCGCCGTTTTCCACAACCTGTTTAATCGATATCATCTTAGGCAAACGGTCGCCGCTCCTGTACTCTGATGAAATTATAGCAACTTCAGGGTCAAGTGCATTGATAAAAGCGTCTCCGGTGCTTGTGTCCGAACCGTGGTGGTTTAGCTTGATTACATCTATATCATTTTCCTGACCAAGCACGCCGGAATTAACGACTGCCATTTCAGTGTCAGGTTTGTTTTTCCATGCACCCGAGCTCTGGTCACCGGCGGTGTAAAATTCAAAGTCCCCCAGAGTAACAAAAAGTGCAATGCAGCCCGGATTCTCGTCGATATCAGATACCGATGGATCCAGGTCCAAATCATAAGCGCTTCCCTTCGTATCTCCCCGAACGGCCACACACCGGATTTTTGCGTCCCCAAGCTTCCAATGCAGTCCGACATTGGCCTTCTTTCTTATGAAATTATTTTCAGAAGCATCGTCATCGAGCATGTTGTCATTAAGGTCGCCGACTGCCTCGATATACTCTGTATAACGCGCAGCACCATTTCTTCTGATAGACGGTCCCTGGTCATAGATTGAAGAAAATTCAATTCCGGAGTTGATGAGCGGGGCAAAACCTCCCACATGATCAAGGTCATAATGGGTTACGAATCCAAGCTTCACTGTTGTTATATTTCCGACTCCGTTTTCATTCACGTCCCTGAGAAAATCAGCAATCTTGCTCGCTGCTGTAGAACCGCGCCCCGCATCTATCACACAAGCGCTGCCCTCTGGAGCCACCATTACAATGGCGTCTGCCTGACCGACATCTAAGACAACGATATGGAGCCCCCAATCTGAAAGTCCCTCCTCTCCAACATGAGAACTTGCAAACCAAATGATAAGGCCGACTGCTACTGCGGTACCTATAGCTCCGCTGGTAATTGTATAATTCTTCTTCATTTTCTCTCCCTTAAAATATGTTTAACTGTTATTTTTTTAGAGATGCTCGCCCGGATAGATACTAAACGGACTCTCCATTTCCACATCGGCGAACCTTCTGCACCAGACATAAAATCAATTAAACATCATCGCTTTAGCTTCATCCCATTTTACCTAGCCTCAAAACCCCACGCAACCCTAAAAGCTCACCCCGACCACAACCGAAAAATCCCACGCCGGTGCGGCAGCGGAATTCAATCAAACGCGCAGGTTCTTTCCGAAATTTCCGAACATTTCGCACCAGTTTTTGCACGTTTGAGCGCCGTTTTTGAATATTTCGACACAGTTTTCTAACGTTTCTATACCGTTTTTGAATACTTTTGAACGTTTGCTCACATACCTGCGCCGTTGCCCCCTTTCGCGCCGTTTTAAAATTTAAGCGGTGCGTATTTTCCCCGCCCAAAAACAGTCAAATTCTCATAATAAACTTTTCGCTTTATCTCTAAATCCCTTATAATCAGCCGCTTAATTATAAATCGGCCGAGAATTAAAATTATGAGCCCTTTTTCCAACAAACAGACTGATGCCGACCTGCTCGATAAATACGCAGCCGGCGACGAAGCCGCTTTTCGCGAAATCGTAAACCGTTATAAAAACGGCCTTTACGCCTTCCTGCGCAACTTCCTCAACCAGCACGACCTCATCGAAGACGTCTTCCAGGAAACCTTCTTACAGCTATTTAACAGCAGGGAAAGTTTCGACACCAGCCGGCCTTTGCGTCCCTGGTTATTCACCATAGCCGCCAATAAAGCAAAGGACGCCCTACGCAAGCAGCAGCGAACAGCCGCCATATCGGTGGGCTCTATAGCGGATTCGCAGGATATGTCGTTTGACGACGTCCTAAACGCCCTTGCTGCCGATGAAACAATGCCTTACGAAGAGCTGGAGGACAGCGAAATCGCCACGCAGGTCAGGCAGGTTATAGCAAATATGCCGGAAAATCTGCGAGAAATTTTGATTTTGGCCTATTTTAACAAATTTTCCTACAAACAAATGGCCCAGATTTTGAGTATACCTATTGGAACAGTTAAAAGCAGGCTGCATACCGCCGTTGGTAGGTTTGCCAAAGACTGGAAAGCCGCGTTTGGGAGCAGAAAGACGTAAATGACAGTTCTAAACGACAAGCAAAAACAGTTGTTATTCGACTACTGTTTGGGCTTAACCACCGAAGAAGAAACAGCCGAAGCCGAGCAGTTAATCTCCTCCAATAGTCAGGCCGCCCAAATACACTCAAAGCTAAAAGTCGCACTTTCACCGCTCAAAACTCTGGAATCTGAATCCTGCCCGGATGAACTGGCAGAGGGCACTATTTGGCGGCTCAACAACCAGGCGCGTTCAAGCCAGCTGCGCCTAAAACAGCTACTTGCCGACGAACAAGCCAGAGGAACCGCCGAGAAGGGACGGTTCTGGAAGAATTTAGGTGAAACATTAGCGACGGCGGCGGTTATAGCTTTTGCCGTAGGAGTGTTGATGACCTTTTCCAACTACTCCCGCCAAAAATCCAGACAGATGGCCTGTATGGCGCAACTGCAGCGGATTGGACAAGGCATAAAATCCTACAGTGATGACCACGGCGGCCAATTGCCGGCTGTTGCAACTGCAGCGGGCGCCCCCTGGTGGAAGGTGGGCTATCAGGGCAAAGAAAACTACTCCAATACGAGGCACATATGGCTTTTACCAAAGGGCGGCTACGTCAACCCCGCTGATTTCATATGCCCCGGTTACTGCCGAAGCAAAAAACTGGAGTTTGTAGACGCCTCACAGGCACAACACTATAACGATTTCCCCTCTCGAAAACACGTAACCTACAGTTTCCGAATAAGATGCAAGCCGGGGATGGAAGATTTAAAAGGAAGAAAAGTGCTGATAGCGGATATGAGCCCGCTATTTGAAAAACTGCCGGCTGATTACTCTGAATCACTTAAGCTTCAGCTAAACAAAGAATTATTAAGCCGTAACAGCATCAATCACAATCGTCGCGGCCAAAATGTTCTATATCGTGACGGCAGCGCCGAATTCACAAAAACACGCCGTATCGGCGTCTGGGAAGACGACATATTTACACTACAGGATACAAACACATACGAAGGCATTGAACTGCCCTCCTGCGAAACAGATGCCTTTCTCGCACCTTAATCTTCAACTCACGCATGCGATAATCAGCATTTAAGAACAAAAACGGAATTATTCTTTTGACAAAAGATGTGGTTATCTGCTATAGTATATATGTTGCGACAGGCGCTTTCGTCACAAGGCAGAATAGCCGAAATAAAGAACGTCGCAGCAGGGAGACAGGTGGTGATAAGCGATTAGATGAAATGACCCACGTCTCCCTTTTTATGCGCACCGCATTTCCCGCTGCGATATAAGTCCGAAAATACAGAAAAATCAACACGCACGCGTTTTTTTCAGCAGACAAGCTTTAACATCCCAACCGCTTCAACCGGCTACTTATAGGGCTACCGGTTTTAAAAGCTTTCCCGCCCTTAAAGCCAACTCTTTTTCCGGCCGAAGTTAAACCCGGAGCGACTGTAAACTTAATTATTAAAAGACCGGCAAATTTTTATGGATTATAAGAAACGATACAGAAGATGGCGTCTGCTTATCAGCAAACTCAACAAAGAGCGCAGAAAGCAGGCCCAAAAAACAGATATACTCTGCAACGACCTCATCACGGCCCATCGAGATTTTATCAAAAAATTAGATACCATCCGCTTCACGGCAAATTTCTACGAAGCAATTGTTGGAGCAACCGACCTGAGCAGCCTCACCTTTATCGCCAGCAAACTTATAAAAGACGAGGTTCCTGATGCGAATGTCAGCTTTTTCCTGCGCCAAGCAGACAACTTTAAACTGCATATGTTCGAAAGTGACCAGCCGATACTGCCGGAAAAAGGGGGGTTAGAGAATCGCTTCACGCCGGAGGTCGTCGATAACATCTGCAAATCAAACAAAATATGCACTCTTGAGGATATGTTTGCAATGGGTCTGGGCGGCAACTTGAGCTGCCTAAAAAAAATCTCCGCAACAACAATCCCCCTCAGCCAGACGGGGCCGTCGCTGGGTTTTATACTGATTTACCGCTCGGCGCAAAAAAAATTAACCCCTGAGGAGCTAAACAACATAGTTGCAATATCGGGGGGGCTATCCCGTGCAATTGCTTCCTGCCAAACACCTTGCTACTCAGCCGATTAAAGATTTCGGCCGAGTAGAATTTCCTGCACTAAAATAGTTTGTCTTTGCTTAAATTTCCTTGCGATATCAATTTTTTCTGCTAAATTCGGTTTTTTAAACGGGAGGCCAAACGGCCTTACGGGCAGGTAGCTCAGTTGGTAGAGCAACGGACTGAAAATCCGTGTGTCGGCGGTTCGAATCCGCCCCTGCCCATTTTCACTTGCGGCGAGGCTGGCCAAGGTTAACCTCTGATTCTTTCCACAAAGAAGTTTTCTAATTGAACGGCATCAAGATCCGAACTGATCAACGTCTGGATAGCATCTTCCGGGCTACACACGATGGGATCCCCATGAATGTTGAATGAAGTATTAAGAACTCCGCCCACGCCCGTTTCTTTCTCAAAGGACTTAATCATTCGATAGAATCTTGGATGAAGTTTCTGATCAACCACCTCCGGCCGAGCAGACTGATCAAAGGGGTGGAGTGCTGCCGGTATATCGCGGTATGCTTCCCTGGTTGTTTCGCATGCCATCGTCATAAAGGAGCAATGAAAATTGTCCCTTAATTTCAAGTATTTGTTTCTGAAGTCAGTTAGCACCGCTGGCGCAAATGGCATCCAAAAATCCCTCATTTTGACGGCTTTATTTATTCTCTGTATCACCTTGGGCGATCTTGGATCGGCAATTATAGAGCGATTACCCAAAGCCCGGGCACCCCACTCCATCCTTCCCACCAGCCTACCCACAATAGCCCCATTTGCGACCTTCCTTCCGACATACTTATCGATGTCTTCATGAAAAGATGTCGTAAAGCCGCTTTTTGGCAGAAGTCTGTCAATTTCTTTTTTCACATCACCATTTGAGTATTCAGGGCCCCAATAGGTCGTTCCTAAGGTCTCAATTTCCCGGTGATTGAATCCCATATCAAGGGCGGCCTTGATTGAGGCACCAATTGGATTAGACTCGTCTCCGCAACTTGGGAACACAAAGAGGCTATGCACCTCCGGCAAGTTCAGTATCTTTCCGTTGAGCTTCACATTCATAAAACCGCCACCTGAGAGAGCCAAGTCGTGCACCCCCGTCTGTAAAATGGCGTTCTGTATCCATTTGAGAATGACCTCCTCAAAGAGATCTTGTGCTGCACCACTGATGTTATC
>CAYXUW010000090.1:0-1298 GCA_964468375.1 uncultured Pirellulales bacterium | reverse complement strand
CTGCAAAAGATCAAGAATCAACCATTTCCACTTGCCGGTGGTATTTATAAACTGAAGGGGGTCGGATTCAGACACTCTATAATATGAGCGAAAAAGTTGGAGCAGATTATCTCGATACTGCCCGTCGGCATATGGTGCCATTCCCATTAACTTGTACTCATGAGACATAGGTTTCATGCCCAGATATTCGGTAATTCTCGTATAAAACTCACAAATTGAGTTGTAGTTGAAAACGCCCGCAAGCCTACTTATCCTGCCGTTCCCGCCTACATTGATAGAGCCGCACACGCCGTCACCAGATCCATCAAGTGTAATAACCAAACATTGCTGAGGCCGATGCCAATTGGTATAAAATGCCGAAGCTGCATGCAAATCGTGGTGCTCATAGAAGAAATGCGGACATGTAAATCCAAGCTTTTGCAGCTGCCGACGATAGAATTCCTTACGCTTTTTTGATGTCAATTTGCCCACGGCCTGGAGCAGGTGGATATTCCTTTCACTTTGCAGGAGGCTCCGTGGAATTACTCTGACTGAGTAGCCCGAAAGTTTTTTGAGCCAATTTGGGTTATCATAGTCTTTGTGCCCGATCTGCGGCATAAAAGAGCAAATACCTATTGCATCAAAGTCTTCGGGCCGCGTTTTCGTAATTTCCAGGCACTTCGAAATAGCTAATTCAGGAAAACCTGCCCATTCTTTCTGTCTGTTCAGACGTTCTTCAGATATACAGGCGACGATTTTCCCATTTTCAAAAATGGCAGCTGTAGCCGTGTGTCCATCATGAATACCAAGAGTTAACATGTTTTTTCCTATTTATATTCGATTTATGCTCTAAAATTCGATTAGGTTTATAAAAAGCCAGGCCAAGAACATGGCAGATTAGACAACCCTTTCTAATCTCTGTTTTATTACGGAGAGAATAAACCGAGGAATATCAATAAATCTACGCCAACGTTTTGGCTCAAAGATAAGACGATAGAACCATTCCATACCAATCTTACGGATCCACTCTGGCGCCCACTTCTTATTGCCACTGTGAAAATCGAAAGCTGCACCTACTCCTAACATTACTGGAACTTCTATTTTTTCGAGATGTTCGGCCATCCATTTTTCTTGTTTTGGTGTTCCCAATCCGACCCAGACGACATCGGGCTTTGTTGCGTTGATAATCTCTACAACTCGTAGGTCTTCCGACTGGGATAACTGGTGGAAAGGCGGACTAAACGTGCCGGCTACCTGTAGACCAGGATAGATGGTGGATAATTTTTCAGCCAGTCTATCGGCGACGCTCTCAGCTCCGC
>CAYXUW010000089.1:8193-9915 GCA_964468375.1 uncultured Pirellulales bacterium | reverse complement strand
GTCGAAGGCGAGTCAAATCAGCGGACATCGCTGCGCTTTGTTGGCAGCTGACAACAATGACCGAAGGGGGAATCGCCATTACTACGGCTTTGGAGGTTATCGGTGACGATATAGAAAATGTGGAGATTCAAAACGTGCTGAAGCAGGTTTTGGAGAAAGTGCAGAAAGGCGAAACTTTTTCAAACAGCATCGCACAATTCCCGAAGGTTTTTAATACTTTGTTTTGCTCGATGATATTAGCCGGCGAGACAGGCGGTAACCTTCCTGAAGTTCTGCGCAAACTGGCGGTATATTTCGAAAACCGCGACAAACTGGCCAAAAAAGTCAAAAGCGCCATGGTTTATCCTATCTTTGTGATTTCTTTTATTGTGCTCATAGTCATATTCATAATGACCTTTATTGTCCCGCGGTTCCGGCTGATATTTGAACAGTTAGGCAGCAAACTGCCTGCCTTTACCAGGGGCTTTATGGGGGTTTATGATATACTGGCTCATCAGATGCATTTTATTCTCGGCGGTGTTCTTGCTTTGATACTTATCCCGGTTTTCATCTCCAAGACCCCAAAAGGCCATTATCAGCTAAGCAAACTTGTTCTTCGCCTTCCCCTTTTCGGCAATGTAATCCATCAGTCATTCGTAGCAATATTCTGCAGAACTATGTCAACTTTGATTGTTTCAGGTGTTTCGGTGCTTGAGGCATTCGATATTCTCAGCGGAATGACCAAAAACGATATTATCAAGGGTGCCATATTAAAAACCAGAGAGCAGCTTGTCGGAGGCACGAACATCTCCACGAGTATGGCCGCGGTCGGTTTTTTCCCTAATATGGTAACAAAAATGATACGCGTCGGCGAAGAGAGCGGCTCGCTGTCTTCGGTGCTGGAGAGGACCAGCGACCATTATGAACGGAAGGTCGACGCCGCCATAACAACTATGACAAGTATGCTCGAGCCGATAATGATTGTAACAATTGGAGGAATTGTGCTGGTCGTAATTCTTGCGCTGTATCTGCCGATTTTCTCGATGTCCGACGTGGTAACCGGGTAGTTATAACAAATAGCACAGGGGGCCAAAATCGGCACAGGTCGAATTGGGGGCAAAAGGTAAAAAACTAATACAGTCGCTTATGAATACAGCCGATAGAGACAAAGAATCAAAAACTCGTGCTGCAAAGATTAGCAGCGTTAAACCAAAAAATGGATTTAAAACTTTTTTTAAGGAGAAGTAAAATGAAAAGTAGAAAAGGTTTTACATTGATCGAGCTGATGGTGGTCGTTCTCATCGTCGGCATCTTGGCTGCGGTGGCAATCCCGATTATGCGGGGCCGTATTGATGCAGCCAAGTGGTCAGAAGGAAGGTCCGGACTGGGCACAATCGCCACGGCGCTGCGTGCCTATGGCGCCGAGCAGGGCACGGATGGATCGTACGGATCTAGTCTACCGTCTTTTAGTGATTTGGGATTTGCTTCTGGCGACCTCGACGGAACATATTTCGACGAGAGTAACTATTCGATTTCAAGCTCGTCTTTTAGCGAGTCAGCCAATCCCCAGCTGCAGTATACTATCCGATGCGACTGCAACACATTGGATCCGACGTATTACACACTGAACCATGATGGTGCTTGGGGGCACGACTAAAATCTATGGTGATGAATTGCTTATCTCGGGGTTAAGCACCTGAGAATGGATAAGGGAGCAGGGTGTAACCACCAAAAGCCCGAATC
>CAYXUW010000089.1:0-8183 GCA_964468375.1 uncultured Pirellulales bacterium | reverse complement strand
CTGCAGGATAGCACAAAGGGCAAAATATGGAAGTAAAAAAGGGTTTTACTATAATTGAACTGATGGTGGTCGTTCTCATCGTCGGCATCTTGGCTGCTGTTGCAATTCCGATGATGCGAGGCCGTATCAGTTCAGCGAAGTGGACGGAGGCACGATCAGGAATGAGTTCTATCGCCACGGCGCTGCGTGCCTATAGCGCCGAGAAAAGCGAGGATGGAACGTATGGAACCAATTTACCCGATTTTGGTGACTTGGGATTCTCTTCCGGCGACCTCGACGGGACATATTTCGACGAGAATAACTATTCGATTACAAGCTCGTCTTTTAGCGAGTCAGCCAATCCCCAACTGCAGTATACTATCCGATGCGACTGCAACTCATTGGATCCGACGTACTACACACTGAACCATCTCGGTGATTGGGACCACGACTAAAATCTATGGTGATGAATTGCTTATCCGGGGGTTAAGCACCGGCAGATAGAAATTGGACGAAAACGGGACGTGGACGCCGTCGAATCTGTAAAGTTTCTCGCTCTTTTATTTTTTATTTGGTCCGAATAAATAAGTGCCTTCGCAGGCGGCGAGTAAAAATTCTCAACGCGTCCGAGGCAAATTTTTGCTTTAACAGATTTATAATGTATATTTTATTTAGTAGAGCTTAAAAGAGGAAAAAGCATTTGTCCCGCATTCTAAGCTCTTCTTTATAGGTTGAAAAGAGAGCGATTTCTTCTATTATACAACAGGGACACAAAAGATTCCGCCGTCAGGCGTGCGTAAGGAGGACAATTATGACCGTTAGAGGGCGCAGGTATGCAGCAGCAACGACTCTGGTTGAAGTGGCACTGGCTATCGTGATTGTAACGATTGTAGTGGTTGGCTGTTCCATGCTCTTTGCCTCAGCAAGAGGCCAGATTCACCGGCAGAAAAACCTCCGCTCAGCCGCTCAGCTCGCAGCCCAGCAATTAGAAAACCTGAAAGCGGGCAGTTACGACTCCATAACGGACAGCAATACACCGGAAAGTGTTCCTCTTGACGGCGTAACCTACACCCGCAACACAAACGTGGTGGACGCCAACTCGTACAAAACAGTTACTGTTACTGTCGGCTGGGGGGGCGATAACGAACCTAATGTAAGCTTAGTTACTATTATAGCTCCGTGAGAAAATTATGAGGAACAGCAAAGTGGAGACGAAATCAGAAAAAGGTAGGACCCTCTTAGAACTTACAGTTGCGATAGCGGCTGGTGCTGTTGTGATTTTGGCGGCAGGTATTATTATTACCTTCGGCCAGAAATCCTGGAACAGAGAATGGAAAAGGGCCTGTCTCGAAAGAGAGGCCTACGTGCTGATGACTGAAATGACGCATCCAATTAGAGCGGCATGGAAGATAGAATCCGACCCAAATTGTAAAAACATCTTACTATACGTGGGCGACGACACCATACGCTACAACTATATTCCGGGGCTTGACACACTTCGAAAAGCAATCAACGGCGGCGCTAGTACCTCCTATTTAAGCACCCAAGTAGAAAGCGTGAATTTCAGTGTGTCGGGTAAAAAAGTAACAATAAACCTTACGCTGGAATCAGATAACATACAGACAAGCTGTGTCTCAACCGTAATGATGCGAAATTACGGCGGCTGATAATAAAGGGGGAGATAGAAATGTCAAAAGCAAAATCCAAAAAAGGTATGGTGCTTTTTATAGTGCTGGCTTTCACCTGCATTCTCACCATCATAGCTTTTGCGACGCTCAGCATAGCGACCGGAGAGATAACATTAACTCAGCAGTATATTAACAAAACCAGGGCCTTTTATTTGGCCGAAGCAGCTCTGGCAAAATTCTCCGCAAATACCGGCTCCGACATATTCGTAAGCATCGATGAAACATGGCTGGGAGACGGAACCTACGAGGTCGATTACCACTACGAGGGGGACCCGCCGTATGCCATCGCGACCGGCAGCGCAAGAGGCAAGGAAAAAAAGTTAAAGGTAAACTTGTCCTTTCTCGCCCCTCCTTATGAATGCAGCGCGTATGCCGGCAATATGGACGGGATTAACTGGGACTTTATTTTAGGAGGAACGGGCGAGCCAACCACTACATGGTCGGGAAATTACAACGGAAAAGACATAGTTAACGGAAATGTATTTGCTGGCGGCGATGTCCACCTTTACGGAGAAAGCAGCATTAATCCTGCGCCGGCTCCAAATCCATTCTTGCTGCAAGGTGACGTTGAAGCCACAGGCACCGTCAACGTCCACGACAGTGCCTCGATTTCCGGAGACGAACTTGAAGGCGTCGAACCATATAATCCGCCTGATTTAATCGGAATGAACTACGCCACGAACCATACGCATAATGTCAGCCAAGCCTTTGAAGAGGAAAACGTTACCCACGGCACCCTGTCGGAAGAGAATGTTTTGTATAACATCTTTCAGATAAACCCCGACAACATGACTTCCGAGTGCGCCACCACTGACGGCAACGATTACTTCCTCACCACGGTTGGCAACTTTACGGAGGGAAGCTGGGACACAGCGGAATCGTATATTGATGTAGGCGAGGACAGGGTGTATTACATTGACGGCGACCTCTGGGTGCACAGCAAATCCACCTTCGGATTCAATGTCGACGGCAAGGTAACAATCGTTGCGACAGGTGATATACACCTCAGCGACAATTTAGCATACGAAAACTCAAACTCTATGCTCGGTCTGGTGGCGTTGGGCAAATACGACGAGTCGGGCAATCTTATCAGCGGAGGCAACGTCTATTTCGGCGACCCGGTTTACGGAACACTTTATACCGCCTCTGCAATGATGTTCGCAGCCAATAACTTCCTCTATAATACCGACCCTATCAGCGCTACCACAGCAGAACCCGAGTCGGGGTTTGTTATTAACGGCAGCATGATCGCGATGAACCAAGTTTCGATTGAGCGGGACTGGTACACAGAAAGCACTTCTAGCAGTTGGCCTTATACAGCAAATCGCCAACCGTGCCGTTATGACCCCGACACCAGTCAATGGATTGACTCTGAGACAGAAACACCACTGACTCAGGACCAGATTGACAGTATCAAACATTACCGGATGATACTCAATTATGACGACCGGGTCCGTTCTCCGCAAACGCAGCCCCTTGGTCTTCCCAGAGGAGAGGGAACTATTTTCGACGGGCTGTGTGATTGGGAAGAATATACGGACGGAAGCTAACTATATGTGAGAAATGAGGCGTTCATAAATCATTGTGATTATATGGAAACGCCGTCAAAAAAAACTCCGCCGGCCAGTCAAATTGAGGCAGGAAGTTACGAACTTTAGACTGCGATTACCAAATCGAGCTTTTTTCATTCGCGGGCAAGCGAATAATAAATTACGGTTTCTGCGTTACGGCGCGATGTGAAATTATACGCTGTTGAGCCCAACGGCCGATAACCGTTAGAAACATCAAAAAACTTTCTCCATAAAGCCCAATTCTTACCCGCATTGCGGGGAAATAATCTGAATTTTGGCCCGCTTGCGGCATAACTAATCACTTATGGGACCACCCGTCATAAATTCAAATATATTCGTCATAACCCATAATTTCTGAGTAAAACAACCGCCTCGTTAAGCCGATAGAAGGTATGCGTTATATACCCTGGATAAATGCAAGAGGACAAAAGCAAAAAACTTACACGTTGAGACGCGTGGAGGCCAAAGTTGGATTTGGACTGGAAAAAACTGCTTAACATCGAAAATATGGAGGTCATGGGGCTCGATATCGGCTCTTCGTCCGTTCGAGCAGTCCAGATGCGCAAGGATGACGCCGGATATGTCGTTACAGCAGCCGGCGTTACCGACATTGCCAATGCAATGGAAGCTGCACAAGAAGAAAAGGAAATGAATACCATCGAAGCCGTCAGCGAATGTCTCGGGTCGGCGGGAATTGAAACGAAACTGGCTGTCTGCGGCGTATGCGGGCCGGAAGTGGCGGTGCGCTATTTCAAGTTCCCTTCGCTGCCGCCGGAAGAAATCCAGGGAGCGGCTCTGCTCGAAGCTGCGCAGGTTTGCCCGTTCAATATCGACGACAGCAGCGTGGATTACCAGCTAATGCCCAATGGCGAGGACAGCATGTGCGGCGTATTAGTAGCGGCGACGAAAAAACTAATAGAAAGAAAAAAACGGCTCGCCGGCGAAGCTTCACTCGACTGTGTTCTAATGGATGTTGACGGACTTGCGCTTTTGAATTGTTTTCGAGAATACGAAAAGTTCGAAACCGGTAAAACCGTAGCTATTTTGAACATCGGCAGCACCTATACTACACTGGCGATTATGGGAGCCAACTCTTCGCCGTTCATCCGTGATATAGATTATGCCGGCAGGGCAATCGTTCAGGAAATTGCATCTAAAAAGAAACTTTCAACAGAAGAGGTCAGGAAAGCTCTGGTCGGCGGGGACGGCCCCGCAGGAATAAATGTTGACCTAAGCGACAGTCTGGAGAAAACCTGCCGTAAATTAATTACCGACGTAACGGAAACGCTGCGATACTACACAACTCAGGAAAAATCCACCGTTATCGAAAAGATATTTGTTTGCGGTTTTGCCAAGGTCAGAGGATTTGTTGAGCTTTTGAACAGCCGTCTCCCCGCCGAAACAATATTGTGGAATCCGTTCGACAAAATACCCTGCGACGCAGACCAGAAATGTCGTGACGTTTTAGAGAAAAACGGTCCCGCAATGGCGGTAGCGGCGGGTCTTGCGATGAGGTCGATTTGATATGTTTACGATAGATTTGCTAAAGGGCAAAGGAATACCAATAAAGAGAAGGCCCTGGGGAGCGGCTATTGCCGCACTCGCCTTTGTGGTGCCGGTTGTCGTTGCAGCGGTAATGTTTGGTTTTTATCTGAGCAACAGAATCGTCATCAAAGTCGCGAGACAGGAAATATCCAATTACGAAAAAAACATTGCGACATTGTCGGAAGCCGTAGAGATGCAAAAAGCGTTCGAGACCGAGAAAAGTGACATAAACAACTGCTTGTCGGAAGCTTCGTCCTACCTCAGCAAATACACGCCATGGTCGCCTATACTAGCGGTTATAGCAGAGAATATGCCCGATTCGATGATTCTAACCAAGCTCGAGATGAAACAAAAGACTGAGAAAAAATCTGTTCCGAAAAAGGGCAACCCTAAACAAACAGAAAACGTCAACGTTGTTGCAAGAACACTGAATATGGATATTACCGGAAGAACACAAGCCAGCAGCGGTAAAGAAGTTCAAAATTTCAAGGACCGCCTCCGCCATTCAGCTCTGCTTACAAGGGAACTGGAAGCAATCAATGTTTCGCAGCAACCAGCCATTCTGGATGGTCAGGATGTCGTCTCTTATGATATAAGCTGTATCTTTAAACCAAAATACTGACAGGGTTTTTATGAATTCGGTTTACGGAAAATATCTTACGAAAATGGCTGCAATATGGGCGGGCTGTTTTGTATTGTTCTTAATCACTCATATGCTTGTCCTTGCTCCACAAAAAAACACCAAACAGGAGCTTGAACAAAAGCTCCGGGAGAAAAAACGCATACATAACCTTGCTATAGAAATGGCAAAGAAAGAAAACAGAATCAAACTGAACGAGGAACTCGAAGATTTGCGAGAAAAATTGAACGCCGTTGCCGTTGATTTCGAAAACGCGACCAATCTGACTTTCGATATAAGCCGAATCGCCAACGAGGAAAAAGTATCCTCCTTCAGCATAGAATCCGGAAGAGTTGTAGGCCGAAACGATAAGAAGTCCAGAAACAAACATATACTTGAGAGTAATTACGATGTCAGCTTTCTCGCGAACGATTTTAATCAGTTTGCCGCTCTGCTGAATGCTCTGGAGAGGCACAAGCCGGCTATTTTCGTGGATACGTTCACGATAAGACGCTCGGGCAGGGGTGGGGGCGACGATTCAAAACATCGTGTAAAAATGGACCTGACAGTCCTTATAAAAAAGAAAAAATTGGCTGCTGTAGCAAAATTATAGGTGCAAAATGAGAACAATAGCAATAGCAAATCAAAAAGGCGGTTGCGGCAAAACAACAACAGCGGTAAATCTTGCCGCTGCTTTTGCCGCGAAAGGAAAAAGAACACTGATAGTCGACTTCGACCCACAGGGCCACGCTACGCTTGGGTTAGGCTATAACCCCGATGCTTTTGACAGAACCATCTATCACGCCCTTACCGGTGCGCAGACTACAATCACCGAAGTTATAACAAATACGAAGATCGAGGGGCTTGACCTGGCGCCGAGCAATATCCTGCTTTCAGGGGCGGATCTCGAACTGGCCGAGATAGCCGAAAAAGAACTGGTCCTGAGCAAACAGCTCGAAATAATAAGCGACGAATATGAAATGTGCGTCATAGACTGCCCGCCATCGGTCGGCCTGCTGACTCTCAACGCACTTGTCGCCAGCACGGACGTCGTCGTGCCCGTTCAGGTTAACTACTATGCAATGGAAGGGCTTAAACAATTGTTCGAGACGGCGAATATCATAAGAGCGCATTTTCATCCCTGCGAGGTGAAAATCCTGGGACTGCTGCTGACCTTCGTTGAGAACAGGATTATCTTCAGCAGGCAAATCCAGCAGCAAATGCGGGAGTTTTTCGGAGATTTGGTGTTTGATACGGTCATCCACAGAACTGTAAGACTGGCTGAAGCCCCAAGCGGCGGCGAGACCATTTTTACTTACGCCCCGGAAGGCAGAGGCGCTTCCGAATATATGGCTCTGGCAGAGGAAATAATAAACGGCAAGGCCCCGGCCGAGCAAACGTCCAGCGACAGAGTTTTTGGTGAGGAGATAGAAAATGTCACAATCTAAAGCAGGATTACAAAAGGGAGTCTCGGAGATTTTCAGCGGGATGTCGCCTCAAAAAAACGGCGACGATACCGCCTCTGCCAAGGCGGACGGTGCGCCTGCTCAGGAAAACCGCGACAATAATGCTACGAAACCAACGGTGCCGAGTCATATGACTCCTACAAAACCAAAAACTGACCAGCCGTCCCCACAAAAGCAATCTATGCCTAAACAACCCAAAGATGACGCCGCTACAAAGACTATAGAGAAAGTTCTTAAAAACAAGACCGTGCAGAACATTAAAAGCAAACTTCTTGAACCCAAAAATGGTGTCAGCGCCGGCAGGCAAAAAGCAACCGTTATAGTGCTTCCGATTCTTTTCATTGTTTTGATTGTTTTGTTTATTCGGGCCTTCAGCGGACCTTCTGGAAAAGCTGTCGGACCCAAGCCGTCCGGCCCTACAAAGACCGCTGCTGCCGCCGCCGATAAGGAGGAAACAACCTGGAAAGCTCCACAGCCCTATCCGACAACGCTGCGAGACCCAATGCAGTTCGGTTCAGCTATGAGCGAGGCCGGAGGACTGGTTATAAAAGGAATTGTCTATAGCGAAGACAGCCCGACCGCTATTATCGGCAACAATATAGTGCATGAAGGCGATAAAATATTGGACGCAACCGTCGTCAAAATAAACGAAGACAGCGTCGAATTTGAAGCAAATAACAAAAAATGGATGCAACAAGTTCAAAGGTAAAAGGAATAAGGAAAACCGCAAATATAAGCGCATGATTTTGGAAAGGGAATTAAGATGAGAAGCCCTGTTACGAAGTTTGGGGGATTGAAGCTTTTGACAATTCTCGCATTTGTCGCGGCGATTTATGCCGTTGCTACAGCCGAAAGCTATGAAGAGAACGCCGAGGAAAAAGAGGTTTTAACAGAACTTGAGCAGCGGATGCTGAAGAAGATAAGCGTCGACTTCAGGAATACACCTATCGAAGATGTCTTAAGAATAATGGCTGAACAGGCGGATGTCGATATTGTCAAAAGCCCCAATGTTATCGGCAACGTAACCGCTACGCTCACGAACGTCCCTTTAAAAGAAGCGCTGGACAGTATTTTATCTTCGCACGGCTACGCCTATGTCACAACTGAGAATATGATAAGAGTGGCGCCGCTTAACGAAATTACCCAAAAAGCCGAACAGCTCACCAACAGAATTTATCGAATTACCTATGCAGACGTCGGAGAAGTTCGAAAGGCACTGGAGAATTTCATCTCAAACCGCGGCTCAATATCTTCAAGTGTGGGCACCAGCAATATAATCGTTACCGACACCGAAACCAAAATCAAGGCCATAGAC
>CAYXUW010000088.1:0-10020 GCA_964468375.1 uncultured Pirellulales bacterium | reverse complement strand
CCCCACCACCAACTCGGTCAGCGTAAAACCGTTTCTCGTATTGCGCTTTGTGTATTGCGTACTTTGCAAGCTGCATTGTCCGCACACAACACAATCAGTACGCATCGGTACTGTATAAATCGGCATCGTTGCCCTCACCACCTTCTTCACCATCAGCGCCATAACTTTTAATCACAAACGGCTTACCGCTCTCCGGGTAACGTTCATAAATAAAGTCATTTCCCCAGCCGTCTTTGGGTATTTCGGTAGTCTCCAGATAACCACCCTCTTCATACCTTGTAACATCGCTCGGCTGCTCGATAAGCTCCATAAGCCCAATATCCTCGCTCGGGAACCGGCCGGTGTCCATCTTGAACTGATTAACAGCGGAATGAAGGACTTTTAAATTGGCTTTGGTGGTCGTAATACGCGCCTGGTCGATTTTCGTCGCTACTTTTGTAACCACGAGGGTGGCGAGCAAACCGATGATAATCAACATAGCCATCAATTCGACCATCGTAAAACCGTATCTGTTTTTTCTTCTTCTTTTTTTCATCTCTATATAAAACTCCTAATAAAATTCCCAACGTCCATTCACAAACAAGTCAGTTAAGCGGGACGTCAAAATTTGCCCGCTGAAACTTCCAAAATCGGCAATATAGTTGCGTAAGCAATCACACCTATTATTGCAGCCATAATAATAATGATAAGCGGCTCAACCGCAGCACTTAATCTATCAATAACTACATCGGTGGAGGATTCGAGATTTTCGCTAATATCCTTAAGCATCTGCTCCAGCTCACCGCTTTTTTCACCGACAGCGACCATATGAGCAATTGCAGGGTCGATGATGCCGCTGTCTCTCAACGGCGTAGCAATATCAGCGCCGGCAAGAATCCTCTCGCGCGCCCGCTGGACGGCTTCTCTCATAATACTGTTTCCGGTAACCTCCGAGACAACCCGAAGCGACTCGGCCATAGCGAGTCCGGATCCGAGAAGCGTCGAGAGGGTAGAGGCAAAACGTGAAGCGACGCGCTGCTTGACAAGAGGGCCGAATAACGGCAGAGACAGGATAAATCTGTCCCGCAAATAAGCACCCCGCCGAGTTTTCAGGAAACGCTTCAATCCCCATACAATACCAAAAATAACCGCAATAACAACAAACAGCCACCAGCTTCTCAGTATATAGCTGAAGCTCATCAAAGCTCTGGTAATCCAGGGCAGCTCCTGTCCAGTCCTTGCAATCTGCTCAGCTATTTTGGGGATGACCATCGTCGTCAAAACCAGAACAGCCGCGATGCAAAATAAAATCAGAACCATCGGATATATCATAGCCGTCATTATTTTTGATTCGACCTGCTGGCGTTTTTCCATAAATTTTGCAATTATCGAAAGACTCTGGCTCAACGAGCCGGTTACTTCGCCGACGCGAACCATACTAACATATATAACATCAAAATAATCGCTGTAATCTTTCAAGGCATCGGTAAGAGACTCACCGGTTACAACGCGGTCGCGAATGTCGGTAACAGCATTTTTAAATCTAACATCGGACACCTGCAAAATAAGGACCGACAGCGCCTCGGTCAATTTGATTCCCGAATTAAGCAACGTGGCGAGCTGTTTTGTAAAATCGATGATTTGAGTTTTACCGGCTTTCGTGAAAATTGAAAACAGCGCCGAACCGCCTTCTGAAGCGGAGCCAGCCTCCGTGATTGAGGTAGGATGGATGCTGCGAATTCTCAGCTGTTTCCGAGCAACGTAGGGACTCTCAGCGGTTATTGCGCCTTTTACTTTTCTGCCGTTCGCTTCTATCGCTGTATAGTTATATCTCGGCATAAATACCCACCCTTTACATCACGTCCGCCTGTGTTACTCTTAACACTTCAGCAATAGTCGTTATTCCTGCAAGAACTTTACGTGCCCCGTCCATTCGCAGCGTCTGCAGTCCCGCATTAAGGGCGACCTTCTTTATAGCACCGGCGGTTTCCCTTTTGTATATCATCTCCTGAATCTCTTCATTAATGAGCATCAGCTCATAGACACCCGTTCGGCCGCGATAACCGGTCTGAAAACACTTATCGCACCCAGTTCCCACGAAAAACCTTCCACCATTTTGCTCAAGGTCCGAGGCCACGACGTCTCCAAGCCCAAGCCCTCTTAACTCGTGCGGCGTCGGCTCATACGGCTGTTTGCAATCCGGGCACACTTTTCGCACCAATCGCTGCGCCATTATGGCAATCAAAGACGAGCTTGCCAAATACGGTTCAACACCTAAATCTAAAAGCCGGCTTATTGCGCCTGCCGAGTCATTCGTATGCAGCGTGCTGAAAACCAGGTGGCCGGTCAGCGAAGACTGTATTGCCATTCTCGCCGTTTCAACATCTCTAACCTCACCGACCATTATAACATCGGGATCCTGGCGAAGCACGTGCCGAAGTGACGTAACGAAAGTCATTCCTTTTTTACTGGCGACCTGAATCTGACTGATGCCTTCCAGCTGATATTCGATGGGGTCTTCTATGGTTATGACATTTTTCTCAGCCGAATTAATTCTGTTAAGGCAGGCGTAAAGAGTGGTGCTTTTTCCGCTACCGGTCGGTCCAGTTACGAAAATAACGCCGTGTGAGCGACCCAATAGAGAATCGAATCTTTCCAAATCTTCTTTCCAAAGGCCTAATTCATCAAGAGTAAACAGGCCTGTGCTTTTATCCAGCAATCGCAGAACACTTCGCTCGCCATAACTGGTCGGGACGGTGCTAATACGCAAATCGACCTCGCGCTGGCCAAGCCGCACACTGCATCTGCCGTCCTGCGGGAGACGATGCTCCGCGATATCCATTCCCGACATTACCTTGATACGAGAGACAACCAACGGCAAAACATTTCGGTTTAAAGTTAAAACATCATATAAAATACCGTCGATGCGATAGCGTATCTGAATCTTTGTCTCATACGGATGGACGTGAATATCGCTGGCCCGCAACTGCAGCGCTCGAAAAAGGATATCATTAACCAGCCGGATAACGGGGGGGCGATTGACCACATCAAGCAGGTCGTCGGAAGTGCCTACCTCATCAACGAGTCGGTCGATATTTTGTGAATCGAGCTCTTCGGCCACCTCTTCAATAACTGTCGTTCTCTGTTCGTATGCAACGTCTATTACAGCAGTAATCGCTGCACGGGTAGATATTGCCGGTTTTACGGGCAAGCCCGTCATCTTAGAGACATTATCCAGAACATTGGCATCCAGCGGTTTGGACAAGATTACGGTAAGCTCTCCATCGTCGGTCTCGGCTTTTATGCCGATGAGACAATGCTGCTGAGCATAGGTTGCGGGAATAGATTCTATGAACTCAGGCGGCACCGCCTTGGCAGATATATCCTCTAAAAATTCCCACCCCAGCGCAGCGGCGAAAAGCTTCAAAACCACATCCTCGGTAAAATACGGGCAGCCGAGCAAAAGCTCATCAAGCCGCGAGCCGGCTTCGCTATTTGTCTTGAGAAACTCGGCCAACTGTTCGGCATCAACCAAGCCGGTCCTTTTAGCAGTCTGTATCAATAAATCCTTCATAATACTGCAGGGGCAGGTCTATATGCCTGCCCTCTTGAAACACATTGCTCAGGGCAATAGCACAGTATTGCCCAATACCACATTTTTTATTCCACATCAAGAACACGCAACGGGTCCATCGGCTCCGGATCTACGCCCGGAAAACTCTCGTGATCCTGGAAGCTGCGTTCCGCCTCCTCGAAGCCGGCCCTGTTTCTTTCTGAGATTCTCCGAAGCTGTGCAAGACCAACGGTCTCCTCAGGCCGCAGGATATTGGCCTTCACAAAGATGTAGAGCTTACTTGTCTTGTCACTGTTAGCTACACTTCTGAATAACTGTCCTACAATTGGAACGTCACCCAGGACAGGGACTTTACTACCACCTTTGGTTTGGTTTAGTTTTGTAAGCCCGCCGAGAATAATAGTGCTGCCGTCCGGAACAGTAACAGTTGTGCTGACATTGCTCGTTCTGTAATCCGGCGGAGCATTTTCCTTTTTCTCAAAGTCTTCACGGGTCATATCGACTACAAGACGCAGCAAATCACCCTCACTGATATTGGGTGTAATCGACAGCTCTATTTTAGCGGGGTATTCCTTCCATTGCCTTGCGACAACCGGTTCGCCTTCACTTGTATAGCTCGTAGTTTCCTCGCTTACATAGGTTTTCTCGGTAGTTTGTATTATTCCTTCTTCGTTGTCGTTGACAAGAACTTTGGGCTTAGCGAGTATTCGGCCATAGTTCTTTTTGTCCATAGCGGTTAACAACATCTGGATGTTATCCTCGGCATAGAAGCCCCTGACCTGCCCCGTAGATGTGCCTTCAGAATCCGTTAAATTCCACCCGCCTTCAAGCTCATTGCCGATAGCAGCAGCGACGGGCAATAAACCGCCTTTTACCGCAATATTGTTGGTTACGAGGTCTTTGGCATTCGATATAAGATTTAGGTCATACTCAAACAGGTCCTCCCGCGTTATTTCGACAAGGGAGACATCAATCAGCACCTGCGGCCTTCTTTTATCCAACTGCCTTATTAGATTTCCTATCCATTCCTGATTTTTCTTGCTGGCATAAACAATTATCGAAAAAGTGCTTTCGTCAGGAACGATGGTAATGTTTTCATCTATTTTTCTTATTGTCTGCTGAATCTTGCCTTCTTTGTCTTTTATAGTTTCCTGAATAAGTTTCTGCAGAACTTCGGCCAAATTAGCAGGGTCCTGGTTTTCAAGCGGGTAAATTACATAGGGTATTGCTTTTTCGATGGTCTCGTTGTCTATATAGGCCAAAACCTCCGCTATACGGGCGTGCTGCTCAGGGGTGGCATTTACCAAAAGAGAATTAGTTGACTCGACTATCACCACCTGCGGCTCTTCATCCGCAGCAATCGCTGAGCCGACGAGCAACAGGATTAACAATCCTGCCGTAATCGCTTTTACTGAATTTACTGAGTTAACCATCGAGTCACATCCTCCTAAATTTCCGCCTTTTAAGGCCGTTACTTTTATCGTTTCTCCTCAGGTCCGGGGCGGGAGATTCTGCCGCCGCCAGCGGTTTCCCGCTCACCGCCGATTATGCCGAGCTCTTTGAGCTTGCTTACCACTTCATCGGCGCCGACATACTGGATATCGTATAATCGCAAAGTCCGAAAGTCCTGCTGCTCGACATCAAGAGAATCTATCAGGTTCTCGACAGCGTTTAGCTGGTCTTCAAGACCTATCATCAGAATGCGATTTGTCCGTTCGTCGGCGTCCAAATATACAGACGGTCCTTCTGCTGCTTCCGGGGTTGCAGCTCTTCTTCTGGCTGCAGCCCGCCTTGCTCTTGCAGTTCTTGTACGCCTCGGGTCGGTCTCGGGGGCAGGTTCTGCGATAGTAACCGATACTGTTCCCAACTGCTCGGCAAGCTCCTCAATCTTCGGAGCGAGGGTCTCTGCCATCGTGTATTTTAACTGTCTAAACCTAAACTGCTTGGGTTCACCCGGCTTATCAATCATCGCTAAAAGTTTTTCTACGCGTTCCATCCGGTAAGCATAGCCGGTTACGATAAGCATTCCCGCGTCTTCGATGGGTGTAACATTGGCACCCAGTTTCATTCCGTCCAGAAGATTCTTCGCGCTGGCGGTATCTATATAATTCAACTCAAAAATACGGGTTACTACTACATCTCCGAGTTCCAGCTGGCTCACGTTAGGGTCTATCAAAACAGGGTCGATATCCAACGCTTCGCCGGCAGGAACAATAGTTACAAAATTGCCCTTGCGGGCCATTACGAATCCTCTAAACTTCAGCACAGATTCAAGAAGCGGGTATAAATCTTTTATTTTGACGGGTCCCTGAAGTCGAAGTGCAACATCACCTCTCACCTTGGTTTCATCATACATATAATCCAGTTTTAGATACTTGCCCACTAAATCCAGCAAATCTATGACATTAAGCTTCTCCGGCAAATCCAGCTCAAGCATCTCATCGCCTTCGGCAACAGGTCTCGGCTCGTATAAACCTCGTCTCTGCAACGGAGGTGCTGGCAAGCTAAGAGTGGAAGCCGACTCGGGCTCAGATTCCGCCTTCGGTTTCCCGGCGGTATCCTTATCTAATCTTTCAGCAACAATCAAATCCGGCTCCACTTCAAGCTGTTCTGCGGGTTGTGATTCTTCAGTCTGTAAGACTGACTTTTCTGCTTGTGTTAAACCAACAGAGGACCGGGCCTCGCTTTCTTTCTGCGGGACAGCCGCAATGACATCTAGCGGGCTCAGATGCTCGGCCTGCTCAACCGCTTTTTTCTCAGCCCTGCTTTCACTTTCCTCTGCTTTACCAGTCTCGGCAATCGATTCGATAAGTCTATCGAAAAGCACGTCCGGTTCTTCATCTTCCTCATCGGCCTGACTATCAAACCCAAAAGAGGCATCTAACTTCTTAAGCTCAAGTTCTGCTCTTTTAATCGCAGCTTCCTCCGCCTCAATGTCAATACCCAGGACTATTTCTGTTTCTGCTTCCGCTTTGCTCGCCTCAGCCGTCTCATCCGTCCGCAACCGAGTTACAGCAGAAACAATCTTCTCAAGCTGCCTTGACGAGGCAACAGCTATTATCATATCTCCAGATACATCTATAATTGCTTTATTTCTCGCATTGCTGACCGGCGGTTCATAAAAAGTACCTATCGATATATCGCCAACTTCAACTGCTATTTGCTCATTAGTGGGAAATTCCATCACCTCTGAGGCGGGGGAAATTTCTTTTATACGAAAGCTTTCCTCCGCATCAACAAGCTCTAAAACAGCACTTGCTTTAATCAATTCGCCGGCTTGACCTGTTATCAAAAGTGCGTTGGGCCCGGGAAGCTGTGAAACCGTCCCTATTCCCAACTCGGCAAGATACTTTTCGCCCTGCTCGGCTGATATATGCTTTAAGGAAAAAACTCTGTATCGCGAAGTTCCGAGAGTAGTGCCCTGCCCGGCGGCGAAAAGACAACTGCCGCTCATAACAACAATCATCATACAAATCGAAACTATTGTCTTTCCATCACGCTCTATCAGCATAAATTACTCCGTAGCTTGCCAGTCAAAAACTGCATATCCCCCCAAATACTTACCGGACACCAGCTCTGAACTGTAAAAATAAGCCCTTTGTGAATATTTCAATCAATCGTCCTATTCTGAGAAACATAATCTTCAACTATCTCAAATCCCCAAGACATATTAATTCAGACATATAAAACAGCAAAAAGTTCCTTATTTTCAGCCAATAGTTTGCTAAAAATCCCAAATTATTGACAAAAATCGAAAAAACAACGAAAAACATAATAAAAACAAATAAACAAGATTCAGCACATCTTTTGCCCCCGATTTGGCGGGAAATCCAGCTAATATTTTCGGAATTGTGCCGAGCTATTCGTTTGGTTCGCCAAGGTTTGCATCATTTCCAGTTTTATCGGTCCTAATTCGCCTCGAAATCTTATGAACGTCCTCTAATCTTCGGCCTAAACGGCCCAGCTTCTTTGCCTCTTCGGAACTTATACGCATATTTTCACGGCTGGAAATACGCCTGCTCTCTCTGGTCGGAGCAACTTTTTCCGTCTTCGTGTCTGGGACGGTTTCGACAGGTTCGCCAGCCGGCTGAGTCATCCCTAATTCAAGCAACATAGCATCAAGCTCAGCTAATGCCTCTTGTCTCGCAGCTTCCATTTCTTCCTGACTTAACACTATCACCTCTTCGCCGCTGCCTGTACCTGCCTGAGGCGACGAGGGGGGATTCTTAAGAAGACTTCTTCTTTCCGGCCTTTCTGCCATAATTTCAAAGGTCCTCTGCCCGTCTCGAACAACCACAATTCCATCTTTTACCTTCTCAATAATTAGATGCCCCACCTCGCCGGACTGCTTCACCCAGCGCAAACCCTTGCCTGGCTCATCAATCAATGCCAGAGACTGCTCCGGATGCAGGGGATAATAACTGGTACCGACAAGCTTAAATTTAGGTGCAACCGGCACTCTGGGTCTGGGTCTGCTACGAGACACCTGAGTTTCCGGCAACGACGGTTTAACGGGAGGATTCAAATATAATGCAAAAGCTTCCGCCTGCTTTACAAGAGGAGAAGCCTCGTTCCGGCTATCCTCAATTCTATCACCTCTGGCATCGTTAAACTTCTCTATTGCGCCGGCGGAATTCAAAAACTGCTCAATTTGTTCATCGCCACGAACGCCAAAAACAGCCGGCAGGACGAAAAAAACAACCGCCACCATACTTGTTATCCGCAATGTCCTTATCATATAGACCTTCCAAGTCCTCCTTATTTTTGGACATTGCTGAGGAGATTTGGTTCCCTCCAATGAATTATTTTTTCTAAATAAAGCTGCTCATTTTCCGCATACTTGGCACTTTGTTCGGGGGTGTGGCAATCGCTACAATCCAACATCGGGCCTCTGGTCTCGGCCTTGCCCAAAGTCTGAATATGTTCTAAACCGGGGCCATGGCAACACTCACAGCCGACATTTTTTAAATGGCCGGTCGCATCCCCGGAGATAAAACCAGTTTCATATCCAAAGCCAACCACATGGCACACAATACACTCCGGGTCATACTGGGAACCGGCCTCTTCAAGCGTCGCATAAGCGTCAGCATGAGGGTTGGCACTCCACTTCTCATACTCATAATCATGGCACAGTTCACAGTATGCCGAGCCGGTGTATTTCAAGCCGCGCGGCAAAGAAAACCGCAATTGCCTTTCCAGAAGGTTCTCCTCTTTAACAAGCTGCTGGTAAATCCTGTATAATTCGACAAGAGATTCTTTCTGCGGCAACTCCTCCGTGACCGGCACGGCGGAAAAAGAAATTTTGTCGCTCCAAATGTCTGTATCTCTCACTTGCAATTTGGCCACATATTTGCCGTATCTGCCTACGGATATAACCAAAGGTTTTTCGTCGGAGCCGCCAATCACCATCGGCTCATCAGATTCTGCCGGACAAATCAAACAATTCACAATCCCCGTCTTTGCAACAGAACCAATAACGGAAGCATCACAATAATTCAGGATAAGTATATTAATCGCCTGGACATTAGGTTCGGAGGCAAAAAGTTCGCCTATCTGCTCCGCAGACAACGCTTCCAAATCCGACTCCGTATCGAAAGCAGCAACCGTCACGGTTACAGTTCCTTCCTTCAGAGGAAAACGCTTTGTAAATTTTGCCGGCAAATTCGTTTCAACATCACCCTGAAAACTTATAACACTAAAAGCAGAACCGATACCATCAAGCAACCCGAGATTTTCGGCTATCTCAATATCTTCTCGACTCAGATTTACTACGTCGTAACCGAGCAGATTAAACGCCTGAATTAATATTCTAAACTTGATTAAACTCTGTTCATCATCATCTTCTACAAGCGAACCGGCATCTACAATGAGTCTTTGAGTCACCGGGACGCTGTTTAAAACCGCCGAACGTTTGTCAAGCCCCCCGAGCTGTCCGCCGGAACAGCCGCAGGGCTTCAACATACCAAGCTCATTGCCAGTCAGGAAAATCGTAAGAACATCGGATGTGCTATCATTCGGCGGCCCGTTGTAAGAAGAAGGAATGGTTTCACGACTCACATTCGCTGAAACAGCCAATACGGACAAGACCCCAGCCATCAACACACAAATGCAAACCATCAATCGCATCATACGACAGCTTTCATCCTCCCTGAATTAAGCATAATCACAAGCTCAACCGGTGCGGGACGATTTCTATGTTTCTCGTGAATAGAATAACCGGCAGGTAATCTCAAGTTTCTCGCCACCTTTTATATTTATAAAAAGCTCATCTGTGAAAGATCTTTTTTGAATCTTTCCAACCGCCGGCGGCGTTATCTCCAGCTCAAACTTACATCGATTGTCAATCTTTTCCTGACTCAAGACTTTTATAGCACCTTTTTGCGTCGATGTCGATTCAATCTCGAAATCTTCATCATAGTTGCTGAGTACCCACACTTCCCTTGTTACCGAAACGCCAGGTTCCGCCT
>CAYXUW010000087.1:1879-10051 GCA_964468375.1 uncultured Pirellulales bacterium | reverse complement strand
ATGTAATTATTGTCGTAGCGGGAATGGAAGGGGCCTTGGCCAGCGTGGTAGGGGGTTTGGTTAGCTGCCCCGTAATCGCAGTCCCGACAAGTGTCGGCTATGGCGCTAATTTTGAAGGCCTCTCAGCCCTTTTGACAATGCTCAATAGCTGTGCCGCTGGCGTCACGGTCGTCAATATCGATAGCGGCTTCTCCGCAGCCGTCGCCGCTACTCTGATAAATAAAAAAATTGAGCAGGGCGTTAATTGAGAGAAAAATGGAAATAGTAAAAGATATTCCTAAACTAAAACCAAGAGCGGCCGAGGCCCACAAGGGTGATTTCGGCAAAGTCTGCATCATAGGCGGCTGTGTAGGTATGAGCGGCGCACCCGCTCTTGCAGGCCGCGCCGCCCTGCGCTCAGGTGCAGGACTTGTCAGAGTAGCTGTCCCCAAAAGCGTTCTGCCGATAGTCGCCTTGATAGAGCCGTCTTATACCACCATATCGCTGCCCGAGGACAGCGCCGGCCGGATATCCGCGAAAGCGATTAGTGCAATACTTGATGCTGTCAGTGATAATGATTGTCTCGCTTTCGGCCCGGGCATCGGCATAAGCGGTGCGATTCAGTCAATTATGCAAACCCTCCTTGAACAGGATGGCCTGCGGCTTATAATTGACGCCGACGGTCTGAATAACTTGGCTAAAGTAAAAAGCTGGCCCGCCGGACTGAAAGCAGACCTGATTCTGACCCCCCATCCCGGAGAAATAGAGAGACTATGGTCCGGCCTCTTTAGAGAACAATTGCCCTCCAGTCGCAATGACCAGGCCGCCAAATTAGCACAGCAAACTCGAAGTGTTGCGGTTTTGAAGGGGGCTGGAACTATTGTCACCGATGGCAAAAAAGTTTATATCAATAAAACCGGCAATCCCGGTATGGCTACAGCCGGCTCAGGCGATTGTCTTACAGGTGTTATCACCGCCCTTATGGGCCAGGGCATGAGTAATTTCGACGCGGCCGTCCTCGGCGTTTACATCCACGGCTTGGCCGGTGACATCGCAGCCGAAAAACTCGGCCAGATTAGCTTGACAGCCGCCGATATAATCGAATCTTTGCCGCAGGCCTTCCTGAAAAAATAGCATTAGCCCTATGAATACCAGTACTGTTGTCTCGTTCTTTTTGAAGCGGAAGTGGATTCTCATTACTCTGCTTATAATTACGCCGACGGGATTTCTTTTTAAATTTTATTCCGGCCCGGCTCACCGATGGTTCAATAATTACGGTGCTGGTATAATGTATGAAGTCTTTTGGTGTCTGCTGATATTTTTATTCTATCCGAATAAAAAAGCGCCCACCAAAATCGCCGCAGGTGTCTTTTTTGCCACTGCCTTCTTGGAAGTCCTTCAGCTTTGGCATCCCTTGTTTTTACAGCAAATCCGCTCTACTTTCCTCGGAAGTGCTTTGTTGGGCACCACGTTTGTTTGGTGGGATTTCCCGCACTATGTCCTGGGTTGCCTCCTCGGCTGGCTCTGTATGCGGGTCATTTCGAGAACATTCTAAATCGGCTTTCAGTTTCTCCGAAATCGCTAAGCGTCCTATATTATCGCCCCTGCCAGGTCGCATATTTTAGGCCTGAAATTTTTTCCTGATTCTCTGATTTTTGTTCGGTTTTTGTTAGGGTTTTTCCCCCGACCTTACCGATACAAATAGTTGCTGTAGGATAGAAAATTTAACCGTTCGCGTAATCATCCTTAATGGATAAAGGATTGCAAAAAATGAACAGCGGCAAAAACAAAAACGAGCCGGTATGCAGATTCGGCCCAGGCGGCGATTTTGTCTCTGAGTGGCCGCCGCAAGACTTGCAGGCACCTCAGCTCTCGAAGAAATACGTCTCTAAATTGTTCAGCTCGTTAAACGTGATAATCACCGCGTTACTTGGCTCGGAGTTGAACACTACTTCAAAGGAGAATTCCGAATATGTCGTTGAAACCACAGCCGGTGAGCCGGCTTACTCCGCGCCAAATACAGTTGCTAAAAGCGATTCGCGTTTTTCAGGCCAGTCGATGTTATTCCCCGACGATAGCAGAATTGGCCTCGCAGATGCGCATAAGCCGAAGCACCGCATTCGAGCATATCACAGAGCTGCGAAAAAAAGACCTGCTATCAGCTTTGCCGACCAGGGCTCGCTCTTTGAAGCTGACTTCAAAAGCGCAAAAACTGCTTAATAGTTTCGGCGCCGAAAGCCCGAGCTTTTCTCAACCGCCCACCGGCATACCGCTTGTCGGTAAAGTTGCCGCCGGCTTACCTATAGAAGCCGTTGAAGATATTCAGTCGCTGTCACTTACCTCTTACTTTGGAAATGGCGACAGTGTTTTTGCTCTTGAAGTAACAGGCGATAGTATGACCGGCGACGGCATAGTAAACGGCGACTTTGTAATCTGTCGAAAATCCTCCACCGCCCATAATGGCCAACTGGTCATTGCGATTGTGGATGATGAAAACGCAACGTTGAAAAGATTCTACAAAGAAAAATCCGCCGTCTGCCTCCAGCCGGCGAATGATAATTACCAGCCGATTTATTCGGACAACTGCCGAATCGAAGCTGTTGTGGTGGGCCTTATAAGAAAACTTTAACTGCTAAGAGGCATGTGTGTGGCCGGTATGACTTTTATGCTTTCTTAAAGATTTCAGCCATTTTGTCCAGCCATCCTTGTAAGTCTCGCTGGAGACTAAGAAACCATCATTATGGCTGCCGAATATTTCGACGAACTCTTTCGGTTCATTCGCCGCTTCGTATAGCTCCAAGCCGAATTCGAACGGCACAATCTCATCGGTTCGGCTGTGAATTATCATCACTGGGCGGTGAACGTTTTTAATATAATCGATTGTTTTATAGCTGAATCTCGCAAACCATCGCACCGGCATATAAGGGTAGAACTTCCTCCCGATATCAATATACGACGTAAAGGTGCTTTCGATAATCAAAGCCCTGACCTTGACTTCACTTGCCAGTCGGGCTGCTATGCTTCCGCCGAGGGACCTGCCGAAAACAATAATATTATCAGGTGGTATTTTCTTCTCTTTGGCCAGCCATTCATAGGCGGTTTTGGCGTCTAGATACGTTCCCTCTTCGCTGGGTTTGCCCTCGCTGTCGCCGTAGCCGCGATAGTCAAAAATAAAGCAGTTCACCCCTAAATTATAGAGTATATTTATACTGTCCAGACGGTGCATTATGTTGCCGCCGTTGCCGTGACAGAACAAAACCGTTAATTCCGCGTGCTTTGCCGGGATATACCAGCCGCTCAGCCGCAATCCGTCGTTGCTTTTAAGAGTTACTTTCTCGAAATCCAGCCCTAATTCCTCCGGCGTGTAAATAACTTCTTGCACGGGATTATACAGAAATGTGGGCTGCATAAAATAAAGTATCAGCCCCAAACCCCAGTAGCCGATAAATAGCGCCGCAAGAATTTCAACAAGTATCAGCATTGATTTTTTTCATCCTCAGCTTAATATTTTTTAAGGCCGAAAATCAGAACGCTCAAGCTCAATTCTGTGCTTATCTGTATTTTAATTTGCCCGGCACGTTAAAACAAGTTACAATTTCGATGTGATTAAAAGAAGAAAAACGCGAATTGTCAGGGTCGGAGATGTCAAAATCGGCTCATCTGCCCCCGTTGTCATCCAGTCGATGACTAAAGTTTCGACCGTAGATATTGCTCGTTGTGTAAGCCAGATAAACCAGCTCGCTCAGGCCGGCTGCAGATTGGTTCGAGTTGCTGTTCCGACGCGTGCCGATACCGCCGCTTTTGCGGAAATTGTCTCCAAAGTCTCTGTTCCTTTAATTGCCGATGTCCATTTCAGTCAGGCCCGCGCCATCGAAGCAATAGAAGCCGGAGCCGCCAAAATACGGCTGAACCCCGGCAACATAAAAGACCGTCGAAGTATTTATCGAATAATAGATGCTGCCAAAATGCACAAAACCGCTATCCGCATCGGCATCAACGAAGCAAGCATCAGAGACCTCAAAGTAGGTGATGTCCCCCCTGATAAACGCACCGCTTTGATGTTAGGGGAAATGAAAAAATACGTCCGACTATTTGAGAATCGCAGCTTCACACAATTAGTCCTCAGCGCAAAAAGCAGCGACCCCTTGCGAACCATCGAAATCAACCGCCGTATCGCCGAAACCTTCGACTACCCTATTCACCTCGGCTTAACCCACGCCGGTTTTCCCGAAGACGCCCGAATACCTTCAGCCGTTGCCCTGGGAACACTGCTCGCCGATGGTATCGGCGACACAATTAGAGTAAGTGTTGCTGGCAATCCGGTCGAGGAAGCAAAAATTGCAAGGCATATTCTAATCGCCCTCGGCCTTTACGAACGGCAAACGCCGGAATTAATAGTTTGCCCCACCTGCGGCCGCGCCGAAATGGATGTTGTCAAATTGGCTCGCAGGATAAGTAAAGCTTTGATTGGTATTGATAAGCCGCTGCGTATTGCTGTTATGGGCTGTGTCGTCAACGGTCCCGGCGAAGCCGCCGACGCCGATCTTGCTGTCTGCGCCGCGAAAAATAAAGCATACATTTACAAACACGGCCGAAAAAAATCAGTAGTCCCCGAAAACAAAATCATCCCAGCATTACTAAAAGAATTACAGAATCTATAATGCAGATACAACAGCAACTTTCAGATACATCTGCTGAACCGTTGAAAGTGATACTCAAAAGATTTTTCATCGTCATCATTTTCAGCATCGCCTTCGCATACATCGAGGCCGCTGTGGTTGTCTATCTGCGGGCAATCTTTCATCCTTCCGGCTTTAATTTCCCGATGCCTGTGTTCGGCATCAGCCCCTTGTGGAAACGGCTCCTGCTGACTGAAGTCGGCAGGGAGGCCGCCACGCTCGTTTTAATCCTCACCGGCTCCTGGCTCATCGGCCGAACTCTACGCCAGAGGTTCGCATTTTTCCTGACCATCTTCGCAATCTGGGACATCTTCTACTACGTTTGGCTGAAAGTCCTCCTCGATTGGCCCGCCTCAATTATGGATTGGGACATATTATTTCTTATACCTACCGTCTGGGCCGGCCCTGTCATAGCCCCAGTCATAATCTCCCTTATACTCCTTACTTTTGCACTAATCCTGCTTTGCTGTAACCGAATTCCGAAAACAACGCTGCTCGACCGGTGCGTTTTTATCATCGCCGCCCTGCTCGTAGTCGTTTCCTTCTGCATTGCCGGTCTGCACATCGCCGAGCCAGGTTTTAAATCGCATTTTAATTGGCTTTTATTTACTGCCGGCTCGCTTGCTGCTGTTGTGCTGTTTGCAAAATATCTCTTGAAGTGTAAATAGTCCCTCCGAATACGATATGTCCGCTCTGGATTGCGCTCTTGTGCTGCTTTATCTTTTGTTACTTTGTTGCGGTCGGCCTTGGTGTATGTTCTTTGCTGTTGTTCTTTTGCACAAAACCCTCGAACTTGCCGAAAATCATCTTGCCCGCCGAGGTTTGCAGCGAGCTGGTTACGCTGATGCTCAAATCCCGTCCGATTTTGTTGCGGGCACCTTCGACCACAATCATTGTCCCGTCGTCAAGATAGCCGATGCCCTGGTCCGCCTCTTCGCCCGGCTTGAGAATCCTAACCTCCATAATCTCGCCCGGCAGGGCAATCGCCTTTAGCGAATTGGCCAAATCGTTTATATTCATTACGTCCACCTCACGCACTCGTGCAACTTTGGTGAGGTTGTAATCGGTTGTTACCAGCCGGCCGTTGCAGTTCTTCGTAAAAACCATCAGTTTCTGGTCCACGCCTTTGACCTCCTCGACCTCCGGAATGACGCTGTCATCTATTTCCACATCAATCGCGGTATCCGCCTGTATCCTGTTAAGTATGTCGAGCCCGCGCCTGCCGCGGTTGCGCTTGAGCTTGTCTGCCGAATCTGCTATCAGTTGCAGCTCGTTAAGAACAAAACGCGGAACAATCAGCGGCGCGTCGAACAGCCTGCTTTGATACAAATCTGCTATTCGCCCGTCGATAATTGCCGACGTATCCAGAACCAGCGGGCGGCTTCCCTTCATCTGCTTGGCGAATTCGACGTAAGGAACAACAAAACGAACGTCATCCTTCGTTCGCATCACGATACTGATTGTAAGGAAACATATACAGACCCCCATTATCCACTTGACCGCCTGAACAGCCATTTCGCTCAAACCTATGCGGTAAATCTCGTTTATCATATCCAGCACCGGTGCGAACGCCCAGCTCAGAAATATCCCGACAAGAAGCCCGAAAAACACCCCCGCTAAGGCGGCTAAAGATTTCTTCGGCGTAAGAAGGTCGATGAGCATGGCCGCTAGCGCCAGACCGCCGCCGCTCCACAGAATCGCGTAAAAATTCCCTCTCCCGATTTCTCCGGAAATCTCCTCAGAACTGAGATAAACGATTAAAACTGCGAAAACAATAATGACGAAAATGGCTCTGAAAATCCAAAGTAACTTAGACATAGCTATAAATCTCCAAAAATATAATAACCTTTAAAATTCTAACTTATACCTAATCCTTTATCAATCATTATGTTATATATGCAAATATCGGCTAATTTGAACCTCCCGCATTAGCCCGGCATTTATTTGTGAATTGAAGTGGACCTGCTTTTCAATATTGTGTTCCGATTTTGACCGTTTTCCCTGCTTGTTCTTTATGACCTTCGCCGTCAATACCTGCCTGTCTCAGGTGAGAAACCCCTGCTAGCGACTTTGTCTCGATTAGCTTCGCGCCCTTCGCTTTCATTTTGCGAAGCGCCAAGCTTGCCTCGTGTTTGTCAATCGAGCCGACCGCGTCGGATACCACGCTGACCTTCTTGCCCCGCTGCAGCAGTCCCAGAGTCGTCGCCTTGACAGCTCCTTCGGCGCTTGCCCCGATGATTACAAAGTTATCAGCCCGCACCTCGCTTAAAAGTCTTTCTATCCTCGGCTCGTCAAACGGGTCGGCGCAGCGCTTGTGAAGAACAATCTGCCGGTGCTCCCGCAGCACGTCCGTCGGCAAATCAGTGCTGCCGTCCGCGGGAAAACTTGCTCGACCGCTCAGCAGCGTATACCGTATCTTTTTCTGTCCCTTTGTGCCATCGATGCAGTAGCCGATTGCTTTGCCCCCGTTATGATTGGGATAAACCTCGCAGGTCGAGATTACTCGCACCCTGTTGTGTCTCGCCCACGCCATCACCCTGCGGACATTCGCCAAAACCCTCCTGCGGTTCCTTATACGCGCATTGCCCTCCGCTCCGAAGAAATCCTTTTGAGTATTGATATCCACCAGAATCCACCTGCGCCGTCTTTTAATCAGTTGCCGAATCATTGAGCGGCCTCCTTGTGCAGCTTAATTAAGATTCAGTACTAATAATAAATACGCACCCGCAGCTAATCGGGTTCACACCCTGATATCGAGCGTTATTCGCATCGCCTTTAACCGCGGCCGCCGCTCGAAAAACCATTTACATCTTCGCTACCAGCCCCATTTTCCTGTATAATATTGGCCAGTAGCTGTTTTTCGGACAGGTTTGCCTATGGCTAAGAAATTAAAGGACTATCCTGCAGTTGCCCTAAAGCCCGAAGATTTGCAGGGCGAAGTCGATTTTATGCGGATTTTCGGACGAAAAAATCCCATCCATATCGAAATCGGAACCGGCAAAGCCGCCTTCCTCCTCAATCAGGCCAAAGCCCAGCCCGACATCAATTTCCTCGGCATCGAGTGGGCGAGAAAATACTATCGCTACGCCGTTGACCGCATCGGCCGATGGGGACTCGAAAATGTCCGCATAATCCGAACCGACGCTGCGCACTTTATAATCAATTTCGTCCCTGATAATTCCGTAGAATGTTTCCACGTCTATTTCCCAGACCCCTGGCCGAAAAAGCGCCACCACAAAAGAAGATTTATCACCTCTGCCAATCTCGAGCAGATTCTTCGCTGCCTTGTCCCCGCCGGTATTATAAAAATCGCAACCGACCATGCGGAGTATTTCGAGCAAATCGAAAATGTCTTGAACGCCGGAAGTGACACGCTGGAGAAAATCGAATTCTTCCCGACCGCCGGCGCCGACGTCGGCGAATGGGTCGGCTCGAACTTCGAAAGAAAATACCTCAAAGAAAAACGCCCTATATATACCACAGCAGTAAGAAAAAAATGACGGTTGTCCTAGGT
>CAYXUW010000087.1:0-1869 GCA_964468375.1 uncultured Pirellulales bacterium | reverse complement strand
TAGTAATATAGTGATGGATTAGTTATGTTGAGGGAGATGTTGTAATTTTTGTGTCGTTTTTTGGAAAAGAGTAACAAAATGGGAAATATAAGATTAATCGGTTTAATAATTTTACTTCTGGCAGCTCCGCAGGTTCTTGGGTTAGATGTAGAAATTGTTCCGGAATCTCCAACTTCTTCCGACGTTGTAACAATAACCTTGTCGGGATGGTGGGGCGGCTGCGCGCCAAATGTTTCAAACATTTCAGTTGAGGGCAACAACATTTATTTCGATGCGCTTTTGGATTATCCGCCGGATACTTTGTGTATATATGCTATTTGGCAGTGGGAGCTTAGCGAGGATGTCGGTCCGTTATCACCCGGGACGTATTCGGTCTATGGCAGCTGTTGTGGCATTTTCCCTAGCGGAGATTATGAATGGCTGACGGATTTTGTCGTAACGGATGAACCGAAGTTCGTTCCACTGGCGTATCCAACGATTCAGTCAGCGATTGATGACTGCAATGACGGTGACACAGTGATTGTCTCGCCGGGGATATATACTGGTGTTGGGAATCGTGATTTGGATTTTCTTGGCAAGGCAATTACTGTTCGAGGGACTGACCCGAATGACCCGTGCGTGGTTGCTGCGACGATAATTGACTGCAACGGTAGCGATGCGAATAACCATCGGGGCTTTAATTTTATCAATGACGAAGGGCCGGATTCGGTCCTCGAAGGCCTGACTATAACTGACGGTTACACTGAACAGTGGTCAGGCGGGGGAGGGATTTATATACATAACGCATCGCCGACAATAAGTCGATGCGCAATAATTAATAATCACGCCGAATTAGAGCCTGAACTTCCGGGTCTTTGCTACGGGGGCGGAATAAAGATATGCGGCGATAGCAATCCATTAATTATTAATTGTAATATCAGTGGCAACTCGGCCGGACCGCTGGGAAATGGTGGAGGAATTTCCTGTGGTTACGACTGCGGTGCTACGATTCAGAACTGCCTGATAGCTAATAACACTGCTTCGTCATATGGTTTTGGTGGAGGAATTTCCTGCGATGGTAACAATGTGACTGTAACCAACTGCACAATAACAGGTAATTCGGCATCCACAGAAGGGGGAGGCATTTACTTATCGCTTGTTTCATTCACCATGACTAATAGTATTGTCTGGGACAATTCGCCCAACCAAATCGACATATACGGGTCAGGTAATATAACAATTATGTTCAGCGACATCCAGGATGGCTGGCCGGATATAGGCAATATCGATGCTGACCCGTGTTTTGCGGATGCGGACGCTAATGATTTTCATCTGAAGCCGGGTTCTCCCTGCATTGATACCGGTGACCCGACTTACGTTGCTGGTCCGGAAGAAACCGATATCGACGGCCAGCTGCGCGTGATAAATGGCCGGGTGGATATGGGTGTGGATGAATTTAATCACTTTGGAACTGCCGGCGATATTACAGGTGACGGCAAGGTCGATTTTTATGACTTGGCAATTCTTGTTGACCAGTGGCTCCAGCCCCCCGGTGTTCCCTCTGCTGATATAGCTCCGGCCCCTCCCGGTGACAACTTCGTCGATTTTCTCGATTTCGCAATCCTCGCCGAAAACTGGCTCAAAAGTATTACCGAGTAGTCATATTTACCGTTGCTGCGCTTATCTTGTGCTGCCGGATGCTCGGATACTTATTCTACTGTTCGCCTCCGGCGAACCACTGTCCGTTTCCGACTCGCGGGCATCCGGCAGAACAAGCAAAAACTGTCATTGCGAAGCTGTCAGGCTGTAGCAATCTCTATACAATAATATGGTCGATATCTAATACCGTCAGTTCCCCATCGCCGTCTATATCCCCGCCGTCCAGCGTCC
>CAYXUW010000086.1:0-10120 GCA_964468375.1 uncultured Pirellulales bacterium | reverse complement strand
CTGTAAAAGTCTGCAGGTTCTCATAAATGTCGGCCATTGACCGAAACAACATCTTATCCTGCTCTGCATAAAAATTAATCAGAGAGTAAATCATCTTGGCATCGGTGGTTTTAGCACTTCGCACATTCATAAGGAAAAGTATACAAAATCGTATAAAGCTTTCCAATATCAATATTAAAAGGGGCAAAATCAGGTAAGAGAAAGTCTAAAAAAACGAAAAAAAACTGGCAAAATAATCGCGTATCACTACAATAACCGCAACTATGAGATTTATACTCATCGATAAGATTGTTTCGCTGGAAAGCAAAAAGGCGATAAAGACGGTCAAGAGCGTTTCTCTTGCTGAAGAGTATTTGGCAGACCATTTTCCGACATTCCCGGTGCTGCCGGGCGTGCTGCTGCTTGAAGGATTAATTGAATCAGCGTCTTGGCTGGTCAGGGAGGCGGAAAATTTTGCCCACAGTATGCTCTTGCTCGAAGAGGCAAGAAATGTAAAATACAAGAGTTTCGTAACACCCGGTTCTCGGATAGAATATACTATCGAGGCAAAAACGATAGAAGAGAACATCAGCAGTTTCGCCGGCTCTGGCGAATCAGGCGGTCTGCGAATTGTGGAAGCGAGGTTCGGATTAAGACACTTTAACCTTACAGATAAAGATTCCAAAATGGCGGATATCGATGCCAAGATAATTGAAAATATGAAGAAACGGTGGAAACTGCTGAGATAGCCGGCAGTTCACAGACAAAGAAGGTAAATCACAAATATCGGAGATAAATTACCATGGCAATGAATCGGGACGAAATTTTTCAGGAAATTCAGGAAGTTTTAGTTGATGCACTGGGTGTTGACAACGATGAGGTCAAGACCGAAGCTACGCTGATGGGGGATTTAGGAGCGGAAAGTATCGATTTTCTGGACATAGTATTTCGATTGGAGAAAGCGTTTGGTATAAAAATCCCGCGGGAAGAATTATTCCCTGCCGAAAGTCTGATGAACAATCCCGAACTTGTCAATAACGGGAAATTGACTGAGACGGGACTGGCTGAATTGCGAGATAAGATGCCGCATACCGACCTGACTGTTTTTGAGAATGACCCGGATATTAATAAACTGGGTGATTTGTTTACTGTTGGTGCAATTGTAAATTACGTAGATACCAAGCTGAATGCTGCGTAGCAGTTTTACTACCTTTGAGAAACCGTCGGCAGGTTGACTTTGAGCAATCCTGCCGATACTTTTTAATGTGAACAGATAATGCGCTGGATTTGGATAGACAAATTCATTGAGTTTCACAGCGGTGAAAGTGCTGTTGCGGTGAAAAACGTAACACTTGCCGAAGAGCACTTGCACGACCATTTTCCCGGCTTTCCTGTTATGCCGGAGGCGTTGATGATAGAAGCGATGGCCCAGACATCGGGGATACTTGTAGGTGAGGCCAATCGTTTTGAAGAAAAGGTAATTCTCGCAAAGGTCAAAAAGTGCGTCTTTTTCGACTACGTTGAGCCGGGCGATACGATAAAATTGCATGCGAAGATTGAAAGTCTCGCCCCGGAAGCGGCAAGCATAACCGGCAAAATTACCTGCGAAGAGAAATTAATCGCCGAGATAGATTTGATGTTCAGCCATATTGACCAGAATCTCGCCGGCAAAGAATTCCCGCAAGAAAATTTCGTTTTCACCGACACGTTCAAATCCCTTCTGCACGGCTTGTCTTCCAACAGCGGCGGTTCAGGCGCTTTGAAATCGGAGCAGGATTAATGAGTTCCGCTCGCGTAGTAATAACCGGCCTGGGTGCAATCAGCCCTCTCGGATTAACCGTCAATGATATGTGGGATGGCTTGTGCGCGGGCAGATGCGGGATAGGAAAAATTACGGCGTTTGACCCGGCTGGCTTCGACTGTAAATTAGCAGGACAGGTCCCCGATTACAATGTAAAGCAATACGTGCCTAAAACTCATCGCAAGGCGGTCAAGCTGATGTCCAGAGACATTGAGCTGGCTGTTGTGGCGGCAAATGAGGCACTGGCCGATAGCGGACTTATCACAAAAGCAATAGACCCGGAAAAAATTAATATCGACCCGGAACGTATAGCAATCAATATGGGAGCAGGCCTTATAAGCTGCGATTTGGCTGAGCTGGCCCCTGCTGTTGCGGCAAGCATTACAGATGGCAAATTCGACATTCGCAAATGGGGCAGAGAAGGTCTCGAACTGGTCACACCTTTGTGGCTGTTGAAATACCTGCCCAATATGCTTGCTTGTCATATAGGCATTATTCACGATATCGAAGGGCCGAGCAATACCATCACCTGCGCCGAGGCCTCCGCACATTTGGCAATTAGTGAAGCTACGCAGATTATCGCTCGCGGCAGCAGTGACATTGCTCTTGCCGGCGGTGCTGAAGCAAAAGTAAACCCCATTGTTATGATTAGGCAGAATCTGCTCAAGCGAGCTTGCGGAAGTAACGATGACCCCTCGTCGGCTTGTAGGCCATTCGACGCGGACGCCAACGGCTCGGTCTTCGGTGAAGCAGCCGGTATAGTTACGCTGGAAAATCTGGAAAACGCCCAAAAACGCGGCGCAAAGATTTACGCCGAAGTAATAGGAACCGGCCAAAGCAATAATATCAATCCGGCATACGAACGCCTTGAGCCGGACGGTTATGGATTACAAATAGCGATAGAGAAAGCCATAACGGATGCTCAAATACAGCCGGAGGATTTAGACCTGATTATCCCGCATGGCACAGGCATAGCTGCCGACGACCTTGCTGAATCAAAAGCGATAGAATCAGCCCTCGGCGAAGCCGCGGCTAAAACACCAGTCTGGCCGACCAAAAGTATGCTGAGCAATACCGGAGCTGCAAGCGGAGCGCTCGATGTTATCGCAGCGACTCGCGCCATAACCGACGGCAGGATACCCGCCGCGAAAAATTGCGATAGTAAAGCTGATGGCTGTAATCTGAATATTGTAAACCAATCGATTAATGCTGATATTCGCTATGCGTTATGCTGCAGCTATACGTATGGCGGGCAAACCGCTGCGGTAGTATTAAAAAATTTCAACGGCTAAAAATGACTGAGAAAAATACAGCTGAGCGAGTGGTAATAACCGGAATGGGTATCGTCTGTCCTTTGGGTCACGATATAGATACCCTCTGGAACGCCCTGCTGTCCGGCAAAAGCGGTATGGCCAAAACAACCATCTTCGACGCTTCGACTTTTCCTTCGACCTTCGACGCCGAAGTCAAGAATTACGACCTTACCAAATACACGAAAAATCCGAAGCTGCACGAGCATAGCAATCGCGGCTCAGGATTTGCCATTGGTGCAACGGCCCAGGCCTGCAAACAGGCAGGAATTGATATCGAAACCGATTCTCCTGCTGACGGAATAGAACGCAGCAGGTTAGGGATTTATCTGGGAGCCGGTGAGGGCTCTGTTGACAATGACGTGTTTTTCGAAGCTCTGGTCAAGGCTTGGGACGGCGAGAATAATAAGATGGATTGGGGCAAGTGGGCGGAGGTAGCGTTCGGCAAGATGAAACCGATGCGCGAGCTTGAGCAGGAGCCGAATATGCCCGCTACCCATATCGCGATGCTCACCGGCGCGCGTGGTCCGACAAGAAGCTGTCTCACTGCCTGTGCCGCCAGCACTCAGGCCGTAGGTGAGGCGACGATGATGATTCGCCGCGGCGATGCCGATGTGATAATCGCCGGCGGTGCCCACTCAATGATACACCCGCTCGGCCTTACCGGCTTTAACCGCCTTACCGCCCTTTCGACAAGAAATGACAGCCCCCAAACAGCTTCAAGACCTTTCTCAGCCAGCAGAGACGGCTTCATTCTCGGTGAGGGCTCGGCCATTCTTATCCTCGAGAGTTTAAGCTCGGCAAAGAAAAGAAACGTAAAGATTTTAGCCGAGGTCATCGGCTACGGCAGCAGTGCCGACGCCTTCAGAGTCACCGATATGCACGAGGAAGGCCGTGGCGCGATACAATCGATAACGTGGGCATTGGCCGACGCCGGTATTAGCTACCGTGATGTGGATTACATAAACACGCACGGCACAAGCACCGCAGAAAACGATTCAATAGAAACCAAGGCCATAAAAGCGGTCTTTAAGGAAAAGGCGAAATCCATCCCTGCCAGCAGCGTCAAAAGTATGCTCGGCCATTTAATCGGTGCCGCCGGCGCCGCCGAATTGATTACCTGTGTTCTGGCCATCCGCGATAATATAGTCCCGCCGACAATGAACCTGAACGACCCCGACCCCCAGCTCGATTTGGATTATGTGCCTAACAAGCCCAGAAAGATGCAGGTTAATATCGCAATGAACGAATCTTTCGGCTTCGGCGGCCAAAATAATGTTGTCATTATCAAACGTTTCGACGAAAATTAAGCCATGCTCGATATAAAGCAAATTCGTGAAAATCCGGAAAAGTTCAAAAAAGCCGCTATAGACAAACACTTCGATGTTAATATCGACTACTTGTTGGAAGTCGATGCTCGCATCAGAGAAAAAAGTAAGAAGTTACAAGATATAACCACAGAGAAAAACCGGATTGGTAAATCAATCCCAAAGTTATCAGGAGAGGAAAAAGAATCTACCCTGAACCAACTAGCAGAATTGAAAAGAGAAGAAGCCAACATCCTTGGGGAAATGAAAGCTATTGATGAACAAGACTTTAATAGGCTAATCTTAGAAGTGCCACAACCGCCGGATGATGATGTGCCTCTCGGCAAGGATGATACCGAGAATGTCGAAATCAGAAAAGAAGGCCAAGTTCGGCAGTTCGATTTCGAGCCGAAGGACCACGTCCAGCTTGGAACGGCACTCGGCATCATAGATATCGAACGCGGCGTCAAGCTGGCGGGCACGAGAAACTACATCTTAAAAGGCGATGGTGCCTTGCTGCATTGGGCGGTCCTGCGCTTTGCGATGAGCTTTATGGTGGGTAAGGGCTACGTCCCGTTCTCGGTGCCGGTGCTTATGAAGGATGAGGCAATGACGGGCACGGGCTTTTTCCCCGGCTCCGAGGACCAGACCTACAGAATGGAAGCCGACCTGCTCAATCTCGCGGGTACTGCCGAGGTGCCGCTCACGGCCTATCATATGGAAGAAATCCTCAAGCAAGATGAGCTGCCGAAGAAATTCGTGGCGATGTCAAGCTGTTTCCGTCGCGAAGCGGGCGCTGCGGGCAAGGATACATACGGCCTTTACAGAATCCACCAGTTCGACAAAATCGAGCAGGTGATTATCTGCGAAAATAGCACCGAGACAAGTAACAAGTTTCACGAGGAAATCCTCGCCAATGCCGAGGCGGTTGTGCAGGCATTGGAGCTGCCCTACCGTGTTGTCAATGTCTGCACCGGCGATTTGGGTCGAGGCCAGGCCAAAAAATTCGATATAGAGACCTGGATGCCGTCGCGAAACAATTACTGCGAAACGCACAGTGCTAGCAAGTTCTACGATTTCCAGGCCAGAAGAATGAACCTTCGCTATAAAGACGCAGCTTCCAAGAAAAATCTGTTCTGCCACACTTTGAATAATACAGTGATTGCGAGCCCGCGAATACTCATACCTATTTTGGAGCTTTACCAGAACGCCGACGGCTCGGTAACGATACCGAAAGTTCTTCGTTCGTATATGAGAGGGAAGGAGAAGATAGATGGAGTGGACGATTGATTATCTGGAAAAAGAGGGGATTGTCAGCGTAAAGGTCTCCGGGGTAATGGACTGGGACGAGCATAAAAGGTTTGCAGAGGAACTGTATCCCTCGACAAAAGAGCACGGCCTGCACAAGATTCTTATCGATTTTCGGCAAATGCAACCCAAGTTTACAATACTGCAGATAGATGACCTGCCCAAGCTGCTCTCGGAAATCGGCGTGGGGCCGGAATTCAAAATAGCTTCCGTTTATGACCCAACATCACCCCACGCCCATGAGTTTAAGTTCTTCAATGACGTGGCAAACCTCCTGTCCATCAAAGTTAAACAGTTCGAGGACCTAGACGAGGCACTCGCTTGGCTTAAATCAGCTTAGCTGACGGCTCGGCAACCATTAAAATTGGGTTTGATTGGGTTTGTTTTGGGTTCGTTTTCACCAAGTGTCTAATTCGCATTTTTGACTTCAACTCCTTTTTGCAACTACGGTCATAAATACTTGACTTTTTGAAAAATTGGGTTTGTTTTGCATATTTTTGTTCGTTTTGATTGATTGAACCCCAGCGCGCAGTGATGGCGCGAGCCGTCGGGGGCTTTTTAAAAACAGATAGGTAATATAAACTTGTCAGAGAGCGTTTCGAGCACCCTTAAGGGTGGTAAGTTCCAGCTCTTTTTGGGTGTCAGGATGGTTTGCGGGGATTTGGGCTTCGTTAGGTATAATAGTATCTCCTAAAAAATACATCCTCTCTCTATAATTGGATGAACCTGCGCGAATGATGCGAAAAAAACGGGTATTGCTTGAGGGGTGAAAAGTTGTAAGTAGTTACAGAAGAAGGAATAAAAAAATTTGTAAAAAAATGGATTTTTGCGAGTAGGTACTCGCGGTTCTGATTGATTTATACTCAACAACCGCACACGCATTTTCTCTTGACTTTTGGGGGGGATTTTTGGTATATATGATTTTAGGTCAATTCTCGGCTTACTGGGAAGGAAAACAATGAAAAAGAGGAGTAAATTGAAGCGCGGAACATATCTTTATTTTCTTGTCAGCATTGTCTATCTGCTGGTATGGATCGGCACGGCGGATGGAAGTTTGCCGGAGCAAGTCAAATTAGTCCCTTGGGACAACGCTTCTGAAGATTGGTTTGGCGAATCTGTATCTATCAGCGGCGATTATGCCGTTATTGGGGCGAAAGGCGATAACGACAATGGTGAATGTACCGGCTCGGCGTATATATTCAAGCGTGACGGGATGAACTGGAGCGAGCAGGCCAAACTGACGGCCTCAGATGCTGCTGCCGGCGACCGTTTTGGCCGCTCAGTTTCTATCAGCGGCGATTATGTTATTGTCGGGGCGTATGGCGATGGAAGCTACACTGGCTCGGCATATATATTTGCGCCCAACGAAGTTGACCCCAACAACTGGGGTCAAGTAGCCAAGCTGACGGCCTCGGACGGTGCTGGCGGGGATTACTTTGGCTACTCGGTTTCTATCAGCAATGATTATGCCATCATCGGGGCTTATTGCGATGGCGATAACGGAAGTGCTTCCGGCTCTGCGTATATATTCAAGCGTGATGGTGAAACCTGGAGCCAGCAGGCCAAACTCCTCGCCTCGGATGGCGACAGTAGTGATTTCTTTGGTTGTTCTGTTTCTATCAGCGGCGATTATGCCGTCGTAGGGGCATATCAGGATGACGACTACTATGCCGGCGCGGCTTACATATTCAAGCGCGACGGAGAAACCTGGGCCGAGCAAATCAAGTTCTCCGGTTCTAGCTTAAGTAAATTTGGTTACTCAGTTTCTATCAGCGGCGATTATATCATCGTCGGGACATATCCACTTCGCCTTAGAGGATTAGCGTATATATTCAAGCGTGAAGGTGAAACCTGGAGCCAGCAGGCCGAACTTATCGCCTGGGATGTTTCGGACGGCACTAAACGTAATAGCTTTGGTTATTCTGTTTCTATTAACGGTGATTATGTCGCTGTCGGTGCGATTTGGGATGACGAAAATGGAACCAAATCCGGCTCGGCGTATACATTTAAGCGCGAAGGCGAAATTTGGAACGAGTTGGCTAAGCTGACGGCCTCGGATGGAAATGATGATGATCACTTTGGCTGCTCGGTTTCTATCAGCGGCGATTACGCCGTCGTGGGTGCGTATTATGATGATGATAATGGAACCGATTCCGGCTCGGCTTATGTATTCGGGAGATGTCCTGTTTCAGATTTAGATGGGAATTGCTTTGTTGATTTTAAGGACTTTGCCGTATTATCTAACCAGTGGCTAGAGCTTGGCGTTCTTTCCGCAGATATTGCTCCTGTTCCTGAGGGAGATGGAACAGTTAATATGCTTGATGTTGCTGTATTTACCGACAATTGGCTGCAAGGCGAATGGGGCGAAGAGCCGTAGGGAAAGGTTCTTTTACTGTTCTGGATTAAGGGGATTAAATTGGGGGTAAAATGAGGGAAGCGCACAGCGAATAATATTTAGTTTTGCGGCAAAATAGGATTTTTTGACAACAATGTGCATTGCTGCCTTATGCCCGCGAGTCGGAGACAAACAGTGAGCATGCCGAAGGCATACGTAAAATAGATATCTGAGCAGGAGGCAGCACAAGCAAATTACCGGCGCGGCAGCCAGATTTTCATAGTTCCGGGGCGGCTAATAGTTTGTCAGGCGGGATGAGCAGTACAGGAGTCGAGGGAGCTGAAAAATGGAGCGAAACTGGTCAACGCCGCCTTTATAAGGCCAAACGTTCAAATTTGTTCAAAAATGCCCAAAAAATGCAGAAAACATATAGAAAAGTTCGAAGAACATACATAGACTGAGAATAAATGTTTGAAGATATCGGATGAAGTTGTATAATCCGTGACCGGCGATTAGATGAGAGATGTCGGCAAGGAAAAAAATTCAAGAAGCACTAAATGGCGACACTCGGTTTTATCTTCCTCCGCTTTGGTCAGGACGACCGAGTTAGTCAGTTGATATTTTAAAGAAAGGAGAATTTAACATGTCAAGGTGGAAGATTGTTTTTGTGAGCGTTTTTTGTTTAACGGCTGTGGCCGGCAGCGCCTGTGGGCAGAGTCGCGGAGCCTCCGGGCAGCTTCCTGATTATCATCTTAACACGGTCGAATGCTTCCTGGGCGCCAGCGCCGGGGACGGCGAGAGCGGGTTCACGCTGGGAGTGAGCTACGAACGCCGTTTTAGTGATCTGATAGGCGTAGGATTTTTCAATGAGTATACCATGGGTGATATGGACAGGTGGACCATCGGACTGCCCGTGTTTTTTCATCCCGATGAGGGATGGCGTTTTGTGGTTGCACCGGGGATGCAACACAGAGACGGAGACACTGATTTCCTGCTTCGGGGGGGAGTTGGTTATGAATTCGAACTGGAGCAGGACTGGGTAGTGGTGCCGCAGTTCAACCTTGACTTTGCAGACGGCGATGCGATATGTGTTTTCGGCGCTTCGATAGGATACAGATTTTAACCAGCGGCGGAGATTTGATGATTATGACGCCAACGCAGAAGTGCGTTGGCGTTTTTTTCGCGCTGTGCTCGCAATGACGAGGCAGAAGTTTATTTTCTTGGCAGCTAAATTTTCATAGTTCCGGACGGCAGGTTCTTTTTATTTCTTTTTGACTAATTCTATCCCTTGGTTGGAAGCGGTTTCGCTGATGATTTCTTTAAGAATTTTTGCTTTACTTTTAACATCGGTTTTTTTGATTTTATCTGTTTTGATTTTCCGGGCGGCCCGGTTTAATGATTTTTCCAGATTCTTCAGGTCCAGCAAGGCAGCGGCCCTGCAGAAGAAGGTTCTCGACTTGCCATCGTTGAAATTGTTTAACATTGTCTGGAGTAATTTAATTCTTTTATTCTGCTGCTGTATGAATTTTTTAATGCCATGCTTTTTTATGAAATTCAGGTTCGGCAATATTTTTCTGTTTGGCGGATAAGACGAAGATTCTTTCATTTGCTGATATTGGCGTTCGGTTTTGAATTTGGGGCAGGGAAACTCAGGACATTGGGCACAAACCTCAAGATTTTTCTTTATAACACAGCAGGTTATAAAGGAACAAGACGGGTGCTTACTGGAGAAATTGGGCCCTGCACAGCCGGGACATCTTGAAGGTCCCACCGTGTAGTATCTTGGGCATAAACCGCAATCAAGACCGCAGCAGGCAATAGTCGGATAAGCTTTTTCAGGTATATTCATCTTTTTTAAAAAGCTACCTTCTTGGCAGCCAGATTTTCATAGTTCCGGTGCCGCGGTTAGACCAGGCGTAATAGGGAATAGCGGTGAGTTTCAACAGACCGTGGTCATTTCGGAAAGGGACACCGCCCGTGATTACATTGACGCCGTTGATCAAGTCGTTTCGTTTTTCCACCTTCAACGCGACACTGTCAGGCAGAATGAAGTTATCGATATTGCCGTTATCTATACACA
>CAYXUW010000085.1:0-10194 GCA_964468375.1 uncultured Pirellulales bacterium | reverse complement strand
ATACAGCTCGAAAGGGAGAATTCCAAAAACATTGTTGTCGACGTGACCTTCATGGGGAGTTTGCTGGCCGGTGTAGTATGGTTCGTAGGCGGCGATGACGCTGTTCTTCAGTCCGGTATTTCCAGTTTCTGCGGAGAATAGAAGGACACCGTAATAAGAGCAAATGGTCGCGTAGTAGTCTGTGAGGGTTTGGCTTAGTATGTAGTCAGCTACGAGACTGCCGACGGTGACGGGATATGGAGTCGAGAAGGTCCACAGGTCGCCGGGGTATATTGTGCCGTCGTCATTGGTGTCCACGACCCAGTAATACTCGGTTCCGAGCGCGAGGTCGCCGGGCGGGTCAAAGGTGTTGGTATCGAGGACGTACATAGGATTGTTATAGACGTTTGGGTCAGTTCCGAAGTATAGGTCCTGGGAGGTCATACTAATGCCGACTGTCCAGCTGAGGTTAGTTGTCACACTGACGTTTATTTCACCGTTGTTAGGGTTTGGATTAGCCGCTTTGTTATCGATTGTTGTGAAGTGCCAATCTTTGCCGGGGTATATTGTGCCGTTGTGATTGGAATCGATGGCCCAGTAATAGGTTGTTCCAAACAACAGGTCAGTGGGTGGATCGTAACTGTTGGTGTAAACGGTGTGTTTGGTATTGTTATGGGCGTTGGCATCGGTTCCGAGATAGACGTCGTAGCTGGTGGGCGTATATGCTGTGGGGGCGTCCCAATACAGATTGGTGGAGGCTAAAACGTCTTCGGCGCCTTTGTTCGGGTCCGGGTTAGAAGCGATATTTGGGTCGGGGGGCATTCAATTAACTACAAAACCGACAATCACCTGACGGTTTACAGTGTTGTCGAAGGTCACACTCGGCGTTTCAGAGGCTCCGGTTGCAGACTTATAACCGGTTGCGCCGGTAGATGAGCCAGCTGACTGGTCGATACCTTCGGTAAAGCCGCTGTTCATTGTATAAGAGCCGGAGTTGCCGCAGGTAGCGCCGAGAATAACCATATCACCGCTGCTGGTGGCAAGTGCGGAGGTTGAAATTGTAGCGCTTGTGCCTCCGGCAGTGGCCGAAGCCCCGGTGAGAGTGCTCTGGTTAACATTTTCAAAGAATGCGCTAGCATATTTGATTTCTGTCGGGTCAGTATCCCAGTTGATGGAAAACGTGTCGGTGGTCGAGGCGACGATGCCGGCCTCGTCAAGGATAAATGCCGCAACATAAGCATTGATTCCCGATCTGTAGTCTTTGTCAATGACCTTGGTCATTTCTTGTCCGCCGTAGTATACATTGACGAGATTCATCGTGCCGTCCATTTCGCCGTGAGCGATGAAAATCAAGGCGCGGTTACTGCCTGATTCTTTCGTATGAGATGTGCCCGTCTCCCACGAGCCGATAATGCTGGCTTCGCCGAACGCCTGCGGCGTTGAAATTAGAATTGACAGCAGTATTACGGTTATTGCTCTGGTAAAGGCGAGGTTACGGCACATTTATTACCCTTCTCCTTATGGAAATCCCCCATTATTGTATAATTTATACCATTTTTCGGCACTATTTGTCAAGGAATTAAGGAAGCTGCAGAGACTGTCAAGTTGGCGGAGTTTGCTTTGATTTCGTGCCAAAATGTGCGTTTTTCCATCCGGGCGGCAGCGTTAGCTTTTGGTAATAGCAATTTTTGCATTACGTAATTGCTTGTATACAGTACAGTTAGGGTTAGAGAAGCCAAAACCGGGCGGTATTTGCTTAAAGCTGGTATATTTTTTGCTCATCTGTTATAAGTTACGCGAATTGAGGGGGAAGTTGAGTTTTAATTTGAAACAGAATTGAGAAGGGAAGCAATTATGGCAGTAAAAGAATTGGTATTCGAAACCGATGCAAGGGCGAGATTGCTTGCCGGCGTAGAGAAACTGGCGGCGGCGGTGAAATCGACACTTGGGCCGAGAGGCCGAAACGCAATCTTAGATAAGGGCTGGGGCGGCCCGACGGTAACCAAAGACGGAGTAACGGTCGCTGAAGAAATCGAGTTCATAGATAAGGGAGAAAACCTCGGTGCAAGGTTAGTCAAAGAGGCGGCGAGCAAGACTTCGAAGGTGGCCGGCGACGGGACAACGACAGCGACGGTGCTTACTGAGGCGATGTTCAAGGAGGCCTACCGGAATTTGGCGGCAGGTGCAGATGCGATGTCTCTGGCGCGTGGTATGCACAGGGCTGCTAAAGAGGTAACGAAAAAGCTGAAGTCGCTGGCAAAGCCGGTGGATATCAGTAAGAGAACTGACATTGTCAATGTCGCATCGATATCTGCCAACAACGATACCACGATAGGTAATAAGATGGCCGACGCATTCCAGAAAGTCGGTAAGGACGGGGTTATTACCGTCGAAGAAGGCAAAGGGCTGGATACAACCGTCGACTTCGTAGAGGGTATGCAGTTTGACCGCGGTTATCTTTCGCCGCATTTCGTGACTGATACTGACAATATGGTATGCGAGCTGGAAAAGCCGTACATACTGGTTTACGAGGAGAAGATAAGCAATGTTGCTAAGCTTGTTCCGCTGCTTGAAAAGGTTGCAAAAAGTAAGAGGCCGCTTTTGATTATCGCAGAAGACGTTGAGAGCGAGGCGTTGGCTACATTGGTGGTTAATAAACTCAAAGGCGTACTTCAGGTAGCGGCGGTGAAGGCGCCTGGTTACGGCGACCGGAGAAAAGCAATGCTGGCTGATATTGCGGCGCTGACAGGGGCGGAGCCGATTTTCAAGGATTTGGGAATCGATATGGAAAATATCAGCGTCAGGCAGCTGGGACAGGCCAAGAAGGTTACCATCGACAATGATAATACGACGATTGTCGAGGGGGCAGGCAGCAAGGAAGCTGTCGGCGGCAGAATCAAGCAAATCCAAAATGAAATAGAAATTACCACAAGCGATTACGACCGCGAGAAGCTGCAGGAACGCCTGGCGAAGCTGACCGGCGGTGTTGCTCAAATCAATGTTGGTGCGGCGAGCGAAGCGGAGATGAAAGAAATAAAGGCACGGATAGAGGATGCGCTTCACGCTACGAGAGCGGCCATAGAGGAGGGTATTGTACCGGGCGGCGGCGTTGCTCTTATCCGATGCATTGACGCAGTTAGAAAAATGAAACTCGAAGGTGATGAGCAGACCGGGGCGGATATAGTAGCGAAGGCGCTAACGACGCCGTGCTACTGGATTGCCGCCAATGCGGGTGCAACGGCGAACTTAGTGGTTAATAAAGTGACCGAAGGCAGAGACGGCTTCGGCTATAACGCCAACACCGACACATACGAAGACCTTTTCGAGGCCGGCGTCATCGATCCTGCGAAGGTGACACGTATCGCCCTGGAGAATGCCGTGAGTATAGCCAACTTACTGCTCACCACAGATTGTCTTATTACTGAAAAGCCCAAGGAAAAAGAGGAAGCTCCTGCAATGCCGCCGGGAGGAATGGGAGGCGGTATGGGCATGGGAGGAATGGGCGGTATGGGCGGAATGGGTATGATGTAAACGAGAGAAGGAAACGGAAAATGATTTGACTAAGGAGCAAGCAATGAAACTTAGGCCTTTATATGACAGAGTTGTGATAAAGCAATCCGAGGCGGAAGAAAAAACCAGCGGCGGGATTATTCTGCCGGATACGGCGAAGGAGAAACCGCAAATCGGTAAAATAATAGCCGTGGGGTCGGGCAAGCTGCTCGAAGACGGCAAACGAAGCGAGATGAATGTGAAGAAAAATGACGAGGTCATCTACGCCAGATATATAGGCAGCGAAGTGGATGTTGACGGGGAGAAATTCGTGGTTTTACGCGAAAGCGATATTCTGGGAATTATCGAAAAGTAAACAAGTTTAACAGCAAATATAAGGATGATACAAGATGGCAAAGCAATTAATGTTCGACGATGCAGCACGAACGCACCTTAAAGAAGGTTTGGCCCAGCTGGCAGACGCCGTGAAGGTGACGCTCGGGCCGACGGGCAGGAATGTGATTCTTCATAAAAGCTGGGGCTCTCCGAAGATAACGAAAGACGGTGTCACGGTGAGCAAGGAAATCGACCTTCCCGAACCGTTCAAGAATATGGGCGCGAAGATGGTCAATCAGGTTGCGAGTAAAACTTCCGACGCCGTCGGTGACGGGACGACGACTTCGACCGTTCTGGCGGAGGCGATTTATTTCGAGGGCTTAAAGCAGGTCGCCGCCGGAGTAAATCCTACAGCGATTCAGCGGGGAATTAACAAAGCGGCCGATGTTGTAACGAAGTTTATCGAAAAGGAGAGCGTGGAAGTAAAAGGCCACGACGATATTGCGAAAGTGGCGACCATCAGCGCGAACAATGACGCACAGGTCGGCGAGATTTTAGCTCAGGCAATGGATGAAGTCGGCAAGGAGGGCGTCATCGAGGTCGAGGAAGGTAAGGGTATGGAAAACGAGCTAACCGTTGTCGAAGGTATGCAGTTCGATAAGGGATATATATCGCCGTATTTTATGACCAACCCCGAAACGCTGGAGTCGATTCTTGAGGACGCTTATATTCTGCTGCACGAGAAGAAGATATCCAACATTCGCGAGATTGTGCCGCTGCTCGAAAAGATTGCCCAGGTCGGCCGGCCGCTGCTGATTATTGCAGAGGACGTCGAGGCCGAGGCATTAGCGGCGCTGGTGATTAACCGGCTGCAGGGCGTGCTCAAGGTTTGCGCGGTCAAAGCACCCGGCTTCGGCGACAGAAGGAAAGCGATGCTCTCTGACATAGCTGTTCTGACAGGCGGCCAGGTGATTACCGAAGATTTGGGAATAAAGCTCGAGGAAATCGAGCTTTCACAGTTAGGCCGGGCCAAAAAAATCATCGTCGGCAAGGATGATACCACGATAATCGAGGGAGAAGGCGAAAAGAAGGATATAACTTCCCGCTGCGACCAGATTCGCAACCAGATTGAAAAGACAACGAGCAATTACGACCGCGAGAAACTTCAGGAGCGGCTTGCAAAACTGACTGGCGGAGTCGCCGTTATCAAAGCCGGCGCCGCGACCGAAACTGAGATGAAGGAGCGCAAGGACCTTCTCGACGATGCGTTTCACGCTACGAAGGCGGCGGCGGAAGAAGGTATTGTCACTGGCGGAGGCGTCATTTTTCTCCGAGCCATCAGCAAAGTGAAAAAGGCCAAAGCGTCGGCCAAGGGCGATGAGAAAATCGGTTTCGATATTGTAAGCAACGCCCTTAAAGCTCCGACAAGGCAGATAGTCGATAACTCCGGCGAGCATGGTGATGTAGTTGTAGAACAGCTTCTTGAGAAAGTGGAAAAGGACAAGAATATCGGATACGACGCCAACACGGGGCAATTCTGCGATATGTTCAAGGCAGGCATTATCGACCCCGCGAAGGTCGCCAGGACCGCTTTGCAGAGCGCTGCGTCGGTGGCCGGACTTATGTTAACGACGAACGTGTTAATAACCGATTTAAAAGACAAGGACGAAGAGCCGATAGCAGGCGCTGTTAGATAAAATTCGGATTTCGAATTTTAGAATAATATGGACAAGCGGGACTATTACGAAGTTTTGGGGGTAGGCAAGGGTGCCTCAGCCGACGAGATTAAGCGCGCATACCGCCGTATGGCGATAAAATATCATCCCGACAAGAACCCCAACGACAAGGAGGCGGAGGCCAAGTTCAAGGAGTGCGCCGAGGCCTACGAGGTTTTAAGCGACCCCGAAAAGCGCAAGCGATACGACCAATTCGGCCACGAAGGCTTGCGCGGCATGGGGATGCGCGATTATCAGCATATGAACTGGCAGGATATCAGCAGCATCTTCGAGGATATCTTCGGCGGGTTCGGCGGCTTCGGCGACATATTCGGGTTGGGCGGCCGCAGAAGGGGCAGGCGGGCCGGCCCGATGCGCGGCTATGACCTCGAGACTTCCGTCGAGCTGACCCTTAACGACGTTGTCGAAGGCGTCGAAAAGACCATCGAATTTACCCGCCAGGACACCTGCCCCGAATGCACCGGCACCGGATGCGCCAAAGGGACGACGCCCGGCCAGTGCCCGGCTTGTCACGGCACCGGCCAGATTGCCAGAGGAAGTATGGGTTTCCAGATGGTCTCGACCTGTCCGCAGTGCAGGGGCAGCGGCAAGGTAATTACCAATCCCTGCAAGAAATGCAAGGGCACCGGAAGGGTGCCGAAGAAAAGAGTTATCAAAGTTAAAATCCCTCCAGGCGTCCACGAAGGCCAGGGTGTAAGGGTCGCCAGCGAAGGCGAGCCCGGTCGCAATGGCGGGCCGAGAGGCGATTTGTATTGTTATGTAAGGATAAAGCCGCACGAGTTTCTGCACCGCGACGGAAACAATGTAATTGCGGTCGTGCCTGTAAGCTTTACCGAGGCCGCCCTTGGGACAACGATAGATGTGCCGAGCTTGAACGGCACGAAGCAGCTGAAGATTCCGGCGGGCACTCAATACGGCAACGTCTTCAGAATAAAAGGACAGGGACTGCCCGACGTGCGAAGCGGCCGCAAAGGCGACCAGCTCGTTCAGGTCGCCATCGAAATCCCGGCGAAGCTGAATTCTAAACAGCGGGAATTGCTGAAGCAGTTCGCCGAAACCGAGGACAAGAGCGTTTATCCGCAGTCCAAAAGTTTTTTTGACAGGTTGAAAAAGTATTTCGGTAACAACAAATGAAGCACAAAAAGTCGCACAAACCAGACAAAGAAGAGCCAAAGCACGGCGAGGCCGAAGAGCTTTGTCGCCAGCTTGAGGATTTGCAGAAGGAAAAAGACGAGCTTTTCGGCAAGCTCCAGCGTGTCGGCGCCGACTACGATAATTTTCAAAAGCGCGTCCCCAAGCAGATTGCCGACTCTGTCGCCTACGAAAAGGAAAGAATTATAAAGACGTTTCTGCCGGTTCTGGATAATTTCGAGCATACGCTCCAAAATTCGCACTCTGCGGAAAGTGCGGATGCTTTCGTCAAGGGCATCCGGATTATCTACGACCAGATGCTCGATGTTCTCAGAGGCCACGGCGTAGAGCAGATAGCCGCGCTGGGCGAGAATTTCGACCCCGCCTTTCACGAGGCGGTAATGCAGCGAGAAGAGCCGGACCGGCCCGAAGGCGCAGTCCTCGAAGAATTTCAAAAGGGCTACACGCTCAACGGCAGGGTGATTCGGCCGAGCAAGGTAATCGTTAATAAGCCCGCCTCGCAGCAGGCCGACGAGCAGGAACCAATCGATGAAACGACGGATGTGGAGTAGGGTCTATGCCGACTTATGAATACCGCTGCGGAAATTGCGGCCACGAGTTCGAGCAGTTTCAGTCTATAACGGCAAAGCCGCTTCGCAAATGCCCCGCCTGCGGCAAAAACAAGCTCAGCCGCCTCATCGGCACCGGCGCGGGGGTAATCTTCAAGGGCTCCGGCTTTTACCAGACCGATTACAGAAGCAAAAGCTACAAAGAGGCCGAGAAAAAAGAGAAAACCGCCGCCGAGAAGAAAACCGAAACCAAGGACACCGCTAAGAAAGCCGATACCAAAGGGTCGAAACCGGCGGAGAAAAGCAAATCACCCGCGGGCGACAAAAAGAAGTCATCGTAACACCTTTCAGTAGCAACGGTTAAATCATCTAGAGAATTTTTTTCTTAAAAAAGAAGATTTTTGCTTGACAATAGTTTTATATAGAACTATTTTATATAAAACTTATTTGAGAAAGGAGAAATGGTATGAGTGAGCAGAAATCGAATGATGTTAGGCAAACTTGCCTGAATTTGATAACGAACACGCTTGTATGCCAGCTGACAACTATTGACTCGGCGGGATACCCGCAAACCACTGCGATGTATAATCTGCGGTGTGCCCAAAAGTATTCCTCGCTGGTGGATTTGTTTAAGGGACAAGAAAATGACTTTATGATTTATCTGTCCACCGGCATGCAGTCCCCGAAGATGGTGCGTATGAAGGCCAATCCGAAGGTCTCCGTTTATTTCTGCGCCCCAGACCAGCTGCTCGGTGTGATGCTCGGCGGAGAGATTGAAGTTATCACCGACCAGCAGCTTAAAAATCGAATCTGGCAAAAGGACTGGACTATGTATTATCCCAGTGGGCCGGAAGGGCCGGAATATGGTATCATAAAATTGGTGCCGAAAGTAGTCAGAGGATGGTCCAAAAGTGGGCCGCTTGAGGTTAAAATATAAAATATTCCGCGAGAAAGGACAGATATGGAAAAGCCGTGTTTGAATGATAAAAATGTACATCCGGATAATAAAGTTTTAAAACGAGCTCTTGGAAAAGCTAAAGTCGCGTGGGATGCGTTTATGGATTTTCTGGATGAAAGCTGTCCTGCGTTTTCCCGCGAATGGCGCTACTACAACGATGGCAAGAGCTGGCTCTATAAAGTAACCAAAAAGAAAAAGACCGTATGCTGGGTCTGCGTCTATTCCGGTATGTTCAGAACTACTTTTTATTTTCCCGAAAGAGCGAAGGATTTGATAAAGAAAAGTAAGCTGGGCAAGAAATACCTCGACCAGTTCGCTAATAGAAAATACGGCAAAACAAGAGGGATAACCGTGAAAATTAAAAAGTCAGCGGATTTGAAGGCCACAAAAACGCTGATAGAGATTAAAGAGCAGTTCAAATAGTTATGGCAAAAAAGACAATGAAACAGCAGCGCCAATCAGGTTTTCTGATGGCCAAAATCCGCCAGGTTAGCGAGAGAATCTTTCTGCGCCAGCTCAAGGATTACGGCATTGAAATCAATCCCGCACAGGGCAGGATTATGTTCGCGCTCTGGCAGGCCGACGGCGTCCCAATCAACGAGCTTGTGCAGAAGACCAAGCTGGAAAAATCGACCCTGACGAGCATGCTCGACCGGCTCGAAGATATGGGATATGTCCGGCGGCGGCGCAGCCGAAAAGACAGGCGCAAAATCCTTATATACCGCACTAAAAAAGACAAACTTATGGAAGATAAATACGTTGAGGTCTCGCAGGATTTGACGAAGCTGTTTTATAAGGGCTTTTCCGAAGCCCGGATTGACCGCTTCGAAAAGGACCTACAGCAAATCCTCGATAGCCTCGTCGAATTCGAAACAAATACAAGCTGATTGCTTGTGTTGCCGGATGCCCGCGAGTCGGAAACGAACAGTGTAGAAAATCACCAGAAAAAGATATTATTGTAATAAAACTGTAACAAATGTAATCTAAATTGCGACTATGGACTTTGCAAAAGGATTAATGTTGGGGCTGGCAAGCGGGGCCGTCTGCGCGGCATACTGCGGGCCCGTGCTGGTTCCATATCTGCTCAGCAGAGGACAAAACATTCTGAATAATTTGTTGACGATTCTATACTTTATGGCCGGCAGATTAGCGGGGTATTTGCTGTTCGCTGCTGCGGCGTGGGCTGTGGGTTTTGCTGTTATTAAGAACCTCACAAATCAGGGCGCTGTTTTTGGGGTTATATACATTGTTTTAGCTGTTTTGCTGGTATTTTACGGATTCAGAAGTCCGGCCGGCGATTGTGCGGGCGGGCGGGTAAAATTCCTCAGCGAAAAGCTGAAGACAAAAAACCAGGCGGTATTTCCCGCAACTCTGGGTTTTCTGACCGGCTTGAATTTGTGTCCGCCTTTTTTGCTGGCCTTTACAGAAGCAGCACGGACAGGGACACTCTGGAGAAGTTTATTATTTTTCGCAGCATTTTTTGTCGGGACTTCTGTTTACATACTGCCGCTGGCTGTGTTGGGATTGGCCAGGCGAATCGAAGGCCTGCGATACATAGGCAGGCTAGCGGCGGGAGTGGCGGGAGTATATTATCTGTGTCTGGGGATATTAGGTATAAGGGTATGTTTTGCCAATGGTGGATAACAATAAAGCTGATAAGAAAAACAGACAAGGAACCAGTCTGGTCAAGGCGATTTTATTTACCGTGCCGATGCTGTTATTGACGGCTCTTATGGTTACCGGAGGCCGGCCGATACCGAAAGAGGCGATTCGTTTAATTCCTCTTGCAGCTACATATCTATTTATTAACGGCATTTTCTTTCTAATAATTTACACGGGAAAAATCAACAGATACCGCACAATTCTGTTTGTAACGTACGCGATTTGCTTTGTTATGACGTTTATCCCCAATCTGCTGGAAACCAGGGGAAGTATGGCATTGAAGCAGGAGGATATGGTTAAAGGGAAAACGCCCTTCTGTCATATGGTAATACCG
>CAYXUW010000084.1:0-10333 GCA_964468375.1 uncultured Pirellulales bacterium | reverse complement strand
TATGTGGTTCAAATACGGCGTCCCCTGCACACCAGGAAATGTCATATTCTCAATCTGCTTCCACACAGGCACATCTTTACCCTGCACCTTTATCTTTTTTTCGAATTCTTTCCCCATCAATATAAGGCCGCCTCTCGGCCCCCCCGGCTTATACGTGCTCGTCGTCGTAAAATGTGCACAATCAACAGATGACTGATGAACGCCGGCCATCACCAAACCAGATATGTGCGAGATATCCGCCAGAAGATATGCCCCTGCTTCATCAGCAATATCTCTGAACTTTTTGAAATCTATCATCCTGGCATAAGCCGAAGCACCGCATATAATCAGTCTGGGTTTTACCCTGACCGCCTTGTCTCTGATGGCGTCATAATCCAGAATAAAACTTTTTTCATCGACATAGTAATTCTCTATATCAAAAAGCTTACCAGTCAGGGAAAATGCATCTCCGTGCGAATAATGCCCTCCCTGTGTCAAACCGAGACTCAACACCTTATCACCCGCCTCCAATACTGCGGTAAGGACAATTTGATTGGCACCGGTGCCGGAGTGCGGCTGAACATTTGCATATTGCGCGCCGAACGCCTCTTTGGCCCTGCTGACAGCAAGCTCCTCCAATTCATCGACAGTTTCACAGCCGCCGTGGAATCTCGCCCCCGGAAAACCCTCCGCCGTCTTGTTCTGAACTATCGAACCAAGTGCCGCCAAAACCGCTTGTGAGCACTGATTCTCCGCAGCCACAAGCTCCAAGCTGTCTTGCAGCCGCTCATACTCCTGCGCTATTAAATCATAAACCTGAGCATCCACCTCCCCCAAAGCACCGAGCTGCCCCTTATGATATTCTTCAAAGCTCATCTTCCTCAGCGACATTTTACTCCCGCCAACCATTTAGCTGAAAAAGCTCCTGACAATATCGTTAAAAGTCACATAAAGAATAAGCGCAACCACAAGCACCCAGCCGACAGAGGCGATTTTCTCCTGAACACGTTCGTTAATCGGCGAGCCCTTGATTTTCTCTACAAATAAAAACACGATATGCCCGCCGTCAAAAGGCAGCAAAGGCAAAACGTTAAAAACAGCGAGCATCGCACTTATCAAACCAAGAAAATAAACGTAATCTATCAACGGCCGCTCGGCAACAATTGTGTAGCTCAAGCTTATAATACCGACAGGCCCCATAAGACTCTTCGGACTGAAAAGACCGGTTACCAGACCCTTTAATGTTATATACGCCTGGGCTATAAACATAACGGTCTTCCTATATCCCATTTTCATAGCATCAACCGGCCCATCGGCTTTATAAAGTCGCTCTAAAGACTTAAAAGGGATAAAATCAGCCAAAACCGGCTTAACAGTAATAAAACCCTCTCCTGCTTTCACATCCAGCACAACACTGCCGCTCCTGCCGTCATCCATACGATAATCAATCGCAATACTCTCCCCGGTGCACCTCCTGATTTCCCGAACAATCTCATAAAAATCGGACACGCTTACCCCGTCAACAGATGTTATCACAGCACCGCGGGGAATATCCAACCTCGCCAGCCCGCCTTCAGCGGTAATCATCTTGGCGACAACAGGATGCTCCGCGTCAAACACAGCAAAAAAACCAATCAACACCCGACCGCTATTCTGTGAACGCTTAGGGACAACATTAACCGTAAGAACATTCTCAGCGCCGTTGGGCTCCCCACGCAGTACCTCTAAGGACAATTCTTTCCCCTTATATTCTCTCGTAATATCACGTATTTCCTTGTAGGTAGGATTCTCAATATCACCAGCCGAAAGAATAATATCGCCTTCTTTAAGCCCGATTTCAGTATCGGCAACTTTAACCCGCAAACGAGGAACCACAGAATATATATGCCCAAGCTCGGATTCGGATTGGGGCTCCCTGTTACCAAAGCTCAAATCCAACGGAATCTGTGATTCAACCAACTTTACCCCGCCGTCTTTACCGGTTCTCTCAGCCAGAATAGTAACTTCCGGCACAAAACTATCTTCGACCACCCTCTCCATCTCCCAATAAGTCCGAACGTCCCTGCCGTTAACAGATTTAATCTGGTCGCCGGGACGCAGACCCGTGGCCTCGAACAGCTCATTAACGTCGGAAACTTCTGCAACAATCAAGCTCTGAGGTATAAGGATGCCGAACTGTTTTACCTCATCACCTGGTTCCTGCTCAGCCGCAATCTTATAATCTTCGACACTGCCGTCTTCGTGTCTGACCATTAATGCTACTTTTTCATTCTTGCCCGACAAAGCCGCCGTTACCGCAATATCGTAATAATCCAGGTCCTCGCTCCTGCCCGCTATCTCAATTATTTCGTCCCCCCCCGATAAACCTGCACGGGCCGCAGGTGAATCCGCAACAACGCCGCCGACCACCGCAGGAACCCGGTTTATACCAACCAGAAAAACTATCATAAAAACTATAAGAGCGCTTATGGCATTAAAAACAACCCCGGCCGCTATAACGGCCACACGAGCGCTGACCGGCTTGTTAGCATAAGAACGCGGGTCGTCACTGGCTTTGACAGAACCAATGTCTTCCTGCCCAAGCATCTTGACAAAACCGCCGATGGGGATAATACCGATTCGATATTCAGTCTCGCCGGGACGATGAGCTTTCTTGCCGATTGTAAAACTCAGCCCTCCTTCACTAGCTTCCTCTCCTCCGCCGAAAACTCTAGGTAAAATGCGAATGCGCCATCCTTTCTCTTCCCTCAAAATGCCCACTAAGGTCGGGGGAAAACCGATTGAAAACGCCTCGACTTTTATTCCAGTTAGTTTGGCAAAAATGAAATGGCCGAACTCGTGAACCAAAACCACCGCACCGAAACCTATCAAAGTCAGAAGAATATTGCCGAAAGTATTAATATTTCGAATAATCAAACTTACAACCGCGACAAAAACGGCAAGCCACAAAATCGCATCAAAATACTTACCCGACAAACCTTTTACTTTAGACATAAAAAATCCCGTAAATTACAAATCAGATTACGCTCTTGCCCCCTTATACTGCTGAGCTCTTTGTTCAACCTCTCTTCGCGCCCACATATCCGCTTCAAGCAGTTCCTCCAACGACACGACCGTTTTAACATTATGCTTATTCAGACAATACTCGATAAGCTCTACTATGCCTGCAAATTTAATTCTGCCAGCCAAAAACTCCTCCACAGCCGCTTCGTTCGCGGCATTAAAAACAACTGCAGCCGTGCCGCCTGTTCGGGCAACTTCGAAAGCAAGCGGCAGCGCACGAAACGTCTTAAAATCAGGCTTCTCGAATGTAAGCTTACCTGTTTCCTCAAGCCGAAGATGCTCGGCAATCCCGGACACGCGCGCCGGATACGTCAAAGCATACTGTATCGGAAGACACATATCTGGCCTGCTCAGCACCGCCACCAAAGAGCCGTCCACAAACTCGACCATAGAATGAACTATCGATTCTGGATGAACCAGAATTTCTATTTTGTCGACCGGTATATTAAAAAGCCAGTGCGCTTCGATGACCTCCAGCGCCTTATTCATCATCGTCGCGGAATCTATGGTGATTTTCGGCCCCATATCCCAGACGGGATGCGAAAGCGCCTGCTCAAGTGTAACATTTTCAATATCCTCCGGACTCATCTTTCTAAAAGGCCCGCCCGAAGATGTTAAGACGATTTTACCGACTTCCTCCTGCGAACCCGCTTGCATCGCCTGAAAAACTGCCGAATGTTCGCTATCCACCGGCAAAATTATCCCGCCGCTTTGCTTGACAGTTTGCGTAAGCAGCTCGCCTGCGACAACAAGCGGCTCCTTATTCGCGATAGCAAGCGTCTTGCCCGCCTGCGCCGCCGAAAGAACCGCCGGCAGTCCCGCCGCCCCGACAATCGCCGTGAGAACAACATCGATATCTTCAAGCTGCGCAATCTTCGTCAGGCCATCCGGCCCTGCCAAAATCTCAACATCCAAACCGCCGGTCAAATCACGAAGCTTTTCAAGATAATCAGCATTCGTGATAGCAGCAAATCTCGGCTTATACCGCTTGATTTGTTCAGCCAGTAATCCAACGCTGCTGTGAGCGCTTAATGCGGTAACCTCATATCCCGCCCCGAGCGAATCGATTACTCGAAGCGCGTTTTTACCAATAGAGCCGGTCGAGCCCAGAATCGCAATACGTTTAGCCATAAGCCAATATTATGCCGTAAAGCCGCTAATGTCAAGAAATGTCCGCCGTGGCTTTAGCGAAAGCAGAAATGAGTTAAGTTGTGCAATCCCTACCGTGTTCTATAGAGGTCTCGAAATCTTGCCTATGCGCATATTTTTCATTCTGAATTTACGAGGCGTCATCCCCACAAGTCTCTTAAACGTGCGCGTAAAATAGCTTTGATTATTATAGCCGACCTGAAAACAGATTTCCGTGCAGTTCTGCGTAGTCGCTAATAGTAGCTGCTTCGCTCTGTCTATTCGCACACTGGTCAAATAATCTATAAGAGTGATATCCATTTGCTCTTTGAACACATGGGCCAATCGGGAAACGCTCATATACGAGGCCTTGGCAATATCAGCCAAGCTTATCGGCTTATCGTAATTGGCATCTATATAATTTATCGCAGGCATTATCTGTTTCACCTTCTTGGCGTCCTGCGACGAATATACCAACTCAATAAATTCGTTAAGAGCCGTGCTTATCCATGCGCACAAATCGCCTTGGTCGTTAATCTGCATCACCTTATTTACGTAAGTCAGATTTTTCTTGAGCATAATATCGACATCAACTCCCCCCTCCACTGCCGCACGACTCAAAATGCTCAAAAGCTCCAGAAGTCTTGCCTTAAGAACACCAATGTCACCGGGATTATGAAACAATATCGTCCCGAATATAGAATTGAGAATCTCCTTCGCACCAGTCCTGTCGCCGATTTTCACCTTGCCCATCAATTCGCGCTCGCTCTCCAGCGGATATTCCCATTTTGCTCCCAACCTCTTCTTTTCCTGTATGAACTCGCCTATCTTCGACTGCTGCTCCGAACGCTCCTGCCGCCAGCGAATAACACGGGGGTCGAATCCTCCTATCTCGTAAAGCAAATCGAATAAAAACTCCGCCTCCCTGTGAATCTGAGCCCCCTGTATAACAGGCAAACCCTTTATTGCCGCCGTCAACTTCCGCTTGTCAACGCGAATACCCTTCAGCCGCCTCCTAATGTCCTCCACCAAAATCGGAGTTACCGGCTCCCAGAGACACTTTCCGAAAAACATTCCCCCCAATGCTTTCTCCTTGTCCATAACCGGAACGCAAACCAAAACTATACCCGCATGACAAAGCGAAATATAAGACTGCCCCGTCTCTATCGCAATCTTCAAGCTCCGCCTCCGCTCCCTGCTGCATCTTTTAAGACCGCCCGGACTGCTGCGAACTATCTGGCAGAACTTCGGATGACAATCACTGCTACACATCCTCTTTATTTCTTTGCCACCGATGTTCGTCGTCTCAAGGCCGAGCTGGAAATGCCTCCGAAAAACACGCTCGATTTCCTCGAACTTTTCCCTGGTAAACAACTTTGTCGATTGCGATTTATCACCCATTTGGCTATATCCGCCATTCATCTAATAGCAAGATAGTGCTATTATAACAACCTGGAGAAAAAAGCCAAACCAAATCTGATAAAGCCCGAAAAATGCGATTTGCACCGCGCTTTGCTACTCGTGTCGAAGTGCAACTATAGGATCAACTTTAGCGGCTCGCACCGCCGGATACAAACCGAAGATAATACCTACGCAAAAACTAATAATCAACGGCAGCAAAATGCTCGATAACGTAATTACCGTCGGCATTTCTGAAAAATATGTTATCAAAAATGGAACAAGTATTCCCATACCAATACCAATCAGGCCGCCGATTATCGAAAGAACAACCGTCTCTATCAGAAACTGCCCTATAATTTGCCTGCGCTTCGCGCCGATCGCCCGCCGAATACCTATCTCTCGCGTCCGCTCAGTTACTGATGCCAGCATTATATTCATAATCCCTATCCCTCCCACCAACAAACTGATACCTGCAATCGACCCCAATACAATATTAAAACGACGCTTCGTCGCTTGCGCCTCACGCAGCAGCGCCAACGGCACGCTCACAATATAATCCTTCTTCTTGTGAAACCGATTCAGCATATCTTCTATTCCTGCCGCCGTAGATTCTACCTCTTCGACTGAATCGACCTGAACAATCATCTGATGCAGCTCCACCAGTTCCCGTTCATGCGAACCAGCTGTTCTCCTAGTGGTTATATCTCCGAAATACGAACGCGCTACATTAATGGGAATATAAACATCTACCTCCTGGTCAGGCACTTGGATGTTGCCCGCTTGGCCGCCTTCACTTTTAACTATCCCCACAACTTCGAAATAATCGCTGCCTATCCGCAGCGCCTGACCGATTGTGCTCTCAGCAGCCAGAAGCTTCCGGGCACCGTGCTCCGTCAGAACAGCCGCGGGCGCACGCTCGTCATCATCGGAAGCCACCAGAACCCGCCCCGCCAAAACAGGCCTTTGCACTAAATCAAACCACACCGGAGTTGTCCCGACTATACGCAGTTCCAATGACCTTTCTTTAAGACGGCCCTCTTTACGTACAAGCTTCACAGGTGCAACCTCTTTTATACTCTTAAAAGTCTCAGCCACTCGAGAATAGTCATCGAATGTCAGCCCGTAAATACTCATATGAGAATGAGTTGTGCTGGTCGACTCCTCCTCCACCGATTTAATCGAATTAATAATTATATTATTGCTACCGAGCTTACGAATCCGGTCCATCGCTTCTTTGCTCGCCCCTTCTCCAACAGATAACATCGCTACTACGCTGCCAACCCCGAAAACTATACCAAGCATCGTAAGAAAAGAACGCAGCTTGTGCAAAAACAGGTCTTCGACACCAAGACTAATATTACGAACAAGCTTAAACTGGTTCATCACTCTTGCCCCTCCATGCGGTCAATCACACCATCAAGCATATGCAGCCGTCGTTTCGAATATGCAGCGACATTCGCTTCATGTGTAACCATAATTATCGTTTTGCCCTGTTCATTAAGCTCGGTCAACAGTTCGAGAATCTCCTTGCCCGTCGCCGTATCGAGATTACCCGTCGGCTCATCAGCAAAAATAATCTGGGGGTCATTAGCCAGAGCCCTCGCTATCGCTACCCGCTGCATCTGTCCGCCGGATAACTCTGCAGGACGATGATGCAGCCGTTCCGCCAGTCCCACTTTTTCAGCAAGCTCTTTAGCCCGCTCGGCACTGTGGTGCGCCTCCCAGCCCAAGTAATAAAGAGGAAGCTCGATATTTCTTTGAACTGTCAGTTGAGGTATGAGATTAAAACTTTGAAAAATAAATCCGAGGTGCCGAAGCCGCATCTCACTGAGCGAATCGTCGTTAAGAGTGCTCACGTCCCTGCCTTCAAGAATATACCTCCCGGAGCTTAAATGGTCCAGACACCCCAGTATATTCATCATTGTGCTTTTACCGGAACCGCTCGGCCCCATTATCGCCCAAAAGCTACCTTGCTTAAATGATAACGTCACGCCGTCGAGAGCTCTAACCTCACTGCCGCCCATCTTGTAAATCTTCTCGGCATTTTCCAGCTTGATTATCTCGTTATCGGAATTGGACTCCGCTTCACGTATCATTCACTTGTCCTGGCTCGATTGCGGCCTCTCCCTTTCCGCTGTTCGCGTATCTTCTCTTTCTCCTCATCAGACATATTTTCAAATCTCTCCCGCATCTTCTGCATCTGCTCCGGCGAGGGCTCCGCTGCACCGCTCGAAATTTTATCCTCATTCCTGTTAGTTTCAGGCCTTTCTATCTCGCCCACACCAATTTCTGATTCTTGTTGTTCAACAGTAGCAGAAGCTAAAGGCGGTGTAACCAGAACCACCTCACCCTCACGCAATCCATCAGTGATTCTTATCATACGGTTGTTGTCCAGTCCGACTTCAATTCCACGCGGCTCAAATCCTCTGCCGCTCTGAACATAAACTGTCGGTTCACCTCCGACTCGAAGGACAGCCTGGACCGGCACGTATATTACATCTTTATACTCCTCTACGATGATTTCCGCCTTGCAACTCATTCCCGTGCGCAGATAATCCCCCTCACCTTCGAGATAAACCTCGGTATTATAAACCTTCAAATCCGGATTCAGCCAGACCATTTGAGCATCGGGTAAAGGAGCTATTTTCTCAACATAACCGCTGAATACTTCTCCCGGAAGTGCATCTACTGTTACAATTACAGGCAATCCAGCTTTCACCTTCTGCAGACTTGCCTCATGAACCTTAACCTCCGCCTTCACCGCAGACGCTGTCGGCAGATAAATTAGCTCCTCCTGCTCGCGAACCTCCCGACCTTCGTCCAGCGGCTCGTCATTACCACGCCAGCCTCGGCTCTTCGCACTAGTCGCATAAATCACCAGTCCGTCGGCAGGCGCATAAATCTTTGTCTTCGCAATCTGCTCCTCGTTCTTTTTAAGCTTGTCCTGCTGTCGATTATATTCGGATTCTTTCGCTCTCAGTTCCGCTTTCGCCTGAACCACGCTTGCCTTGGCCTTGCGATTGGTCCTCTCAAGCGCCATCTCCGCCTGCTTAACATCGCTCTCAAGCTCAGCCAAAACCCTCGGATGAGTAAAGTCCTCCAGCAGATGCAAATTATTCTCCGCTAGCTCAAGGTCCAGTTTCTTCTTGTGTGCCGCCAGCTCGTCAATCTGCAACTCCGTCTGCGAAATATATTCCTTCTCGAAAAGCTTGCGAGACCACTGCAACGTCTCCTCCGCCGTCTGAAGCTCTTCCCTCGCCAGCGTAATCTTCGACTCCACCTCCTTGCGCTCGTTCAGATATTCACCTTCGACATATTTCTTCAAATCCTGCTTGGCAAAATCGAACGCAAGTTCCGCCTTATCGATATCGCTCTGCGCCTGGTTTTCAACCACCGCTAAATTCTCGCGAGCACTGATAAAAGACGCCTCCGCATTCTGAACACGAATTTCCTGGTCGATTTTCGCATCCAGCAAATCGCTCGAATCCAGCTCGACCAGTAAATCCCCCTTTTTGACCCGTGTGCCCTCCTCTACCAGCCAAAGTATCGTAGTCCTGCCCTCAACCTCGCATTTAAGAATTATCTGCTCGCGTGCCTGAATCGTTCCAGACTCGATTACACTTATCCTCAAAGGCCCTCGCTCGACCTCAAAAATCGGCATATCTTCGGACAATTCGACCGTCGAGCCGGAACCACTAAAAGCTACGATAGCTATCCCCACAACCAGTAAAACGACAACCGCCAACGGAACCAAATACTTAGCCCGTAAAAAACGCATTTTAACCGTGGCTGAGCGGGCATTATTTCCCATTGTCTATTTCCTGCATCCGATACCACCATCGTCTTTTAATCGACTTTTCATCAACCCTGTTTCTCTTAACCGAGCAGATTTTTCCACCTTTCCCCTAATTGAAGAGGTTATATTGCACTATTATACCCAAAAACCCGCCCCCCAATCAAGCCCTAGCTTGTTTATAGACGGACAATTACCCCCATTTATTGCACTAAAAGCGCAAATTTATAAGCCCACCGAAGTGCGTCGCAGATTCCAGAACGTCCTTATCCTGGACCTGCCTCTTATCTACAACTCCTCCGGCTCGCACAGATTATCGGCGCTTTTAGCCAATCGATTGCAATGCCGACATCTAAACTCTGCGTTTTTAACGAGCTCCTTATACTTCTCCGGCTCGCCCAAATGCAGCCCCTGCGAAACGATATAACACAAATGCTTATCGTGCGATTCACTTCTGCATTCTGTATTATGCGTTGTTTTCTCTTTTACCAGCATTGTTCTCACCTGCCTTCCATAGCCGACCAAACAAAAAAATTAATTCGCCAAAAATAGCTTGTTCCTATCTATTAGTACCGCCCGCTCTTTTACCTTGTTCACCTCGTTTATATTAAGCCCTACAGCCCCGCCAAAGGACAGGTCTAAACATACCTCAAGTAACGAGAGAGTAATTGGGGTTGTTAAATCGGGCGGTGTGTGTATAATTCAGCGTATGGCCCCGGAGAATGAAAAATTAACGCCAGCGATGAGGCAGTTCGCCAAGTTCAAGCAGAAGTATCCGGACTGCATACTGTTTTTCCGGATGGGGGATTTCTACGAGACTTTTTATGAGGATGCGAGGGTGTGCTCACGGGTGTGCGGGCTGGCGCTGACCAGCAGGAGCAAGGGCGACAATCCGATCCCGCTGGCGGGAGTGCCTTATCACGCGGTCGAGGGGTATCTGAAAAAGATGCTTCAGGCGGGATATAAGGT
>CAYXUW010000083.1:0-10373 GCA_964468375.1 uncultured Pirellulales bacterium | reverse complement strand
ATAGGCGAGAGACGTTCAAAACAGTGTCGAAGGAGCGTTTTGCCATCGAGGAGTTTCAGTATCTGTTTCGGATGCTTTTCCCGGCTGAGAGGCCATAATCTTTTTCCCGTCCCCCCCGCCATTACTACTACGTAGTTCATAGCCAAAAACCTTTCAAGCGAAGAGCAAAAATAATACAGGGACAACAATTACAACGAAAACAGCCATTGTGACTACCCAAAGCGCACTGGCCAACGGGCTATCCAGGTCGAAAACATTACTCAGTGTTACTGTAAGGACAGCGCTGGGTGTAGCCGATGAAACTATTATAATCTTCTGGAATAAACTGTCTAAGTTCTGCCCTGCCATTTTCAGCACGGCGATAATCAAAATCGCTACAACCGGCGTCAAAATGAATTTTACCGCAGCGACGGGAAAATACAAGCTTATATAGTTTTTAAGGCGGACTAATTTTACCCGCAGGCCTATCGCGAAGAAAGACAGACTGGAGGCGGTATAAACCAGAATGTCGACTATATAGAAATCTTTTATGAAATCCGGCCTTTTTACACCAGTCAGGTTCAAGATTATAGCTGTTATTATAACCGGGATGGCAATCATTCGAAGGTCAAGCAGAAAGTCGAACTTCAGTTTAACGCTGTGGCCTTTGCTGTGAATTTCGTGGAGTTTCAGCAGCGGCAGATAGACAAGATAAAAAACAGGCAGGCAAATCAGCAGATATATGTTTGCCAGAGCAAGACCTGTCATACCAAACAGTGCATAACAAACGAACGCCCCGCCGGTATAGCCCGTGTTGCTTATTGCTCCCGCAAGGGTGAGGGTAAGCCAGCTTTTTCGGTCGGGTTCGATGAAGTAAAAAATCACGGCGGAAAGAACTGTTATTGTCAGCATTAAAACGACGCCAACTATTGGCAGCCAAATTAGCTGGCGGCTCAAGTTCATCGACCATATTACAAACAGACCTATCATCCAGTTGAAGCTGACCAGCACAATGGTCATTATTTTTTTTGCAATATTTTCGGATACGCCGAACCGATTACTTGCGAGATAACCGGAGGTCAGACCGATGACCAATACTGCCAACATACCTATGAGGCGGAAACGGGCAGTCTGGAGGGCAGATAGAGCCGCCAAACAATCGGATAGATGGGAATACATCAGACCAAGAAATCTCCGTCAGCTTGGGTTACAGACCGGATTTGCTGTGCCAATTCTTTATATTTATCGCCGGCTTTGCCCATAAGAGCGAAGGTTGCCTGTTTGCCCAATTCAACGGCGGGCTGGTCGTAGGAGTTAATGCCGAACAGCGCACCTGCTAAAGAGGTCGTTACCTCGTATAGATAGATAAACTGGCCGACGGTATAAGCATTAATGTGCGGGAAGAGGATAGTGAGGCAGGGACGTTTACTTTGCAGGAGAGCATATTCTGTGGCCTTCTTCTCACTATTGAGCAGAGCACTTAAAGTTTTGCCGGCGAGGAAGTCAAGTTCGGGAGCAGAATCCGGAGCCGGGCCTATTTGAGGGTCTTTGCCGAAATTATCGACCTGCAGGAAAGTGAACAGTTTATCGTTTGGGCCTTCGCGGTAGAGCTGCACCTGGCTGTGCTGGTCTGTTGTTCCAAGGGCTTTTACGGGGGTCGGGCCTGTGTTGACTTCACTGCCTTTAAGGTCATTTGCTTTTCCGAGCGATTCAGCCCAAAGCTGGCGATACCAATCGGCTAAATCCTTGAGGGCATAGCTGTATGGGAACATTACAGATACTTTTTTGCCCTGATTATAAAAATGGTAGTTTATCGCAGCATTGATTGCGGCGGGGTTTTTGCAGAAATCTTCGGTGGAGACTCTTTTGTCCATATCAGCAGCGCCTGCTAGGAGCGAATCAATATCGATTCCGCACATAACCGCACTGAACAAGCCGACGGCGGAGAGGATACTGAATCTGCCGCCGACGCCTTCGGGGACTTCGAGGGAGGTTATGCTGTTTTCGTCAGTGACTTTTCGGAGCGTGCCCTTTTTAGGGTCGGTGGTGGCGACTACGTGCTCCTTTAAGCCGTCGGAACCAAATTTGTCCAAGAGCATTTTGCGAATGATTAAGAATTGCGCAGCGGTTTCGGCGGTTTGGCCGGATTTGCTGATGACATTAAAGATAGTTTTGTCGAGTTTGCCGCTGAGCCAATCGAAAAATGATGATAACTGCATCGGGTCAATGTTATCGAATACGAACAGGCGAGGGCCAGGACGCTGAGAGTCGTCGAGATTGTGCATACAGGGATTTAGTGCGGTTTGCAAAGCGATGTTGCCGAGTGCGGAGCCGCCTATACCAAGAACGACGAGATTTTCGCACTTACCTTTAAGATTTGCGGCTAGGTCTTTTATCTTCTGGACGGTATTCTTTTCATAAGGCAGGTCCCTATAAGGGGTTTTTCCACTATTTCTTTCTTCATTCAATTGAGAGATTAACGGCGAGGTTTTTTCTGCGAGGGCTTTTAGCTGGTCGTTGGTGATGCCGTGCTGGTCGCCTATGATTTCCGCAGTAACATTTTTGTAATAGAGTTTAATTTGTGAATCTGTCACGAATACACTCCTTTGATAGCTAAGCATTATTTACTTTTGCGAGACGAGCGTATTTTAGCATAAGTGATTTTGTCTGTCCCGTGTTAAATTTGACGACGACGATGCTATTTTCGCCCATATCAACGAACTCCTCGACAACTCCGAGACCGAAGAGTTTGTGGCGGACAAGCTGGCCTGCTGTAAACTGTGGGATGACTTGGCTGGTGTCGTCGATGTCATCATCGTCGTAATAATCTTGGTTTTCATCGCTGCTCGCAGCGAAATTCACGCCGAGCTCGAAAAGGAAGCGCGAGGGTATTGTTCGGAGTTGCTGGCCGCGTATTTTTCGGTACTTGGCGCAGCTAATCTGAAGGCCGGATTTGGCTCGTGTTATTCCCACAAAAAGCAAGCGACGTTCCTCTTCCAGCTCGTCTTCGTCTTCGGTGCTGCTTCTTTCGTGGGGCAGCAGGCCTTCTTCGACGCCAACGATAAATACATTTTCAAATTCGAGCCCTTTGGCGCAATGCAGGGTCATAAAGGCGACACAGCCCTCGGCCGGGTCATAAGCATCCACATCGCTGAAAAGAGCTATCTGCTGGAGATAATCAAGCACTGACGGTTCTTCCGCCTGCTGGTCATATTGGGCGGTGGCATTTATCAGTTCATTGACATTATCTATAGCATTTTGTCCATCAGAGCCGGTCTCGCGAAGTGATTTCTCCAAGCCAGATTCGATAAAGATGCGCTCGGCGAGCGGAGCGACTTCGCCTTCAACAGCTTTTTTAAACTCCTCAAGCATACCCGCGAAAGCGGCGACTCTGGCTTTTGCGGCCTTTGAGAGAGAATCGACGCGCTCTGTTTTTTTCAGGGTATTTGAAAGGGTAATGTTATTTCGGGCGGCAAAAGAACGAAGTTTGTCAATTGTGGTTTTTCCTATGCCTCGGGTGGGGGTATTAATGATTCGCAACAGGGCCATTTCATCGTCAGGATTGACGAGTATTTTCAAATAGGCTAGCAGGTCGCGGATTTCTTTTCTGCTGTAGAATTCGACGCCGCGAACAATCTGATACGGTATTTTATTTCGGATAAATGCTTCTTCGAGGGCACGGCTCTGAGCGTTGACACGATAAAATACGGCTATGTCTTTTAGAGAGACGCCCTCGCCGGTCAGGTCTTTGACCTGTTGGGCGATGCCATCGGCTTCTTCGACTTCATCAGTAAAGCTATGTACGATAACTTCTTTGCCTTTTGGTTTTGTGGGGACGAGTTTTTTCTGTTTTCGGTTTTGATTGAATGAAATCAGATTGTCGGCGACTTCAAGGATGCTTTCCGTGCTGCGAAAGTTTTCTTCGAGTTTGACGACGACGGCAGCGGGCCAATCCTTTTCAAAGGCCAGTATGTTGCGGATATCCGCGCCGCGCCAGCGGTAAATGGACTGGTCAGGGTCGCCAGTTACGCAGATATTGTCGTGCGCCGAGACAAGAGCTCTGGCAATTTCATACTGTGCGCGGTTGGTGTCCTGATATTCGTCAATGAGCAGGAATTTAAAACGGCTCGAAAGCTGTGAGCAAACGTCGGGACAGTCACGGAGCAGGAAAGCGGTTTTCATCAGCAAGTCATCGAAATCCAGCGCGTTATTTTCGCTTAAGATATCCTGATAGCGGGCATATATACGAGCTAAGTTTCTGGAAAAGAAATCATCGGCACCGGCCTTAAAAGCATCGACGTCTATGAGATTGTTTTTGAGGCGGGAAGAGATGGCGTCAAGTGTTCGAGCAGGCGGAAAATTAGCTGTATCAAGCTCACAGTCTTTTATAGCCTGTTTGATACACCTAGCCTGGTCAGAATCGTTGTAGATACTGAAGTTGGGTTTTATGCTGGCTTTATCCGCATACCGGCGCAATATTCTGACGCACAGAGAGTGGAAAGTGCTAATATGAGCACCGGGTGGGGTTTGCATAGAAATGGTCCTCTGTCGCATCTCGTCGGCGGCTTTGTTGGTAAAGGTTATCGCACAAACATTTCGGGGAGGTATGCCCGAATCAATAAGGGCGGCGATTCGGTAAGTTATGACACGGGTTTTGCCGCTGCCCGGCCCGGCGATGACAAGTAAAGGCCCTTCAATGTGAAAGACTGCTTTTCTCTGCGAAGGGGTCAATTGGCCGTATTGACTACTTTGCATAACTGGAGCCGGTTTGAGGGGTTATCTGCATATTACAAATGAAATTGTTTGTCATTTTGATTCTTGAGATTCCTTGAGCAGTTTTTCTTCCTGCTGCTTTAGCTGCTCGGCGAGTTCGGGTCTCTCGACCTTTATTCGGCCAAGTAAATTACGTCGCATATTAAGCGGATACTGCGGATCGTTGAGAAAATCGATGAGTGCAAAATATCTCAACAGCTTAAAATCAGGCAGGTCGATTCTGTTTTCGTCCCGATATCTCGACTGGTAATAATCGTGGACCTCTTTCGCCATTTTTTCCCGGCCGAACGCCTCGTCATCATCGCGCATCGCATACCTGAAGTAGCTCTCCATCAGCATCATTTGAATAATTTCGCCTGCGTCATGCAGGCCGATGTTTCGCAGCTCTTCACGAAGCCGGTTATGAACAAATTCCACCAAGGGCACTTTAAACCTGTCTTCGGGATACAACTGCCGTAATTGTCTGTAGATTTTTTCAGCTTGTCGGATGTTGCCCGCCTGATAAAATGAAAAGACAGCATTCTGGAGCATATTTCGGTGGCCGTCTTTTAAAGATTCGAGACTGCTCTTCCTTATGTCTTTGAGATAATCGTATTTTTCGATTATTTTAAGCGCTGCTTCATTGCAGGGCTCAAACATTCTCAAATCAGGACGCAGGAATATCTGTTTTTCTGTTTTCGTCTGCGGTGCTTGTGAATCCGAAGACGTCTGGACAGGAACATCATAGATAAATATTTTTCCGTAGCGGAAAAGAGCCTGCAAACTATTCCTTACCATACGGTCGGTATTAATCTCAACCATAGAATACTCTTCTCCCCCTGCCACCTCCAGGCCTTTGACAGCCCAATAGATTGCGTGCGTGCAGGGGTGCCTCCATTCCAAAGGTAAATGTGTATTGGGGTCGTCCCAATCAATGGGACCATAAGTTTCATTTAACCGCTGCATAAAAATGGGGTCGAGCTTCCAGGTGTTTCTCAAGCAATAAGCTTTGGCGAAAATGTCGAATTTTTGAAGTGCCTCTGTGCCTCTGAAGCTATCTATTACATTAAAGGCCTCGGCGTTGAACTTGGCAGGATTTTGTCTCAGAGATAAATAGTTGCTCACAAATTCATCGTCGTTCTTGAATGCTTTATCGGCAGATTTTAACGCGCTAACCAGCGAGGCGACACCGGCGTCTTCGACAATTTGCTCCAATTCAGCTGGTGCTTCGGCGAGTGCCTTGAAGTATTCATTGTCCGCCGGACCAAGCAGCGGTTCCATCGCCAGCGCTAGCTGCAGCTTGTAATATTTGTGTGCATCATCTGAGACGAAGCCCATTTTGTGCTGAAATATATTAGAGAGTTCCTGATACAGCAGAATGCTCTTGGGATTAAGCGGAATTCCTTTGTCACGAAGCAGCTCATAGCCGTTTTTGACCCATCGCCATCGCTCCTGAGGTTGTGTTGCGGGTATGGCAGCCGAGATGTTGTAGGCCATATTCCAGGCGTGGAACTGCCAGACCATAGCAAAACGAGGCTGCAGGATGGTTATCCACTCCGCAATTTGTTCCGCATCAAAGAATTCGCCCTTATCCTTCAGGTTATCCGCCCGCAGCCATAAAAAATCGACGAGCAGACCGCGAAAAGCCCCCATAGCAACAGTTGCAAACGCCAGTGAGGGTGGAGCATTTTCGAGGGGCTCGTTGATTATCAATTTCATTTCCTGCCGCTGGGAATTTATGAAGTCGAGCTGCATCCCGGCAACGACAAATAAAGAAATCGCAAGAACAACGCAAATAGAACAAATTATTATGTCTCGCAAACGCATAAGCAGAATAAGAATCAAAGTATTAAACTACAACTTTTGCAACTTCTTTATAACTAAAAATAAGCAAAGCTGCCAGCCATAGCAAACCGGCTTTAATACAAACCATAATAACAGCCACTTTAGCAATTAAAAACCAGCTCAGCAACCGCGCCGATGTCAGAAAATTTGCAGGGTTAAACTTATCAAACCGTGGTAAAAGCTGAACGATTGGCCCAATAGTGTAAGAGTATACGCCGCTTAAATCTTTGCTTAGAAACTCAAAAGATTCCAAACAAAAACTGCTGATGGTTCCGGTAAAGAAAACCGTAAGACACATCAGTATGGCCACGGGGAATGAAAGGAACGTCGAAGCCAGTATCCCCAAACAGGCAAGAAAAATTAAACGGAACAGAATCAAAAGAACGGCTCTCAAGAAGTTTGCATTAAAAGTGTCAGCTTTATACAACACTTCCAGTCCATCTTCAGGCGGAAAGATTACAACAGTCTTGTTTAAGGGAGCATTGAGGAATCCGACAGCCAGGTAGCCGTCGTCCGCTACGGCATCGGCAGGTACCTCTATTTCGTGAAAAGTGCGAATGAAGTCTTTGCGGTCAATGGTGTAAATTGGTGTTTTAATTTCCGTGCCGTATTTAAACTGTCGGTCATCACCAGCAAACCATCTGCCGATTATCTGCAAGTCGGGCGGGTTCACCGAAACATCGTATTTGAATCTTATAAACAGACTTTGATTAGGGTCGAGAGGTTCGACGTTATTGAACTGCCAAATCAATTCGTGACCGGCCTCAGCGGCCTGTTTACTAAGCTCTATCTGCTTTGTAAGGGCATTAATGTAACTGTCGTGCGCCTTCCTGCTGGCAAGAACTCCCGGAGGCAACTGGCCGCTTTTCTCGAGTCTATCATAAGTTTCGAGGACTTCTTTTGTGACATCGACTTCGGTAGGTGTCAAGCCCGTTCGAGCGGTGAAAAACTCATTGTCAACTTGTGTAAGTTCGGCCTGGTCCGCTTTGTGAAACTTCGGTATATAAATAACAATGGTATATATTACAGCAGAGAAAACGAAGAGCAGAACCACACCTAATAATATTATGCCGAGCAGTTTGCCTAAAAGAAACTGAAAGCGGAGAATGGGTTTAGTAACAACGGTATATATCTGTTTTTGCTTGATATCACTGGTTAAAGAATAAACCGAAACCACTATTGTCAGCAAACAAAGCAAAAGACTTGTCAGCGAGAGTCCATAGCTTACAAAAGTTTGAAGTTTGCCTTTGAGAGTGCCGTCACCGGTCATTGAGACGCCCATAGTAGGCAGCAGAACAACCAAAAGGACTATAAAAGCAACAGCGACTTTCATCCTCAGGGCTTGTCTAAGAGTGTTTATAGCAACAGCCCAGATACTACGCATCGCCGGAATCTCCTGTCTGTGATCCGTCAGTTTTTTCGGTGTCGGTTTTTCGCTCTGGCGGGTTGTCTGTCAGGTGCTCTAAAATGTTTTTTTCGGTTTGCTTTTTCTTGGGTTCTTCAGGTTCAACTTGTTTTGTTTTAACAACGGGTTTAGGTTCGGCAGGTTCTGTCTGTTTGGTCAGCTTGCCGAGCAACTCCTCGTCGGGTTCGGGTTGGGCAGTTTCAACAGGTGCAACCTGCTTTGTCGCAGGAGGTTTTGACGGCGTTTCCTGCACCGGTGCGGAGACAAGTTTATCGAGTATGTTCTTGGCACGGGCGTCCGGCGCGAGAAAGTGGCCGATCTTGGCTGTGCTGACGGCACCGCTTGTCGGAGTGGAAAGCTCCTGAGCCGCTGCGATGGTTTTAATGAAAAAAGTTTCAAGCTTATCCATCGGCGAGGTGATAGCAAATTCGGCATGTTCAGCCCGGATTATACGTTTTATTTTCTCGACGGCGGTATCGCTGATGGAGTCGGTGGTAATCTGCTTTTTGCCTGTTTGCTGCAGAAGCTCTCTGACTTCGCCTTCGGACTGAATTTTGCCGCCGTAGAGAATTGCAATTCTATCACATACATCTTCAACATCGGCAAGTAAATGGCTGCAAAGAAGAATTGTTTTGCCGCGTTTTGCAAGCTCCAGGATTAAATCCTTTATCTGTCTTGTTCCGATAGGGTCGAGTCCCGTTGTCGGCTCATCAAGTATTAACAAGTCGGGGTCGTTTATGAGCGCCTGTGCCAATGCGATTCTTCGCGCCATACCCTTTGAGAAAACTCCGACGGGTCTGTTTGCAACCGCTTTTAACCCAACCATATCGAGCAGCGCTTCTATTCGTATCTTCCGCACTTTAGCAGGCAGACCAAATAACCTGCCATAGAAATCCAGTGTCTCACGTGCATTCAGGTATTTGTAAAGGTAGGACTCTTCGGGCATAAATCCTATACGGGAGTTGATTTTAGGGTCGGACGCATTTCCACCGAGACAAAGCGTTTTGCCCTTTGTCGGGTAGAGCAGGCCGAGCAGGATTTTAATTGTTGTTGTTTTGCCGGAGCCGTTGGGGCCTAAAAGGCCGAAAACTTCGTTATACCGAATTTGCAAATTCAGGTCATCAACGGCGTAAACTTTATCCCGCCCCCACCAATCGGAGAAAATTTTGGTCAGAGAAAAAATTTCAACAGCATATTCCATAATTTCCTGCTTTACGTTTTAAATGAAATGCATTTGACACATTAGTATTACGACTCATGGCCGAGCTCTTCACCATACCGGACAAGCCGCGCACTATTGAAAACAACAATCAACGAACCGACGAAATGCAGAACGGCGGCATAAATGGTCGGCAGCCATGCGGCGGCACCGGCAACAATACCGAGAATGATAAAAAGAACCCCGAAGCCAAGATTTTGATTGATAACACCTCTGGTTTTTCGCGAAAGCCGAACGAGGAAAGGCAGCCGTTTCAGGTCGTTACTCATAAGTGCAATGGAAGCGGAATTTATGGCAACATCGCTTCCCGCCGCTCCCATAGCCACACCAAGATCACCTGCCGCCAAAGCGGGTGCATCATTTATGCCGTCGCCTACGACGGCGACAGTGTGCCCGTCGGCTTTAATTTGCTCGACAATCGAGAGTTTGTCATGCGGCAGGCACTTTGCTTTGAAATCGGTGCAGCCCAACTCGGCGGCGACACGGTTGGCAACTTCATCCCTGTCTCCGGTGAGCATAGTTATTCTTTTTATGCCGAGGCCGAGCAATTCGGTTACGGCGTGCCTGGCCTGCGGTCTGGTTTTGTCCTGCAGGCCGATCCAGCCAATACACCTGGAATTCTTTGCCACATACAACGTGCTAAACCCCTGCTCTTCGTGAAGAGCAGGGTCGGGAACATTGTTAATATCGATGTTGTTTTCTTTAAGGAAAGTATCTCTGCCAACAATGATTTTTGCGGAGCTAACCAATGCGGTTACGCCTTTGCCGGGGGTCTCTTTGAAATTGTCTGTTGCGGGCAGTGTAAGGTTTGCTTCTTTTGCCACTTCCTGAAGTGCTCTCGCTGCTGGGTGCTTGCTCATCTGTTCGGCAGCAGCGGAATCTGCAAGCAGCTCGGCCGGCTCAACGCCTTCGGCAGGCGTTAGTTTTGTAACGTACAGCCGCCCTGTCGTTACCGTTCCGGTTTTGTCAAAAATCATCGCGGTCATCTTGCCTGCAATCTCGAGGTCGGCGACATTTTTTATAAGGATTCCGAGTCTTGCCGAAGCCGAAATTGCTGCAACCATTGCCGTCGGTGTTGCTAAAATCAACGCACAGGGACAGGAAATAATAAGTATCGTAATCGCTCTGCTAATGTCACCGGTGAAGAACAGAACTATACCTGCAATCATAAGT
>CAYXUW010000082.1:0-10545 GCA_964468375.1 uncultured Pirellulales bacterium | reverse complement strand
ATGTAGAGAAGGCCTCTGCCTCGCGGAAAGAAGATGAAGCAGCAGCTCAGGAGGATGTTTCGGCTAAGGAAGATGATGCTGAGCAGGAGGCCTGATTTTATAAGGGGATTTTGCGATGGCTAATTTCAATAAAGTTTTTCTTATGGGCAACCTGACTCGTGACCCGCAGCTTTCTTACACTCCGAGCCAGACGGCGGTGGTTGATTTCGGTTTGGCGGTAAACCGTCGGTGGAAGGGTCAGGACGGCGAAAACAGAGAGGAAACTTGTTTCGTGGATTGCCGGGCATTCGGGCGACTGGCTGAGAACATAAACAAATACTTGACTAAAGGCCGGCCGCTGTTTGTTGAGGGCAGGCTGACATTTAATACGTGGACGGCTCAGGACGGCACCAAGCGGAGCAAGCACCGCGTTACGGTGGAGAATTTTCAGTTTCTGAGCGGTCCGGCAGGCGGCGAAGGGTTTGGGCAGAGTACCGGCGGCAGCCCGTCGGCAGGAGAAGGCGGCGGCGATGATATGGGTACAGATGATATACCATTTTAATTTCGAAAGAAAGGCAAACAGACAAATAACAGATGGCAACACCAAGAAATAAAAGAGACAGCGGGAAAAGAGCACGTTATGTAGGTGTTAGGGAGCAGACACAATGCCGTTTTTGCAGAAGAGGCGAGAAATACGTTGATTACAAGGATATTGAGACGCTCGAGAAGCTTTTAACTCATCGCGGCAAGATATATTCTCGTAAGCGCAGCGGCAACTGTGCCGGCTGTCAGCGAAAAGTGAAAGCGGCTATTAAACGCGCCAGATATATGGCGCTACTGCCTTACAGTGTTTAACGGCGAGTAATTTGCTGCGACGAAAAGTAAACAGTCTGCTGAAATGGAAAAGGAAAGCGTAAATGAAGGTTTTACTTTGTGAAGACGTTAGAGAACTCGGCTGGCTCGGCGATGTTGTCGAGGTAAGCACGGGGTATGCGAGGAACTATCTGCTGCCGCAGGGATTGGCGGTTGTGCCGACCGAGGGGAATTTGCGTTCTCTGGCCAAGGAAGCGGCAAAGCGTGCGGAGCAGCGAAAGCTGGAGCGAGAACAGATGGAGAAGGTTGCCTCGGCGGTGGAGGGTGCGGAAGCAGTCGTTGCCGGCAAGGCGAACGAGCAGGGAGTTTTGTTCGGCTCAATCGGGCCGCGGGAGATAGCGGAGAATCTTCGCTCTCAGGGCTTTGCAATTGCCGACGAGATGGTTAAGCTGGGCGAGCATATAAAGCAGGTGGGCACGCACAGCGTAACAATCAAATTCGACAAAGAATTGAAGACCAGGATAAACGTTGTTGTTGTGGCTGAAGGCCAGGAGGCCGCTCCGTCGGAGGGGGCCGAGGAAAGCCAGGAGAGTAAGCCAGATGACGAGAATGGATAAAGAAAAAACCATTACGCCCAAAAGCAAAGCAGGCGGATGGGCTGAGGTTGCCAATGTAGCCAGCAAGGGTCAGTTGCTCGCCGGGAGGCATATGCCGGAATCACTGGCGGCGGAGGCGGCGGTGCTGGGCTCGATGATAATTGACCCGGCGTGCATCAGTGAGGTGATTGAGAGTCTGAAGGCGGAGGCATTTTTTCGAGTCGAACATCAAATGATGTTTAATGCCTTGGTTACGCTTTACGAGAAGAATAAGGGCGAGGCTATCGATGCTGTTCTTCTTCGCGACGAGCTCGAGAAGCGCAATCAGTTGGAGGAAGTCGGCGGGGTGGAGTATATAGCGAAGATTCTTGATTCTGTGCCGTCCTCGGCCAATGTTATGTATTACGCGGGGATCGTTAAGGACAAGCAGCTGCTGCGAGAGCTTATCGTAGTAGCCGGCGAGATTTTGGACGATGCATACAGCGGAGACGGTGAACCCGGCGAGAAGCTTGACGAGGCGGAGCGCAGGATTTTTTCTGTCACCGACAAAAATATAAGCGGCTCTGCTACCGGATTGAAAGACTTGGTCGTTCGCGCTTACGAGCTTATAGAGAAGCGCAAAGATAATCAGGTTACGGGCTTATCGACCGGTTATTACCAGCTCGATGAGAAGACCTGCGGTTTGCAGAACGGAGAAATGATAATCATTGCCGGAAGGCCGAGTATGGGCAAAACGAGCTTGGCGTTAAATATTGCCGAGCATATCGGGGCGATAGAAGGAGTTCCGGTCGCGATATTTTCACTGGAGACAGGCACGCAGCAGTTAGCCGAGAGGTTTTTATGCAGTAAAAGCGGGATTGACGCACAAAAGGTAAGAAAAGGGATGCTCGATACCGAGCATTACGAAGCACTGGTCAAGGCCTGCGGGGAATTGAGCGAGGCACCGATTTATATTGATGACACTTCGTCGCTGACGCCGCTGGAGCTGCGGGCTAAGGCGAGGAGATTGAAAAGCCAGCGAGATATCCGGTGTATTATGCTGGATTATCTTCAGTTGATGCATTTGGGATCAAGCAGAGTCGAATCCCGCCAGCAGGAAATTACGACAATATCGAGATACCTGAAGGCGTTGGCGCGGGAATTAAACATACCTGTTGTGGTTTTGAGCCAGCTGAACCGTTCGCCGGAGGGCAGGGAAGGTCATCGTCCGAGGATGAGCGATTTGCGTGAGAGCGGCAGTATCGAGCAGGACGCCGACGTTGTTATGCTGCTGCACCGTGAAGATTATTATCATCGCGGCGAGAGAGACTACGAGGCCGACAACAAGGCCGAACTGATAATAGCGAAGCAGCGCAACGGCCCGACGGGAAATGTCGAGCTTGTGTTCAGGGAAAAATTTACACGATTCGAGAATGTGTCTTATGCGTCCGCCGCCGAAGAGGGCGACGGAGGGGTGCCATTTTAGGAAAACTGATTATTGAAAGGAAGCAATGAAACGGTATTACAATTCACTATTTATCCTTTGCTGTCTGCTGCTTGCGGGTTCTGTTTTCGCCGCCGATGAACGGCTGCCTATAGGCAGTATCAGCATCGCAGGCAATGTCAGTATCAGCAGCGAGGAGGTTTTGTCAAGGGTTCGCAGCAGAGTCGGCCAGGTATTCAATCCTTCGACCGCCGCCGAAGACGCCAAACGCATAGCCGAACTGCCAGGGGTCGAATACAGTTATTACAATACAACGGTTGTTGATGAAGAGATTAAGCTGACCTTTGTTGTCGTTGAAAGAAACATCGTCAGGTCAATTGTTTTTACGGGTAACCATAAATATAAAAGCAAGACTCTGAGACGCAAACTGGACTTTAAAAAAGGCGATTATCTCGAACCGGCTATGGCTGAGGTCGGAAGAGCGGCCATCGCAGAGCATTACCGGAAGAAAGGATTTGCTTTTGCCGAAGTGGGGTTGGATAGCGAAAAATTATCGTCCGGAAACGTGGTTTATAATATTTATGAAGGGTCGAGGACTAAGATAGCAGCGGTGAAATTCGTAGGCAACAAAGCTTTGAAAACCAAGCTGCTTAAAAAGACCATAGGGACAAAGAAAACGAAATGGTTTTTTTGGCCCGGTTATTATACCGAAGAGAAGATAAACGATGATATTGTAAAGCTGCAAAATCTCTACTACAAAAAGGGCTTTTTGGATGTTGAAATAAAAGCCCAAAGGGAGTTTACTGAAGACAAAAGCAAAATTCGCATCACTTTTGTAATCGATGAGGGTGTTGCCTACGTAGTTAATAGTGTTATTATCAAGGGCAACGAGCACTTTACCGCAGAAAAGCTGCGGGCGGGGCTGAAATTAGAAGAAGGGCAAATTTACAGTGAGCAGAGGGCTTCTTCGGATGTTGACCATCTGCTTAAACTTTATCGCGAGAACGGCTTTATTGATGTTGAGGTTGAGCGGAATGTCAGGTTTATTTCCGCAAGCAGAGTCGATGCCGAATTCGAGATAACGGAAGGAGAACGTTTTCGAATCGGCCGAATTAAAATAACCGGCAACGAGCAAACACAAGACAAGGTCGTGCGTCGGGTGCTTGACGAATATGATTTTCAGCCGGGTAAGTGGTATAACATTGATTTGGCTCGCGGTGACGGCACCGGTTCTTTGGAGAAAGAGATACGCAACACCGTGCTGGCTGAGTCAGCTGCTATTGTGCCGAGCGGCAAGGAGGCAGGCCAGCGGGACGCCGAAGTAAGTATTATCGAAGGCAAAACCGGTATGATAATGCTGGGCGCCGGCGTAACAAGCGACAGCGGATTTATCGGCCAGTTGGTTTTTGAGCAGAGAAATTTCGACATCCGCGACTGGCCGGAGAGTTTTAGTGAGTTTATCACCGGTCGGGCGTTCAAGGGCGCCGGTCAAAGTTTGAGAATTACCGTACAGCCGGGGACGGAAGTCAGCGAATACCTTATCAGTTTCAGAGAGCCGTACCTGTATAACAGACCTATTTCTCTCGATGTTGTCAGTTCGAGCTGGATGAGGGGTAGAGAATGCTACGATGAAAGCCGGCTGAAGGGATACATAGGTCTTGAGAAGCGGTACAAAAGCGGCTGGCGCCGTGGTGTCGGCCTTAGAGTGGAAAATGTCAAGGTTGACAGTGTGGATTCCGATGCACCGAAGGAAATTACTTCTGTTAAGGGGGATAATGTTCTTATGGGAGTCGCCTTCAGCGCCGGAAGGGATCGTACCGATGACAAGTTTAATCCGAGCAGAGGCAGTAATTTCGGCGTCAGTTATGAACAGGTCGCCGGCGACCACACTTTTGGGATATTGAGCGGTGTTTACAGGCGGTATCGTGTGCTTCGTGAGGATTTGGATGGGCGGAAAACGGTTCTTGCGACTAAATTTCTCGGGGCGGCGGCGGTAGGTGATGTGCCTCCTTTCGAAAAGTTTTATGCGGGCGGCACCGGCACTTACGGCATCCGAGGTTTCGATTATCGAGGCGTGAGCACCCGAAGCGGAGCGGACGATGACCCTGTGGGCAGTGACTGGATATTTCTGGCCAGTGCCGAGGCGACTGTGCCTTTGCAGAGCGAGACATTTGCGTTATTGTTTTTCGTAGACAGCGGTGTAATCGATTCCGGAGGATATCGTGTAGCGGTGGGAACAGGTCTGCAGATATTGGTGCCACAGTGGTTTGGCCCTGTTCCGATGAGACTTGAGCTTGCCACTCCTGTGATGAAAGACGGTGATGACGATACTCAGGTTTTCAGTTTTTCCGTGGGCAGGCTGTTTTGAGTGTTTTGCAAACAGCTAAAGTGTAGAAAGGTATATATTATGAAAACTAAGCATATTGTTCTGGTGGGTTTGGCCTGCGTGATAGTTTCTGTGTTGATTGGTTACGCACTCGGCAATTCAAAAGAAGGTACCCATGGCGTTGATAAAGACTCTACTGAATTACGGGAGCTCGAAAAAAAGATTGATGATTTGAAGAAGGAGTTAAGCGCCCTTGAGCTTAGCGGCAAAAGTTCCGTTCGGGAAACGCAGCCGGCGGTGAAGGAGTCAGCCGGGCCCGGGCTTAAGGTTGCCGTCCTCAGCGTCCGGAAGGTTTTTCAGGAGTGTAAGAGAAGTGCCAACTACAGAAAAGAAGCGGTTGCCGACCAGGACAGAGTTCTTGCGGAGCTGGACGAGCTTTCCAAAGAAATAGATGCTGAGAGAGCCGAGTTAACAGCATTAAGAGAGGACAGCAGCGATTATATGGCGCGGGCAAAAGCTCTGTTCGAAAAGCAAGCCAACTACCAGGCGCGGCAGGAGTTCTACAAGCAGCAGATGGAGTTCAAAGACCAGTTGTGGACGAAAGAGCTTTATCAGGACATTTTACGGGCTGTCGGTGAGGTCGCGAAGGACAAGGGTTTTGATTTGGTGTTCAGGGAGGATGAGATTGATTTTTCTGAGACTAATATCAACGAGCTTGGCTTGGCAATGCGGTCACATAAATTACTGTATAGCGACGGCTGCCCGGATATAAGCGATGAAGTAATAGCTCGGCTGGATGCGGAAGAATAGTTTTGAGTTGCAGCTAAAGTCGCAGGTTGAAAACTCAAAGCCAGAAGGGTTTATAATGAGATTGACGATTGCACAGTTAGCTGAGCGAATCGGCGCCGAGTTAGTAGGTGACGGCTCCGGAGAGTTGAAAGCCGTCGGCGGGATAGATGCGGCCGGCGAGAGCGATGTTACTTTTATTACGAATAAAAAGCATATACCTCGGCTTAAGAAATCTCGTGCAGGGGCGGTTATTACTGCTGAGCGCATTGGGGATTTAGTCAAGCCGCAATTAATTGTTAAAAACATTGATGCAGCTTTGATAGAGGCACTGAGTGTTTTTGCGCCCAAGCTGAAAGCCGTAGCAGAGGGAATAGACCCGACGGCCAGGATAGGGCAGAATGTGAAAATCGCCCAAAGCGCTTCTGTCGGGGCGGCAGTGGTCATCGATGACGGAGTTGAGGTCGGCGAGAACAGCGTAATTGCCGGCGGGTGTAAAGTTGGGGAGAATTCAAAAATCGGCAAAAATTGCCGCCTTGACGGCAATGTCGTTATTTATCACAACTGCACAATAGGCAATAATGTGATTATTCAGGCCAACAGCACCATCGGCTCGGTCGGTTTCGGTTATACATTTATTGACGGCCGTCATCAGCTTATACCGCATAACGGCGGAGTGATAATCGAAGACTTTGTGGAGATAGGAGCTAACTGCTGCGTTGACAGGGCAAAATTCGGAAATACCAGGATAGGAGCGGGGACAAAAATAGATAACCTGGTGCAGATTGCACATAACGTGATAATCGGCAAATGCTGCTTGATAGCAGGCCAGGTTGGCATTTCCGGCAGTTGTAAGCTGGGCGACGGCGTTGTTCTGGCCGGCCAAGTCGGCCTGGTGGATAATATAGAAATAGGAGATAAGGTAATAGCCGGCGCTCAGTCGGGCATTTACCACAGTGTAGAAGCTGGCAAGAAGATATTTGGCTACCCGGCGTTCGAGAGAACAGAGGCGCTGAAGATAATTAGTTTGACGAGACGTTTGCCGAAGATGGCTGAGTCGCTCAGGCAGTTGCACAAGAGGATTGAAAGACTTGAATCTGCAAAAGACGATAAAAACTGACGCGAGGCTATCCGGTAAGGGTATGTTTGGGGGCGAGGAGGCGAGAGTTACTTTCCGTCCCGCTCCTGCCGGAAGCGGAATAGTTTTTGTGCGGACCGATGTTGCTGAGCCGGTTCGGATTCGCGCTATTGTTACGAATACTGCTGAGCGAAGCCGGCGCACGACATTAAAAAAAGGTTCTGTGAGCATAGAGACTATCGAGCATTGTCTGGCTGCAATCAGCGGCTTGGGCGTCGATAATCTGATTGTGGAGGTTAACGGCTCGGAAATGCCGGCCCCGGACTGCAGCAGCGCAGAGTATTTCAGGATTCTCAAGAGGGCAGGTTTGGTTGAGCAGCCGGAGAAGCGCAAGGAGTTTGTTATTAGCGAGCCGGTTAGTATTGCCGCCGGTGATGCGTCAATATACGCTTTGCCCTATGCCGACGATGGATTAAATATAACTTACGACCTGGATTACGGAGGTCACACCGGCATTGACAGGCAGATTTTTAGCTGTCGTGTGACAGAAGAGAGTTTCGAGAAGCAGCTTGCACCGGCTCGAACTTTTCTGTTCGAGGCGGAAGCGAAGCAATTTAAGGCCCGTGGGATGGGAACTCATTTGAGTCCCCGCGACATTTTAGTTATTGATTCGGACGGCCCTATCAAGAGCAGCTTCAGGTTTCCTAACGAGTGCGTCAGACATAAAATCGTCGATTTGGTGGGCGACCTCGCCTTGGTGGGTCGAGCTGTTAAAGGAAGAGTAGTTGCCTATAGGAGCGGACATTCGTTAAACCAGCAGCTCGCAAGAGTATTATACGAAGCGGCCGAGCGGCAGGAGCGCATCCAGAAGTTCGGCACTGACGCTCTTTTGAATATTCGTCAGATTGCCAAGATTCTGCCGCACAGATATCCGTTTTTGCTGGTGGATAAGGTGGTCGAGGTTGAAGGTGACACGCGCATAAAGGGCATAAAAAATGTGAGCTTCAACGAGCAGTTTTTCCAGGGCCATTTTCCGGGCACACCTATAATGCCGGGTGTTCTTATCGTAGAGGCGATGGCCCAGATGTCGGGCCTGCTGTTCGCTCAGAAGCTGGAACACGCTGGCAAGCTGGCGGTGCTGTTGAGTATGGACGGTGTAAAATTGCGCAAGCAGGTTGTTCCCGGCGACCAGCTTGTTCTTACTGCTGAAACAGTCAGGATGAGAAAAAGAACGGCGCAGTGCCGGTGCAAAGCGATGGTGGGCAGGACGGTAGTGGCCGAGGCCCAAATCAAGTTTATGCTTGTAGATGATGAGAAAGTGTAGAATATGGTCCGTGTGTTTGGTAGCGCTCGGGCCCTTAAAAACGAAAGGCAGGGGATAAAGTGGCTCAGATTCATCCCAGTGCGGTAGTTGATAAACAGGCCCAATTGGCCGACAATGTTGTGATTGGACCGAATTGCGTTGTCGGCAGGGGGGTTTCAATCGGCCCCGGGACGGTGCTTGACGCGAACGTGGTGATTAGCGGGGATGTCAAGATCGGCGGGGGTAATCGCTTTTTCCCCAGTTGTGTGATAGGCGGCAGACCGCAAATGCTCGGTCTGAGTGCGGATAAGGAGATTGGGGGGCTTGTTATAGGCGATAGCAACGCTGTTCGGGAACAAGTAACAATTCATCCGAGTATTTATCCGGGTAAGTTTACTAAAATCGGCAGCGATAATATGCTTATGATTGGAGTACACATTGGACACGATTGCACGCTTGAAGACAGAATAGTCCTTAGCAACTATTCTCAGATAAGCGGACACTGCAAGATTGAGACGGGAGTTTGGCTCAGCGGCGGGGTGCTGCTGCACCAGTTTATAACCCTCGGCAAGTGGTGCTATGCCGCGGGGATGGCTGGGATTAACCGTGATGTCCCGCCGTTTCTTATTGTCAGCGGCCATTATCCCCCGAGGGTAAGGGGCGTTAATAAGCGAGGGCTGGCGCGGGCCGGTTTGAGTGAGCAGCAGCAGCAAAAAATAGTCGAGGCGTATAAAAAGCTCTACCGCCGCGGCGGAACGCTTCAGGAAAACGCAAGGGCTTTGGAGCAGGAAGACGGGCTTGACGAGAATGTTCGGGCTATGCTTGATTCAGTAATCAAGAGCGGCGAGCAGCGGTTTGGAAGATACCTTGAGAAGTTCAGGCACTAAAAAATTTTATCCTGCAGAGTAGTTTCTGGAAGTGAGGGCTAAAATGCAAGACAAGAAAATACGGACTGCTGTTATAGGTGCAGGCAAGATGGGGGCGATTCACGCGAAGGTTTATGACCAGCTTCCGCAAAGCGATTTTGTTGCCGTAGTTGATATAGACCATAAAAAAGCAAAAAATCTGGCTAAAAAGTACAAGTGCCGCGCCTTTACCGACTATCGAGAAATGCTTGGTGAAGCTGATGCGGTTACGATAGCAACTCCGACGATAACGCATCTGGAGATTGCGAAGGCATTTATCGAAAACAAAGTCGCTGTGATGATTGAAAAGCCGCTGGCGGCTGACGTTAAGGAGTGCCGAAAGATTGTGGAGCTTGCGAAAGAGAACAATGTAGTCGCGGCGGTGGGGCACTCGGAGCGGTGCAATCCGGTCGTGCAGGCGGTGAAACGGCTTAATATCGAGCCGAAATTCATCGAGGCGACCCGAATCAGCCCGTATCCGTTTCGCTCGACCGATGTCAGCGTTGTGCTGGATGTGATGATACACGATATAGATATCATTTTGTCTCTGGCGGCCAGCGATATTGCGAGAATAGATGCTGTCGGGGTTAGCGTGATTGATGAAAAGGAAGATATTTGTAATGCGAGGATTGTTTTCGAGAACGGCTGTATCGCGAACATCACCGCCTCGCGACTGGCGCTTAAGACCGAAAGAAAGGTGCGGATGTTCAGCAGACAGGCGTATTTGAGCCTAGATTATTTCGAGAAAAAGGGAATAGTCATAAAGGCCGATACCGATAACGTTGAGCTGATAAATAAAATCCGCCAGTTAAAAGAAGGGGGAAAGTTCAGATTATTAAGCACAGACTGGACAAAGCTGGTTCATTATGAAAAGCTGCAGATAGATGACCGAGAGCCACTGCGTCTTGAGCAGCAGGTTTTTCTGCAGGCCGTTGCGGACAGGCGGGCAAGGCCGGAGGTCAGCGCCGAAGAAGGTCTGGCGGCGATGGAGTGTGCGGAGAAAATTCTCGCCTCGATTAAAAAGCACAAGTGGGATTAGTTGTGCAGTTTGCCGTAATCCGGTTTCACATCTTTAATTTTAATTTACTGACAAACTGGTGAGCGAGACGGGTGGGCTCGGGCAGGCGATATTTGACAGCGCAGGCTAGGGTGATTCTTATCGCATCTTCAAGGGAACACTTATTGCCGATTGAAACGAAAACCGGCTTGACCTTCGCGCGGGTTCTAACGACCGCCCCTATGGTTTCCTTTTTATCTTTTAGAGGGCTGTATGTGCCTTTTTCGGGCGGCGGTTCTTTGAAAGCGCCGGTCAGTCGGCTTTTCGCACAGCCGATGG
>CAYXUW010000081.1:0-10760 GCA_964468375.1 uncultured Pirellulales bacterium | reverse complement strand
GGGATGGTTATGGCCGTGGACGTTACACCACCAACTGGATATCGTGTCATAATAAAAGTTTCCCTTATTGTCGTATAATTTGGCACCTTTGGCCTTTTCTATAAGAATGGGCGGAATCTTTCGACAGTCCTTCATCTGGGTGTAAGGATGCCAGATATACTGTAAATCTTTTTTGAGCCAGTCGTTCATATCACGTTTCGCTTCGCATAACTTCAACAATCCGGTCGGCGAGTTTTTCCAAAAGCTGTTTATCATGATGATAAGTAAGCGAAAACCTCAATCTTGCCTGTCCCGGTGGAACGGTGGGCGGCCTTATGGGAAGAACCCAAAAACCGCTCTGCTGAAGCTGGAGGCCAATACTCACCGCCCTATCGCTACCGGCCACAATCAGAGGAATTATTTGAGAAGAGCCGATTACATCGAAACCCTCTTCGCGAAGTCGAGAGCGAAAGAAATCAGCGTTAGCGAGTAGCGTTTCTCTGCGGAAGGATTCATCTCTTACGACATCGATGGCTTCGATATTAGCCGCAATTACTGAAGGCGGCAAAGCCGTAGAGTAGATAAAGCTTCTGCAGGAATTTATGAGATACTGTTTTATTTTTTCTGAGCAGGCCAGATAAGCACCGAAACTACCCAAGGCCTTGCTGAACGTTCCCATTATTAACTCTATGTGGCCGGAAAGCCCCTGCTCTTCGACGGCGCCTGCACCGTTGGGGCCGAAAACGCCTGTGGCGTGCGCTTCATCAACCATAAGAAAGCAATCATATCTGTCTTTGATATCTACAAGCTCTTTTAAAGGCGGTTTGTCACCATCCATACTGAAAACGGTTTCGGTAACTATAAGGCGGCTTTTAAATTTGCTGCCTTGTCTTTTTAGCAAAGATTCGAGGTGTTCCGGGTCATTATGATTAAAGCGAACAAGCTTGGCGCCGGACTGGCGAACCGCATCTATTATACTGGCGTGACTCAATCTATCACAAAAAACGGCGTCATCTCTGCCGTATAATGCGCTTATTATCCCTACGTTGGCCTGATAGCCGGAATTAAAAATCAAAGCGCTTTCTTTATCTTTGAATTCGGCTATTTTTTCCTCAAGCTGATGGTGAAGCTTAAGGTCACCACTTAAAAGCCGCGATGCGGAAGCGCTTGTGCCGAAAGAGCCAACAGCTTTCGCAGAAGCTTCTTTGAGCTTCGGATGGCCAGAAAGGGCCAAATAATCATTAGAGGAAAAATCGAACAGTTCTGCACCGTCATAACGAATTTTTCCATCTCTGCGCAAATCGGCTGGTCTTAAAAATCTAAGGAGACCATCCGCTCTCCTCTGTGATAAAAAAAAGTCTATTCTTTCCATACTCTCTTTATCTCCTCGATGAGTGCATAATCAGCATCGAGACCTGCGCCTTTGACGGTCAGATATCCGCCTATAAGCATCCCATTTGCACCGGCGATAAACGCCTTAAGCTGCGAGTCCTTGAAGGTTGCCTCTCTGCCGGCTGCGATTTTTATGCTTTTATCTTTCAATATAATGCGGAAAATACATATCGCCCTTACGGCATCATCAACTGACAAAGGTGCGGCGGATTCAAGAGGAGTGCCTTCAATAGGGATTAATATGTTCAAAGGAACCGAGTCAACATCCAGCTCTTTTAAGGTATAAGCCATATCGATTCTGTCCCGCCAAGTCTCACCCATTCCGATTATCCCGCCGCTGCAAATTTCGAGGCCGAGCTGCTTAGCTGAGTTTATAGTCTCGATTCTTTCTTCAAAGCTGTGTGTTGAGACAATATGCGGGTAAAAACAGCGGGATGTCTCGATATTGTGATGGTAGCGCGAAAGGCCGGATTCTTTTAGAAGCTGTAACTGTGATTTTTCCAAAGCGCCCAAAGAAGCGCAAACAGCAATGTCCATTCTGCCCTTTATTTCCGATACCGCCTGCGCTATACTACCAACTTCTTCGTCGGTAAGGCGGTTTCCGCTTGTTACAATGCCGAAGTTTTCCGCACCGATAGCTTTGGCTTTTTGTGCCGCCTCGACTATCTCTTCTTTGGATTTGAGCGGATATGTCGCTATATCAGTGTGATATCTCGTTGACTGGGCACAAAATTTGCAATCTTCGGTGCATCGGCCGGAGCGAGTATTGAGGATACTGCACAGCTCCAGCTTATCGCCTAAATACCTTTTTCTAACCTCGCCAGCCTTGGAAATAAGCCCTTCTAAGGGGGCATTCAGGAATGCCTCTTCGCTATTTTCTACGACAGTATTCATAACCGCCGGTCATTTTAGCACTGCAGAGCGACAATTTCCATAAAAACCGCTGTTGCGCTTTTATTCCGGCTTCATATACGGATAACGGTAATCCCTCGGCGGCAGGAATGTTTCCTTAATTGCCCGCGGCGAGACCCATCGCTCAAGGTTAAGCCAGCTGCCAGCCTTATCATTGGTGCCCGATGCGCGTGTGCCGCCGAACGGCTGCTGGGCGACAACCGCACCTGTGGGCTTGTCGTTGACATAGAAATTACCCGCAGCGTGGCGCAGGACATCCATCGCCTTAACGATGGCGCCGCGCTCGAGGGCGAAAATCGCACCGGTCAGGGCATAGGGAGAAGTCTTATCGCAGATTTCCAAAGTCTGGTCGTATTCGCCTTCGGGATAAACATACAATGTTAATACCGGGCCGAATATCTCCTCGACCATCAATTTAGATTTCGGGTCTTTAGATACCACAACGGTCGGCTCGATGAAGTAACCTTTGGAGTTGTCAGAACCGCCGCCAACTATGATTTCCATATCGGGCGAACCCTTGGCAAATTCGATATAGCCGTTGATGGTATCGAAAGACTTTTTGTCGATAACGGCTCCCATAAAAGTGCCGAAGTCGGTTACATCACCCATTTTAATAGTCGCGATTTCAGCGAGCATTCGCTCTTTGACCTGCGGCCAGATGGAATCCGGGACATATGCTCTCGAACAAGCTGAGCATTTCTGGCCCTGATATTCAAACGAGCCGCGGACGAGGGCGGTTACGAGGGCGTCGATATCGCAGCTTGCGTGAGCAAATATGAAGTCTTTTCCGCCGGTTTCGCCGACGATTCTCGGATACGAGACGTATTTCCGGATGTCCGAGCCGACGGCCAGCCAGATTGTCGAGAATACATAGGTGCTGCCCGTAAAGTGGATGCCGCCAAGCCGAATATCGTTTAGTGCGGGCGGGCCGACAACGGGGCCGGGGCCGGGGATCATATTTATAACTCCGGGGGGCATACCTGCTTCCTCAAGGACTTTCATAAGAAAGTATGCGGGCAGGACGGCAGCCGAAGCGGGCTTCCATACGACGGTATTGCCCATCAGAGCCGGTGCCGTCGGGAGATTACCCGCAATGGAGGTAAAGTTGAACGGCGTTAAGGCAAGGACGAAGCCGTCGAGCGGACGGTGCTCCATATAGTTCAGCACGCCGGGAGTCGACATCGGCTGGTCGCCGTATACCTCTTCCATAAAGTGCGGGTTGAATCGCCAGAAGTCAATCAACTCACAGGCCGAATCAATCTCGGCCTGGTGCGGGGTCTTGCTCATATTGAGCATTGTTGCTGCGTTCAAAGTCATACGGTATTTGCCGGCAAGCAACTCGGCGGCTTTGAGCAGCACGACCGCCCTCGATTCCCAGGGCATTTCGCCCCATTGCTTTTTTGCCTTTTCAGCGGCGTCGACGGCCTTGATAGTCAGCGCCGCGTCGGCCTCGTGATATTTGCCTAATACATGCTTGTGGTCGTGGGGGCAGATGATATTCTTAAGCTTGCCGTTGCGGACTTCTTTTCCGGCGATAATCACTGGGATCTCCACCTGTGCGCCGAGCATTTCTTTGAGCTTAGACTTTAGAGCTGCACGTTCGCTACTGCCGGGAGCATACTGTAAACCCGGTTCATTAACCGGTCGAGGAATTTGAAAAATACCGTTAAACATTCTTTACCTCCTTAAAATTCTGGGATAGTCAAAACGAGCATTTTCCCCCGTTAACGCCGAAAAGTCAATAATTAATCGGTAATTCAGAAAAATCTTGAATTTGACGGATAATTCAGAATACTTATTTATAGTGTGCAACGCAGGAAATATCAGTTAAAATAACTCCATTATGGGGTGTGCAAAGCGTATGGGAGACAAAACTGAACAATCAGCAACTGAGGCACATTCGGAGCAAAGGAAACTTTTAAGAACAACTCTTCTGACGCAATCCGAGGGCCGTCTCTTAATGGCCGGAGTCACTTTGGCGTTTATATATGCTTTCTGGCTCGGAACCAAGATGCTGTACTCGCCGGAGGGTTCACAAGTTCTGGTCGGTATGACCGCGACTCAAATTATCTTCGGCCGAGCAGCTGGTATGGCATTCGGATATTCTCTGAACCTCAAACACAGCACAGTCATCCCGATGTGTATAGCAATAGAAACAATTCTGGTTCTCATTTTCTACCCGCTGTTCGTGCTCAGCTGGCGACGGTTACTGGTGGTTAAATGGCTCAAGAACATATTCCAGCGTATTCGCAATGCGGCAGAAGCCAATAAGGATATGGTGCGGAAATACGGCATAATCGGGTTATTCGTTTTTGTGTGGTTTCCTTTCTGGATGACCGGGCCGGTGGTGGGCTGTGTGATTGGATTTTTGCTAAACCTGCGAGTCTGGGTCATAATGACCGCCGTGCTGGCAGGAACTGTCGCGGCAATCTTCGGCTGGGCCTTTTTTCTTCGTAATCTGCTTGACCAAACGGCATCGTATAGTCCATACGCCGCTATGGTTTTGATGGCTCTGCTAATCATCATAATCATCGCTGGACATGTTCTGCACCGTCCTCCCTACGAAAATAAGCATAACGCCAACCCCTGAAGCGATTTCAAATCGAAATTGGAAAGTTAAAAAGAGATTAAAGCACTTTATGCAAAGCTGGTTCAGAGAATCGGGGTGACTGGATTCGAACCAGCGACTTCCTGCTCCCAAAGCAGGCGCTCTAAGCCAAGCTGAGCTACACCCCGAAAATGAAGCTGAAGCTCGTCAGGGAAAGCATTTTATACAAAATAGCCAGCTGCCGCAATACAATCGTACCCGAGTATGCGCAGTAAGGCCGCCCGCAAGAGGTTTATCGGGCTTAACTTACGGCATTTTCGGCAAAAATAGCTTGCATATCCACCCGGTTTACGTTATAATTTTTATATGAAAAGCTGTTTTTTTTGGGTGTAGAGTCTAAAAAATAGAGAAATACAGGCTTTTTAAGCTTTCCGACAGGCATTAAGGAAAGCAGAAGAGGAATTTTCAGGAGTAAATTTATGGCTGATGCGTTTTATACGTTACAAGAAGCCGCCGCAAAGCTCAATAAAACGGTAGAAGAAGTGCAGGAGATGGTCAAGCAGGGCAAGCTCCGTGAGTATCGCGGCGATACAGGCGAAGAAGAGGGTGCGGTATACAAAGCTGCTGATGTCGAGGCACTGATGGCTGAGGCAAGCGCGGCACCGGAGGAAACTTCAAATGAAACAGAGGAATTGATAAGCGACGATGAGATTTCTCTGGCACCGGAACCGGATGAAGGCCCAGCCGAAGAAAGCAAGTCGACGGGGGGAGACACCACAGCTATGACCGGCGAAGGAATTAATGTGCTCGGTGACGAAGAAGGCGAAGATTACAAGCTGGCAGACGATACGCTGAGCGAAACAAAACTCGTATCGGACGGCGGCGGTGCGTTAGATGATACGCTGGGCGCAACAAGAGGGGCATCAAGTGCAAGTGAGGCGTCGCTGGAGGAAATTGAAGAAGACGTAAATCTTGACACTTTCGGCAGCGGCTCAGGGCTATTAGACCTTTCGCTGCAGGCCGATGATACTTCGCTGGGCGGCATTCTCGATGAAATTTATACTCCTGAAAGCGAAGGTGAAGAAGGCAAGGCACCGGAAGCTTCGGCGATGGAGGTAGCCGCGGAGGCGGACCAACTAATGCCAGAGGAAGGTCCCGCCGCAACGGAACCAGGTCCTGAGGCACCGATAATGGTTCAAGGTTATGCTGAGCCGGCACCGGATATGATAAGTAATGCTTTTGGCATTATGCTGGTTCTACCGTTTTTAGCTGTTATTTATACTGTTATAGTAACGATGGCAGCGTTCAAGAACACGATACCTGCGGTGCGGACAGCAATACAAGATTTAATATGGTATGTTACTATCGGCGCTGCTGTAGCGTCGGGTCTTGTGGTCGGGGTAGCTTTCATGCTCGGCGGTAAAGGCGGAAAGACAACCGTGAAGAAAAAAGAAAAGAAGGAAAAGAAAGCGAAAAAAGAAAAGAAAAAGAAAGGAAAAAAGAAAAAAACGAAGGAAACCGAAGAAGCTCCTGAGGCGGAGCAAGAACCGGATATCGAAAACATTTAGTCTGCACACAGCAGATAAAGTTTAGTCTCTCTCGGCCCTTTTTAAGCAAATAAAAGGGCCTTTTTGCTGCGCTAAAAAACCATCGGAACCTGCTTTAAGGCGGACGAAAGCGACCTAAGAGAGCCGAATATATTTTGAAAGTTTGTGCTTGACGGATAAATATAAATAGGTTTTATTTACTGATGTGGTTGGAAATGAAGGAAGTGGTCGATAATAATAGCTTAGAATAGATAATCGTTATATTTTATAGGACGACTAAGGGAAATTTGCTCGTCACGTATTTTTTGGAAAGGATGGAACAATGCGAACTGTCAAACTTTCGGCGTTTTTTCTTTTACTCATCTGCACTATAGCTCTGAACGGCTGCGGCCCGGAACTTAAAGACCTCAAAGTCCAAAACGATATACAACAAGAACGAATAGCCGAACTCGAAAGCGAAATACAAGCTACCAAAGTCACGCTCGACCAATTTAGGAGAAAACTCGAAACTGCCGAAGGCCGATGTGATGTCGAGGTAAAGGCACTGCAACAAACAATAGCTGTGCTAGAAGAAGACATTGCAAAAAAGAAGGCGTTGATTTCTTCGATGCAGCAGCAACTGCTTTACGGCGGAGCATCGCTGCCGGTGGAACTGAGCATCGTACTGGAAGATTTCGCCAAGGATAAGGAAATGGTCGAGTATGATTCAAACCGCGGAATAGTTAAGTTCAAAAGCGATTTGCTCTTTGAACCCGGCAGTGACAAAATGGCACCCATGGCCATCGAAGTAATTAAGTCGCTATGTAAGATTCTGACTTCAGAACAGGGTGGAAAATTTGATGTTATAATCGCCGGCCACACCGATGATATTCGAATCGGTAAACCTGATACCCGCGCAAAACATCCAACCAACTGGCACCTGTCAGCCCACAGAGCAATCTCTGTGCTGGATTTAATGTCAAACAACGGTGTGAGCCCAGAGCGTATGAGCATACGAGGTTTTGGTGAATTCCGGCCGATTGTACCAAATAAGCCCGGCAAAAAAGGCAATCCACAAAACAGGCGGGTCGAGATCTATATCGTACCCAAGGGTATGTAGCAACGAATCATTAATTACAACTATGATTTATGTGCTGCGAAGCAGCCTTGCATCGCAAAATAGTGAATTTCCCCCCTTTTATTCGGGTGGCTCGAACTTGTAACCTATTTCTCTTATGGTACGTATAAAAACTGGTTTGTGCGGATTGGCCTCTATTTTATTTCTAAGCGTGGTAACGAAACGGTCGATGCATCGCTGACCAGAAAAAGAATCGTAGCCCCATACCTTGTTTAATATCTCATCACGTGTCAGTGCCCTGCCTGGCAGTCTGGCAAATAACTCCAGCAAGCTAAATTCTTTTGGCGACAGTTTAATTTCCTTACCCTTGCGCGTCAGCTTTCTCGCCGGGATATCAAGCTTAAAATCCGCAAACTCATAAATATCCTGCCTTGCCTGTTTTCTTCGTCTCAAAAATGCGGCAGACCTCGCCAAAAGCTCTTTTATGCTGAAAGGTTTGGTAACATAATCGTCAGCACCGAGATTCAGTCCCAAAATTATATCCGATTCCTCGCCTTTGGCGGTCAACATTATTATCGGCATATCCAAGTCTTCCTGGCGAATAAGCCGGCAAATTTCATACCCGTTTATCTTCGGCAGCATAATATCCAGAATAATAAGGTCTGGCTTTTTGTTAAGAGCGGTATTCAGTCCTTCTTCCCCATCGGCGGCCGTCAATACCTGATAACCCTTAAACTCGAAGTTATCCTTCAGTCCCCGGAGCATAGCGGGGTCATCTTCAACTATCAGTATTGTTTCCATTTATCTGAGGCCTTTCAAACACATAGCCCATCGTCTCTTTCGTATGAATATATACAGGGACATGGGGGTCCGGCTCTATTTTGTCTTTCAAAGTATTAACGAGTCGGTCAACGTCCCGGACGGTAATAAAGTGGCTATGGCCCCACACGCTGTTAAGTATCTCCTCGCGAGGGAGTGTATCTCCTAACCTTCTGAGAAACAAATGCAGCAATTTGTACTCTTCAGGGGTAAGCATAACATTCTTCCCATTGCGTAAAAGCGTGTGGTCGATTACGTTCAGAATACAATCGCCAAATTCGTATACGGGCGGTTCGCTATCTTTTCGGCGCCGCTGCAAAGCTTCAGCCCGAGCCATCAATACTTTTATGCTGAAGGGCTTGGTGATATAATCATCGGCTCCGAGATTCAGGCCTAACACAATGTCTTTTTCCTGGTCTTTGGCGGTCAGCATTATAATAGGTATATCGAGATTTTTCTTGCGGAGGAGACTGCAAACTTCGTAGCCGTTTATTTTCGGCAGCATAATATCCAGAATAATAAGGTCGGGTTTTGAAGCCATCGCCGCCTTAAGCCCCAGTTCGCCGTCGGTGGCTGTTCTGACCTGATAACCTCTCGACTCAAAGTTATCTTTCAGGCCACGCAGCATAGTCAAATTATCTTCGACAATCAAAACATTTTTCATTACATAACCTCTTTATCCGCCGGGTCTGATTGCTCGGCTTTCAATTTCACAGTAAAGGTAGTTCCTTTTCTGGGTTCGCTTTCGACAGAAATTGTGCCTTTATGGGCATCGACGATAAATTTTACAATAGACAAGCCCAAACCGGTGCCCTCCGCCCGGCGGGAAAGAGAAATATCCGCCTGATAAAATCTGTCGAATATTTTCTTTACCTGCCTGCGATTCATCCCGATACCATTATCCTTAACAGAAAAACAAACCGAATTATCCTCGGAGAAAACCTTCAACTGGATTTTCTTATCATCATAAGAATACTTATAAGAATTATCAAGCAGGTTAACGAGGGCGGTAACCATAATATCGTGGTCGGCGAACACATCTGGCAAATCATCAACTATTTCCAATTGAAAATCACATCGACCAGCACCGAATTTGGTCTTTACGGCCTCGGCGGCGTCCCGTGCAATATCATCGGGACTCGTTCGAGTCATAGCAAAGGTCTGCTTGTTCCGCTCCATCCTCGAAAAGGTCAGGAAGTTATCAACCAAACGTGTCAATCTCTCATTTTCCTTCGAAACCAGCTGAAAATATTCCGTTGCTTGCTGCTGGTCTTTGTAATTGCCCTCCAGCAAGGTGTCCACAAGCAATCGTATAGAGGCCAGAGGAGTTTTTAATTCGTGAGAAACCGTCGCTATGAAATCATTTTTGAGCTTGTTAAGCTTAATTTGTTTTCTGACCGCCTGTGCAGCAAATCCGCCCGCGAGAAGAATCAAAATAATAACAAGCACACCCGTCCAGATATAAATGGCAACATGCCGGCTCGCCGTCTGCTCCAAAATGTCACCTGCTCTGAACGACAGCTCGATTTTCCAGCCGGGGAAATCCCCGCCGAGAACAGCCGACGCGAAAGGTTCGTCGTCGACCTCATCAGCACCCGCCACAAACCTGCCAGCCTCGTCTACTATTCTATACGCAACGCCGGAATCCCTGAAATCACTCGCGAAGTCAGCGAAAATCGATTCGACCTGTTCGGCAGATAACAAAGCTAGCGCGCTCATACCATCAGCCCTGTGATATATACCATATCGCACTTTACCCTCAAGGGATATCCGCTGCAGTCTATTCTCTTTTATCCTCTTAAGGGTATCTGCTTCGGGGAAATTCTCTGCCGCCTGAATAGACAACTCTTCTGCGGCAATTAATCGCTCAAAATCGGATAATTTGAAATCCTCTTTGCTATACCTGCGTGCCATCCTGGCAAGACTCTGGGCAAGAAACAGATTATGATTGGCTGGCAACGCAAAACCCGCCTCATTAACCGAATATAGCATCGAAGCTAACTTTTCGAACGTCTGTTCAAATAACGCACTATACTCGGCATTGTCCTTTATTAAATTCAGCAGCAACAGCCGTGCATTTCCGATAAGAACTAAAAGGTCCGGCCCGGCTGTTTTTTCCAAAGGGCTAAAAGCAGCTTGTTTACACTCCGCAATAGCTTCATCCAAGCGCTCAAGTTTTGATAAACACCTGCTTCTGCCAATGATGCCGACCAGGTAAACGCTATCGTCGCCATATTTTGCTTTACCGCCGTAAATTTCCGCAGCTCGGGAAAATTCGTGCTCGACGAATTCAAGCTGCCAGGCGTCCTTAAAATCTGCTGAAGACTCAGCTGCACTGTCTGTCCCAAAAGACAACAAAGGATAAATGCGCCGCCCTTCGGAATCATATACCACCAAACCGGCAAAGTTATTCCGTCCTAATGCAAAAAGTTTTTTTCTATAAGGATGTGCCTGGATTTCCTCGCTGTCCAGCATCTCATAATATTCGGACAGGCCAATATCAGTC
>CAYXUW010000080.1:0-11300 GCA_964468375.1 uncultured Pirellulales bacterium | reverse complement strand
GAGCTAAGTCGAAAGTGTTTTGCAGATGGGATTTAATCTCTATAACACCCTGACGAGAAACAAAGAAGAATTTAAACCTCTGAAAAAAGGAAAGGTCGGAATCTATGTCTGCGGCCCGACCGTCTATGACCACGCCCATCTCGGACACGCAAAAAGCTACGTCAGCTTTGACGTCCTCGTCCGATATTTAAAATATCTCGGCTATGACGTTACTTACGTCCAGAACATCACCGACGTCGGCCATCTCACCGACGACGCCGACCAAGGCGATGACAAAATCGCCGAGGCCGCGAGAAAAGAAAAGATTCATCCGATGGCATTGGCTGAGTTCTATACCGCCAGCTACTTTGAGGATATGGACAAACTCAACTGCCTTCGCCCTGACATCAGCCCGCGGGCCAGCGGCCATATAATCGAACAAATTGAGTTGGTAAAAACACTTTTGGAAAAGGGCTTCGCCTACGAGGTCAACGGCTCGGTATATTTCGACATCTCCAAATTTGCCGACTATGGCAAGCTCTCCGGCAGAAATATAGAAGAAATGCAGGCCGGCGCACGCGTTGAAGTCTCACCGGATAAAAAAAGTCCCGCCGATTTTGCTCTCTGGAAAAAAGCAGAGCCTAACCATATTATGCAGTGGCCCAGCCCTTGGGGTATGGGCTTTCCCGGCTGGCATCTCGAATGCTCCGTGATGAGCACAAAATACCTCGGCCAGCCGTTCGACATTCATGGAGGCGGAATAGAAAACCAGTTCCCGCACCACGACTGCGAAATCGCCCAGGCCGAAGCCGCCGCCGGTAAACAATTCGTCAAATACTGGGTGCACAACAATATGGTTACCGTCGATAACCAGAAAATGGGCAAGAGCCTGAATAATTTTATTACTCTCAAGCAGGCCTTCTCCGGCTCCCACGAAAGGTTGACAAGGGCCTACGACCCGCTGGCTATCAGGCAGTTGATTTTGAACAGCCATTATCGAAGTCCGCTGGATTTTTCAGATGCTGCGCTTTTCGCGGCCCAGAGTGGCTACGAAAAAATAACCGAGACGGTTCGTGCGGTGCGGAAACGAATGACCCAGGCTCCCAAAGGCGAAACCGAAGGTGCCGTAACCGGCCAGTTGAAGGAGTTGAGGAAAAAATTTGAAACTGCAATGAACGACGACCTCAATACTTCTGTCGCATTGTCGGTTATGTTTGAGCTGGTTCGGCTGGCAAATGCCGTCCTTGAAAAAGAAGAGGTAACTTTAGAGACCCTTAATGAAATTGAAATCTTATTCTCTTGGCTCGGAGGCGATGTTCTCGGCCTAGTCAAAGACGAATACCCTCGGGTTGCCGGGGCCGATACCGAAATGCTCGACAAGCTCGTAAACGTCTTTATCGAGCAGCGTAGAAACGCCCGACAAAGAAAAGATTTTGTGGCAGCCGATGCCCTCCGGGACAAGCTCGATGAAATCGGCATTGTCCTTGAGGATAAACCAGGAGAGATTACCACCTGGAGGAGAAAATGAGAATACTCGGTATCGACCCGGGTTTGCAGGTTTGCGGATACGCCTGTTTGGAAACGGACGGTGGCGAAGACAAACTGACCGAAGCGGGCGTCTTTCGCACCGACGGCAGTTTGCCGATAGAGACAAAGTTGAATCAGATTGCCGAGGACATCGATTCGCTTCTTAAAAAATTTGACCCCGATGTTGTGGCGGTCGAGCAGTTATATTCGCATTACGCGCATCCCAAAACGGCTATATTGATGGGACACGCAAGAGGTGTTATACTCCAAAGCTGTGCCGCCGCTGGCGTCGCCGTCCGGAGCTTCAGCGCAACGAAAATAAAAAAATCGATTACCGGCAACGGCAGGGCGTCGAAGGAGCAGATGCAGAGAACCATTCAGACAATCCTGCGACTGCCCGACCTGCCCCAGCCGCCCGACGTTGCCGATGCGGTGGCCGCTGCACTGTGCTGTGCAAATTCGAGACAGTTGCTGGAGATTTAAAGTGAGTAAGGTGAAAAAAGCTGTGGAATGTTTCGAGGATGGCTTCAATTGTTCGCAGGCCGTTTTTTCGACTTATGCTGAGGATCTTGGGGTTCCGTTTGACCAGGCCGTCAAAATCGCATCCGGTTTCGGCGGCGGAATGCGTATCGGCAGCACCTGCGGGGCTGTTACCGGCGCCTTTATGGTTCTCGGATTGAAATTCGGAAAGGGAAAAGATAAACCCTATGATGAGATTATCGAATTCGCCGAAAAGTTTTGTAAGAGGAATAAGTCGACGGATTGCCAAACCCTGATTGGCTATGATATACGGACTGAAGAAGGAATGAGAAAAGCTACCGAACAAAGACTTTTCAGAACCATTTGTTCGCCGCTGGTCAGAGACGCCGCGGAAATCCTCGAAGAGATGCTCGATGATAGCTCGAATTGAAGGAAAACTCGTTAAGCTCGACAGCGCCTCCGCACTCGTGCAGGTCGGTGCGATTAGCTATGAGGTAATGCTGCCCGGCTATTGTGTAAACGCGCTTTCGGACAAAATCGGTTCTGACATCGCGCTTTGCACTATGGAATATTACGAGGGCACTCCCGGCGGCGGAAACCTGATACCCAGAATGATTGGTTTCCTCAACTCCGGCGAAAGAGACTTCTTCACGAAGTTCACCAGCGTCAAAGGCATAGGCATAAGAAAAGGCCTGCGCTCATTAAGTATTCCCATAGCTGCCATAGCCGCCGCAATAGAGGACGGCGATGACAAGATTTTAATGTCGCTTGACGGCGTGGGAAAAAGAATGGCCCAGCAGATTATCGCTGAGCTGCGCGGCAAGCTCAAGCTCTTCGCGACCGGCCCCGAATCAGCCAGAGCCGCGGTGGCGGGGTTCAAAGCGTTCCAGGCGGAGGCCCTCGAAATTCTCATCGCCTGGGGCGAGAAACGAATCGAGGCAATGGAGCTTATTGAGCTGGCCTCGCAGAAACATCCCGATATCAACTCAGCCGAGGAGCTTGTACCCTTGGTATATAGATTAAAGCAGGGAATAGAAGTTTGATGGCGGTAAATAGAGTCATAAACGCTCAGTCTCTGGAAGCGGACGAGAGTTTTAACATCTCGCTTCGCCCGAAGTCTCTGGACGAATGCGTCGGCCAGCCCAGCGTCAAGGAAAAGCTCGCCATCGCCATCGCAGCCGCGCAGAAAAGAGCCGAGCCCCTCGAGCACATCCTTTTCTACGGCCCGCCCGGCCTCGGCAAAACGACCCTCGCTAACGTCGTGGCCAACGAAATGGGCGCTCGAATCCGCTGCTCTTCCGGCCCCGCCCTGACCAAAGCAGGCGACGTAATGGGCCTGCTTAGCAATATCAACACCGGCGACGTCCTATTCATCGACGAGATTCACCGCCTCAGCACTCCCGTCGAAGAATTCATCTACCCCGCGATGGAAGAGTTCAGAGTCGACTTCACCGTCGATAGCGGCCTGCACGCAAAGACAATCAATTTCCCGCTGAAGCGTTTTACCCTTATCGGCGCAACGACCCGCGCAGGCCTGCTAAGCGCTCCTCTTCGCGGCCGGTTCGGTATGCTGTATCATCTCGATTTTTACAGCCCCGACGAATTGACGGCTATCCTCGAAAGGTCGGCCAGGTTACTGTCCCTGCATTGCGAGGACGATACCCTCAAATTAATCGCCGCCCGCTCCCGCGGCGCACCTCGTGTAGCCAACCGCCTGTTAAAGCGCGTCCGTGACTATGCGCAGGTAAAAGGCAAGGGCGCCCTCACCGCCAAGATTGTCGAGGACTCCCTGAAGATGGAGCAGATTGACGCGCTCGGCCTCGACGAACTGGACCGCGCCTTCCTCCGAGCGCTGGTTAATACCTACGACGGCGGCCCCGCAGGCATCGACGCCATCGCCGCCACACTCGGCGAAGAGCGCGACACACTCGAAGATGTAGTAGAGCCGTATCTTTTGCAAATCGGCTTCCTCCGTCGGACAAAACGCGGCCGGGAAATCACGCAAAAGGCCTGCAAACACTTAAACCTCAAATACCACAAGCACAAAGACACCGCCGGCCAGCCGGAACTGTTCGAAGAACAATGATAGTTTAAAATTGGGTTTGTTTGGCTTTGTTTTGGGTTTGTTTTCACCAAGTGTCCAATTAGCATTTTTCGCTGCAATTTGTTATTTACAATACTGTTATAAACATTTGACTTTTTGGAAAATTGGGTTTGTTTTGCATATTTTAGTTGTTTTGATTGAAGGTACCCCGCTCAGACGCCGCGGGGGGCTTTTAAACATTTATTACTTGTGGTGCCGTATGCCCGCGAGTCGGAAACAAACAGTAAGTATGCGCAAGCATACGTAAAATAAGTATCCGAGCAGGAGGCGGAACAAGCGAAAGCTACTTTACAATTCTGAAGGTTGGGTAGGCGAAGTTGACATTTTCCTCTTTATCGAAATCGTCCAAAATCGCTCGGCAGAGGGCATCCTGAGTAGTTCGTCTATTCAAAGCCCCAGTTAAATAGCGGAGCGTCAATTCAACGCCGTTATCCTTGATATTGGTATATACTATAGGCGTCAATTTATCGAAAAAAATCATATAACGCAGGGTCATTCTGTCAATTTTTCTTTTTACGACATCGGCCATTCCTTCGGCCTGAACGTTTCCGTGTTTGAGCATAATTTCCTCAGCGCGTTTCCAATCGCTCTCAAAAGTGACCAGAATCTTTATCTCGTTCCAGATGAATTCGAAACCCCTGCTGTAGTTGAAGTATTCTTTCCTAAATACAGAGCTGTTAGGAACATTGACTATCCTTCCTGTGCTTTGGTCGGCATCTATCCAGTTGCCTATCTCGAGCAGAGATGTCTGGAAAATGGCGATATCTATTACATCGCCCTTGACGCCTCCCAGCTCGATTCTATCGCCGACCTCGAAGGGCCTTCGCACAAGGATGTAAAGCCAGCCCGCCATCGAAAGTATGGCATCCTGAAGGACCAATACCAGACCGGCGGCCATGGCACTGATAAATATAGTTATGGCGCCGATATTTTGTATCCAAAGAAAGGCAATGTAGAGGATAATTAGAACATTGAGAATGTAAACAGCATTTCTTCTTGCTAAATGTTTTGCCTTAAGGTCTTTGATGCTGTGGTTTATAACCCGGACCAAAACAAAAAGCAGCGAATATCCAATCAGAAGAATCAGGCCTGTTTGCGCTAATTTTTTGTATGTGGTTTTCCTCTGTTCGGTAATTTTGGCTTCTGCGACGGCCGCTCTTTCCTGAGCCAGTTTCAGCTCTTCTTCCGCAATTTCGGCCTTTTTCTGAACAGCGAGCATTTTCTCTTCAGCAAGTTTAACTTTTTGTTTGGCAGCTAAGGCATCTTTCTCCATCTGCTGGGCTTTTTCGACAGCTTCCTGGACTTCTGTATCCATGAAGCTGAGCAATTTGCTTTTCGAAGTCTCTTTTATGACCTCAGCTTCTTTCTTTGCCAGCTCGGCGTCTTTGAGCTTTTGTTCCGCCTTTTTCTTTTCAAGCTCTAATAGTCTTTCTTGGATTTCAGCTTCTTTTTTGATGGTCTCGGCCTCGGTTTTGATTTCCTCGGCCTTTTCCTGAGCTTCTTTAATCAGTTTCTGCTCGTTCGAGTCTTTCACGGATGCTGCGACGGGGACATTGGGTTCGCTGGTTATAACATGAGTGGATTGGCCGGCCGATGTTTGTTCTTTCCGGGATTGTTTGTCCACAGAGGTGCAGGAACAATCCGAAAAGGTAAAAAGGAAAAGAACAGATATAACAGTAATTAATCGGCTTTTTTTCATATAAATTCCCCTTTTGGGATTTTTAACAGCAAGCAAGCTATTCAGTGAATTTTACCTGAAGATTTGAAAAATGCAACTGTCAGTTTCTCAGGATGTATTTTGCCATTTTTGGCTGGCGGTGGAGGATTTCGGTGAAATGGTGGATTAGTGCTTTTTCGACCTCGTTAAGTATTCTTTCATCTGCATCAACAATTGATTTGGCGTCAGCCAGGCAATCAGCCGCTTTTTTGGAGAGTTTAATCTTATCCGGAAAGCTGGCCTCGCAATCTTTGCAAATAAAGCCATTAGCGGAACTGCTGAAATACGTTTCGTTGCTTGCCGCTCGTCGCTCGTATTGCGTTTTGCAGTTTGCGCAGGCGTTCAGTATAGGCATCAAGCCGATTTCCCTTAGCAGAGTTAACTGAAACAGTATTAGAAGCGGAAGCGGCTTTTGTTTTTCATTGGTGTTTTGCAGGAATTTCAGGAAGGCGTCGAAAAGCTGGGGGTGTGGGTCGTAATCGTCGGTGAGCAGATTAATTAGCTCGGCGGAGAAGAGGCAGCAGTTCAGCGCAAAAAGGTCGGCGGGCAGGTTGGTGAAGCCGGGCTTTTGCTCGAATTCGGTAAGGGTTGCGAGCCGTTCCCTTTTGGAATCGGAATAAACAATGCTGCCGTGCGAGAAGACCTCGACGTGGCCGTCGAAGGCGGATTTGGCGCGTTTTGAGCCCTTGGCGATGGCGCTGATTTTTCCGGCGTCGCGGGTGAACAGCGTCAGAATCTGGGAAGTTTCGGAGAAATCCGTAGCGCGTATGCAGATAGCATTGTCCTTGGTCAGCATTTTACTGCTCGGGGATTTTCTTTATTACGAGGCGTTTTATTCTTCTCGGCTCGGCGGAGCTGATAGTGAATTTAAGGTTTTCGTAATCGAAGCTCTCGCCGGTCTTTGGGATATAGCCCAGCCGAGAGAATACGAAGCCGCCTATGGTGTCGTAATCTTCATCGTCGGGCAGGTTCAAATCGAACTGGTCGTTCAGGTCGTCGACATACATTCTGGCATCGGCCTCGATGGTGTCGGCGTTTATTTTCCTTACGGGCTCGGGCGGTTTCTCCTCGTATTCGTCGGTGATTTCGCCGACAAGCTCTTCGAGGATGTCCTCGAGCGTAACGATGCCGGCTGTTCCGCCGTATTCGTCGAGCACCACGGCTATGTGGAGTTTGCGGTTCTGGAATTCGTGCAGCAGGGTTCTGAGCAGTTTTGTTTCGGGGACGAAATAGGCGCTTCTCAGTTTACTGCGCAGGTTGAAATCGGCGGCGTCTTTGCCGATTTCTGCCAGCAGGTCCTTGGCGTAGATGAAACCGATTATATTGTCTATATTTTCCTCGTAAACCGGCACGCGGGTATGGCCGCCCTGTTTGATGGTTTCGAGTATTGCCGGCAGGTCGGAATTGACATCGACCGCCACTACATCGGTGCGGGGGGTCATAATCTCGTCGGCGGTGCGGTCGCTCAGATCGAGAACGTTTTCAATCATTTCCTGCTCTTCCTCATCGACGATGCCTTCGATTTTATGCCGTTCGAGGCCTTCGAGGAATTCTTCCTGCTTTTCTTCCCTGTCCTCTTCCGGCGTTGTTTCGGCTACGCCGACGAGGCGTTTTATGAGGCCGTCGTATAACTGGAATACGTAAAGTGCGGGCCAGGCGAGGGCAGAGAAAAACATCAGCAGCTTGTATGTTCGGCTGAGGATTTCTTCGCCGTCGTATTTTGCCCAGGCGTGAGGAACCGCCAGAGAGAATATCGAGAATATTGCCGCCGCGATAATAAAGGTGGCTAGGTAATCGCTGACTTCAGGGATGCTTTGGCGTGTGGTCGCAAAACCGGCCAGCAGCAGAAGAAGTATGCACATATTGAAAACGAGGCGATATAGGAAACAGGCCAGAGCGAGCTTTTCAGCGTTTTTTACTATGATGTCGGTGCGGTCTTCTTTATTTCTGTCTTCGAATGCGTCCTGCAGTTTGGTGCGGGAGAATATTCGCAGGGCGAAGGCATTGACGGAGAAAAACAGCGCGCCGCCTGCGAGAAGACAAATCAGCAGTATAGTCCAGCCAACGTAACTCACTTAATATCCTTTCAATCAGCTATATTTTATAATTTACGAGCCGTATATCAAACCATAACCGAGCTGGCGGAGGATTTCGTCTTCGGTTTCGTGCATTTTTTTGGCTTTGGCCGGTGTGGAGTCGTCGAAGCCGAGGTTGTGCAGCAGGCCGTGGGTTATGTAAAGCGCCAGTTCCGCTTCGCTCGAGTGGCCTCTCAACTTCGCCTCTCTGACGGCCATTTCGGCGTTGACGACAAGTTCAAATGATTTTTCCGGGCCTGTATCGTTGTCGGATAAGTCGAAACTTAAGCAATCGGTGGCTTTGTTTTTATTCAGAAATTTTTTGTTTAGTCTGCGGATTTGGGCGCTGTCAACTATTGCTATACTTATGATCGCTTTTGCAAGTTTGAAGCGCTTACAGACAGCTTCAACCAGTTTTTTAAGCCGGGGTAAACGGGCATCTGCATTTTTGAAGTTTTTAGTGATTTGAACGGTTATGTTTTTATTTGGTTTGGTAGAACCCATAAATTTTTATGTGTTTTCTTCCTCGGTTTGCTCAGGTTCCTGCTGTATTTCTTTTGAGCTTTCCGCCCTGCGTTTCTTCGGCGGTTTCTCGTTTTGCGGTTTTTCTTCAGGTGAGGGTTCGTTGGGTTTGTCGGGCGGCTTCGGGTAAGCGACCCGGCCGTGATGGTGGGCTGCGAGGGATTTGGCTATGCTCGCCTCTATCTGGCTGAGCTCCCGCAGGGACATATCGCATTCGTCGAACTGGCCGTCCTGCAGGCGCTTCATAGCCATATTGTGCACGACCGCCTCCACCTTTGTGGGGGTTACTTCGGGCAACGACCTGACGGCGCCTTCGACGGCGTCGACCAACATTACGATGGCGGCTTCTTTTGTTTTCGGCTTCGGGCCGGTATATCTGAATTCGTTTTCTGAAGGTCCTCCGTCGGAATCTTTCCGGGTGTGTTTCTTTTTGGCTTCGTTGTAGAAATATTCAATCAGCGTTGTGCCGTGGTGTGTTTCGATGAATTGGCGAAGCACCGCGGGCAGGCCGTATTCTCTGGCCATTTCTATTCCGTCTTTTACGTGGCCCACAATGATTAGCTGGCTCATAGCGGGCGAGAGCTCTTTGTGCCGGCTGGTGGAGCCCAATTCGTTTTCGGCGAAGTAGCCGGGTTTGTTGATTTTGCCGATGTCGTGATAATAAGCGCCGACTCTGCAGAGAAGGCCATTGCAGCCGATTGTTTCAGCGGCGGTTTCGGCTATGGAGCCGACCAGCAAGCTGTGGCTGAAGGTGCCGGGCGCTTCCATAGCGAGCCGTTTCAGCAGCGGCTGGTTGGCGTCGCTGTAGTCCAGAAGGGTCATACTTGTTGCTATTCGGAAGATTCTTTCGATTAGCGGCAGCAGGCCCTGGATAAACACGCCGACTAAAAGCGTGATGCCAGCGTGATAAGCGGCGTTATTGAGGACATTGCCTATTTTAGGACTTTTGGAGAAAAAGTCCAGAGAGGTTGCTGTCATAAACACTATTACCGCCGCGAGGGTGCCTACCTCGAGCAGCTTCATTCTTGTGCGGATTTCTCTTAAGGAAAAGCAGCAGGCGAAGGCGCCGGCGGCCATAGTCAGGAACAGATTGATATTTGACGAAGGCCCTGCAACAAAATAGGCAAAGAGGCAATAGAATATACTCATACCGATTGCGAATCGCTGGTCATAGGCGATGGTCAGAATGATAGCTGCGGTGACGGCGGTGCCGGTTGCCCAGAAAGTTTGGTTTGCCGCCAAGATGCCGAGTTTGGTTATGGCTAACAGGAGGATAAACAGGCCCGCCAGCGCTACGGCCCGGGCGTGATTTTGTATTATTCGTTTTTGGTAATGGTGAATATAGAAAGCGGCGCCGAGAGAAATAAGTGCCACTATTATGGTTCTGGGCACCAGGTCGATATAGCGAACCTGAGGCATTATCTCGAATGAAAGAATAAATACGAAAAGGACGATAAAAGCAAGTACCAGCAGGACGGAGATTAGGCGGTCGGTGTTCGCGAACTGGCTTATTTGGGAAAGCCGTTCAAGGGTTTTCTTCTTGCGAACTTGGCTTCGCCGCGGACTTGTTTTCTTAAAAAACCACATTTTTGCTCTGCTCAATAAACTATTCTACTTTGCTTTCTTGGATTCGGTTCTTCTTTTGTATGCCCTTACGATATTTTGCACTAGCCGATGCCGCACAATGTCTTTCTGGGTCAATTCAGTAAAACCTATACCCTTGATTCGCCGCAGTATAGAGATTGCCTCTATTAAACCACTTTTTTGGCCGGTGTCCAGGTCGATTTGGGTTATGTCACCTGTTACTATCATTTTAGAGCCGTGGCCCAGTCTGGTCAGTATCATCAGCATTTGCAGAACGGAGGTGTTTTGTGCCTCATCGCAGATTATGACGGCTTCGTTTAATGTCCTGCCCCGCATAAAGGCAAGCGGGATGATTTCGATTATGTCCAGCTCCATAAATTTTCTCATCTGGTCGAAATCCATCATATCCTCAAGGGCGTCGAATAGGGGGCGGAGATAGGGATTTACCTTTGCCTGGATGTCGCCGGGCAGAAAGCCGAGTTTTTCGCCGGCTTCCACAGCCGGTCGGGCGAGGACGATTTTCCGGATTTGCTTTTTTTTAAGCATTGAAACCGCAACTGCGACGGCCAGATATGTTTTGCCGGTTCCCGCCGGTCCTATGCAGAACGTAAGGTCATTGGCCAGCATTGTTTCGACATATTTAAGCTGGTTTTTGGTGGACGGCTCGATAACCTTTTTGTGGGAATACACGGTGATGGCTTTGCTGGTTTTGGCTGTTATGGCCGAGTCATCCTGAGAAAGCAAGGTGTTTACATCCGCGGCGGTAAGTGAGCCGCGTTTGATTAAGCGTTTCTGCATTCTGTCTATAATTTCGGCGGCCCTGTTTACGTTTTCGGATTTGCCTTTGATTATTAAATTGGATTGGCGGGCTGTAATCTGAACATCGAGCGACCGGCGCAGAAGCCGGAGGTGACCGTCGGCGGGGCCGAACAATTCGAGTTGCTTATCAGTTGCTAATTGTACGGTAACTTCCAAAATTTCCCTTTATTTAGTGCTAAACATGAAGAACAAATACGCAAGCGGTGCCGCCAGCAGCAGCGAATCGATTATGTCGAGTATTCCACCGAAGCCCGGCACACTGTTCGCCGAATCTTTTTGCTCTGCGTCCCGCTTTATCATAGACTCAGCTAAGTCGCTGATTTGGCCGATAAAGGCAAAACAAACGCCGAAGATTATCGCCAGCCACCAAGTCATTATATCACAACCTACGGCAAAAATAAAAGCAACTATGGCCGCGGTCGCGGCGGCGCCAACCATACCTTCCCAGGTTTTTCCGGGGCTGATTTCGGGTGAAAATTTATGCTTTCCGAAG
>CAYXUW010000079.1:0-11321 GCA_964468375.1 uncultured Pirellulales bacterium | reverse complement strand
GCAAAAAGAAAGCGCGCACCATCGCCAAGGAAAAAGAAAGATTCATAGCTGGTTGCACCAATAAGGGCCTGACCAAGACCCAGGCCCAGCAGATTTTCGAGTTCATTGAACGCTTCGCCGGCTATGGTTTTAACAAGAGTCATTCAACACGCTACGCAATCATCGCATATCAAACCGCATATATGAAGGTGCACTGGCCTGTGGAATATATGGCCGCACTTCTGACTTTCGAAATGGACAACACCGACAAGGTCGTTGGGTATATCGCCGAATGCACGAAAATGGGCATCGAAATTTTGGCCCCCGACATAAACGAGAGCGGTGTCGATTTTACGCCTCTTTATAAAGGCCACGGCGATGAGGAAAAAGGCGTAATACGCTTCGGTCTGGCCGCGGTCAAAGGTGTCGGCGAAAAAGCTGTCGAGCAAATCATCGCGGCACGCGAAAAAGTAGGCCGGTTCCAGAGCCTGTTCCATTTCTGCGAAAACGTCGATTTAAGGGCCGCCAACAAACAGGTACTCGAAGCCCTGATAAAGGCCGGAGCCTTCGACCGGCTTGGAGGAAACCGCGCACAGATGATGGCCGGGCTTGAAAAGGCAATGCAGATGGGCACCACGCTTCAGGCCGACAAACAAAACGGCCAGATGAATTTTCTCAGCCAAGAAGTCGGAGAAGCCGACTACTCGCAGGACCACCAGCGCCTGCCCGACGTAGCGCCCTGGCCTGAGCCGCAAATGCTCGCCTTCGAAAAACAGGTCCTCGGCTTCTACGTCACCAGCAACCCCCTGAGCCATCACGCCGAGACAATAGATCTCTACTCGACAATCGACACCTCGCAGCTTGCCGATTCCGGACAGAACAGGCAAATCATAATCGGCGGGATGATAAGCAAAATCAGATACCATATAACGCAAAAGGGGCGAAACGCCGGCTCGAAAATGGCCGTCTTCGTCCTCGAAGATTTGCAGGGACAGGTCGAGGTCGTGATGTTCCCCGACGTGCTGAACAGCTACACCGATACCGCTGTTAAGGACACCATCGTTTTCGTAAAAGGCAAGCTCGACTACAGGAGAGAAACGCCGAACATCATCGCCGTGGAAATAATACCTATTGACAAGGTCAGAGAAAAACTGGCCGCGAAGGTGCGGATAAAACTGAACGCCGAAAACGTGACAAAAGAAAAGGTGGCAACGATAAAAAGTATCTGTAAGAGCCACCGCGGCAGAAGCCCTGTTTACGTGGCGGTCCAAACTGAAAGGGGCCGGGTTTACACAGCCGCCGACAGGCAACTAAGCGTCAATCCCGATTTGGAGTTCTGCAGAAAAATGCGCCAGCTCGTCGGACCCGAAAACTTCCAACTGGCAAAATAAAACCAACAGGTGATTAAGTGAAAAACAAACTTTCAGGCAAATTCATTGTTATCGACGGGCCGGACGGCTGCGGAAAAACTACACAGACAAAACTGCTCGTTGGCTGGCTGAAAAAACAAAACGTCACTGTCGAGACATTTCGCGAGCCGGGCGGAACAGCTATCGGCGAGAAAATCCGCCAAATCCTGCTAAACCCCGAACACATAGCAATGAGCACCGAAACAGAAGTGATGCTCTATATGGCTGCGAGAGTTCAGCTCTGGCAGGAAAAAATATCACCGGCCTTAAAAGAAAATAAATGCGTCATCATCGACAGATGGCTCTCAAGCACCTGCACTTACCAAGGCTTCGCTGGCGGATTTACCATAGAAAAGGTAATAAAAATCGCAGGTGATTGCCTCGAAAAACCCTGGCCCGATTTGACAATAATCCTCGACGTCGATTTGGAAACAGCCGCAAAACGACTCAAGAAAAACCTCGACCGAATGGAGCAAAAAGGCGACGGATATCATCAAAAAGTCCGCCAGGGATTTTTAGAATTAGCCGAGCAACAAAAAAATTTCGCCGTCGTCGATGCCTCCGGCGATACCCAAACGGTTCATAAAAAGATTCTGGAAATAATAGAACAAACGGGCTTTTAGATGTCACTTAAAGAAATATTTTGTCAGGACAAAGCCATTTCGATTTTACAGCGCGGTTACGTTGCCGACAAAATGCCCCACGCATACATCTTTGCCGGCGCAGAAGGCATCGGCAAATTCAAGACCGCCTGCGAATGGGCAAAACTGCTTCTCTGCAAAAACTCCACCGTCGAAAACGGCTCCGCCGACAGCTGCGGCTCGTGCGAATCCTGCCGACTGTTCGACGCCGGCTCGCATCCCGATTTCGACCATATCTACAAAGAGCTGCGCGAATTCACGAAAGACGGCAAAGGAAAACCTCCGCCGCTGGATTTACCCATTGACGTAGTGCGGGAATTTCTGCTCGATAAAGTATCGGCCCGGCCGACCCTGTCGAAAAGAAGGGTCTACATAATCAGCGAGGCCGAAAGATTAAACCGCTCTTCGCAAAACGCAATGCTCAAAGTCCTCGAAGAACCGCCCTCGTACTGCACAATCATCCTGCTCTGCACCCGAATGGAACAGCTCCTGCCCACTACAAAATCGCGCTGCCGGACGATACGCTTCCTGCCCATAGACTCTGAGAAGATAGCAAACCATTTGAAAACAACAGGTCTCGACGAGAAAAAGGCCCGATACTTCGCCCGCCTCGCCCAGGGCAGCTTGGGGCAGGCCTGCCGGTGGGCACAGCTCGAACTGGCCGGTGCACATCTTTACCAAACCAAGAAAAAACTGCTCGATTCCATCTCAAACTGCGAGCTGGCCGACTGCCTTGACCTTGCCGGTTGGCTTCTGGGCGAAAGTAAAAAAATCGCCGGCGCCCAGGCCGACCTCGACAAAAACACCAGCAAAAAAGATATAAACCGAAGGGCGACAAAAACTCTTATCCAGATAATCATCTCCGCCCTGTACGACGCGATGAAACTGCGCACCGAAGGACAGCAGGACCTCATCAATTCCGACCAGCGGGAGCAAACAAAAACCATAGCCGAGCGCCTCGACCCCGAGCAGTCGGCGGAAAAAATTGCCAATGCCTTCAAAACACTGCACTGGCTCGAATCCAACGTTAACGAACGGCTTATTTTCGAACAGCTATTGTTAAACCTCGCGGTTTCTGATACAATAAACGTTTAGAAACAGCAACGATAACGCCGAAAACAGGCAGTTGAAATGACAGAAACCGCAGCAATAAAGCCCAAACAGGCAAAAAATAAAAAATATATGCTGGTCAGCTACGGCCGAATGAATACGCTCGGCTGGTTCGAGCACAGCGAAGCCAAAATACCGCAAAAACCCACTCGGGTCGTCGTAAAAACCGACAGAGGCCTCGAGCTCGGCCGAATCGTAGGCCAGTTATGTCCCTACAAGAGCGGACAGTTCAAATTAAACCAAGAACAAACCAAAAAATACTTCGATGACAGCAACATCGATATCTCCATCGAGAAGGTCGGAAAATTCATCCGCTACGCAACCGCCGATGACATAAGCGAAGAACGGCACCTGCGCAAAATCGCAAAAGAAGAGCTGCAATGCTGCAGACGCTTCGTCAAAGAATTGGGCCTGCCGATGAAAGTAATCGATGCAGAACACATATTCGGCGGAGAGCGCCTAATCTTTTACTTTATGGCCGACGGGCGGATCGACTTCCGCGAGCTGGTAAAGAAAATCGCACACGAACACCAGACAAGAATCGAAATGCGCCAAATCGGCTCACGAGACGAAGCCAAGCTGCTCGGCGACGTGGAAAGCTGCGGACAGGAATGCTGCTGCATAAGATTCCTTCAGGCCTTAAAACCGGTCAATATGAGGATGGCAAAAATGCAGAAGGCAACGCTCGACCCCTCGAAAATCTCCGGATACTGCGGCCGGCTGAAATGCTGCCTCAGATACGAGGACAAAACGTACAGCGAGCTCAAAAAGAACCTGCCGAAGAAGAAAAGTATTGTAAAAACCAAATTCGGCGAGGGAAAAGTCATCGACACCCAGATACTGACCCAGCTTGTTGTGATAGAGCAGGCCGACGGCACGAAAATAGCCGTCCCTGTCGAAGAGCTCGAAATAGTCGAAAAGAAAAATAAAAACGACAAACAGGAAAACCAGAGCCAAAACAGCAAGGAAGACAAAAAACAATAGCCGTTAAGGAAAACTATGCCCCGCAAAATTATCGTAACATCAGCCCTGCCCTATGCAAACGGCCCGATACATATAGGCCACCTCGTTGAATATCTCCAAACGGATATCTGGGTGCGCTTCCAGAAAACGTGTGGCAACGAATGCCTCTACTTCTGCGCCGACGACACCCACGGCACGCCCGTTATGATAAGCGCAAAGGCCGCGGGAATTACCCCAGAACAGCTAATCGAGCAAACGCACAAAGAACACCAGAAAGATTTCGACGGCTTCCTCGTGGACTTCGATAATTATTACACAACGCACTCCCCGGAAAACAAAGAGCTTAGCGAGCGTATCTTCAAGCTGCTCAACGAAGCCGGCTCAATCGTAAAACGCGACATCGAGCAAAATTATTGTGAAAACTGCAAAATGTCACTGCCCGATAGATTCATTCGCGGCACCTGCCCAAGATGCGGCGCCGAGGACCAATACGGCGACTCCTGCGAAGTTTGCGGCGGAACCTATCAGTCCACCGACCTGATAAATCCCTATTGCGCGACCTGCAGAAACAAACCGAACGTCCAGAGCTCCGCGCACTATTTCTTCAAGCTGGCCGATTACGAAAAAAAGCTCAAAGCCCTCATCGCCGACGGCTATATCCAGAAATCTGTGGCGAACAAACTCGATGAATGGTTCAAGACAGGTCTGAAAGATTGGGACATATCCCGCGACGGCCCGTATTTCGGCTTCAAAATACCCGGCGAAGAAAACAAGTTTTTCTACGTCTGGCTCGACGCACCAATCGGATATATGGCCTCGGCCAAAAACTACTGCGACAAGCACGACCTGGATTTCGACAACCTCTGGCACAGCGACGAATACGAACTTTACCACTTCATCGGCAAGGACATTACGTATTTTCACGCCCTCTTCTGGCCCGCTATGCTGATGGGCGCCGGCTTCAGAACCGCCGACAAGCTTTTTATACACGGCTTTCTCACAGTCAACGGCCAAAAAATGAGCAAGTCGCGAGGAACGTTTATCAATGCGAACACCTATCTTAATCACCTCAATCCCGAATACTTAAGATATTACTACGCAAGCAAGCTGACCGGCGGCATCGAAGATATAGACTTGAGCATAGAAGATTTCATAAACAGAATTAATTCCAACCTCGTCGGAAAGCTCGCCAATCTCGCTTCGCGCTCCGGCCCGATGCTCACCAAAAAATTCGACGGCAAGCTCGGCAAACTGGACGACGCCGGCCAAGAGCTGATAAGAAAGCTCGCCGAAGGCAAAACACAGATTATGCAAAACTATGAGAACCTCAACTACGCCGCCGCCGTGCGAACGATTATCGCACTGGCCGATGAGGCCAACCGATACGTCGAACAGAACCAGCCGTGGGTGACTGTAAAAACCGATTTGGAAAAAACGCAAACGACACTCACTGCGATAATAAATGCTGTGCGTATCCTTACGACTTATCTAAAACCCATCCTGCCCGCTTATGCCGGCAAGGTGCGGGAATTTGTTAACGTTGACGAATTAAAATTCGCAGACGTTGAAACTGTATTGGAAAACCATAAAATAAACGATTTCCAGCGACTAATAGAAAGAGTTGAAAAAGAACAGGTGAATGCAATGATAGAAGAAAGCAAAGAAGCCCAAAGCCCCCAAACACCAACCGCAGAACCAATCAAGCCGGAATGCACAATCGAAGACTTCGCTAAAATCGATTTGCGAATCGCCGAAGTCGTAAAGGCCGAGGCCGTCGAAGGCGCCGACAAGCTGCTGCGCCTCCAGCTCGATGTCGGCGGGCTGGAAAAGGTCTGTTTCGCGGGGATAGCGCAGGCATACAAGCCGGAGGAACTGACCGGCAAAATCGTAATCTTTCTGGCCAACCTTAAACCCAGAAAGATGAAGTTCGGCGTATCGGAGGGTATGATTCTGGCCTCTGGAACCGGCGGCGAAGACATTTTTATGCTCTCGGCCGATGCCGGGGCAAAACCCGGACAGAAAGTGAGCTGACCAATGGAAATGAAGAAACGGCTCGAAGACATCGCCGACCAAGACGGCCGATTCAGCCCGAACGCGCTCAAATTCGTCTATGAAGGACTCACATACACCGCCAAAAAAACCTCCGACGACCCCAGCCACGTTACCGGCCAGACACTCTGCGAGGGATTGAGAAAACTCGCCGCCGAAAAATGGGGCCGGCTGGCGATGCTTGTCCTGAACTCCTGGAACATAAAAACAACACGCGATTTCGGCGAAATCGTCTATCTTATGATAGCAAATAAATGGATGAGTGCTCAGCCGACCGATTCTATCGACGACTTCATCGGCGTTTACGACTTCAAGGCCGCCTTCAAAGGCCAGTTCCAATTCTAATATCCCCCTTCCAAATTGGGTTTGTTTTGCATATCCTTGTCTCCGCGGAACTGGTTATTATCCATTTTGCAGCCCCTTCAACACAATGTGTTCACCTCATATTACCAGACTCAAAAGGACAAGTAATCCGAAACCGGCTATTATTATGCCGGAAACTCTGTTCAGCCAGGCGAGTCTGTCGTAACCAAGCTTGCCCAAGAACACGCCGGTGACACCACATAATATGAACCACCAAAATCCCGAGCCAATAAACACGCCTCCGACCAACAAAACGGCCGGGAAGCGATGCAACTTTATCTGCACCACACCCAGACCAGCGAATATCGCCGCAAAAGCAAGAAACGCGGCCGGATTTGCCAGAGTAAGAAGGAAGGCCGAGACATAATTGCCAAAATGGTCGGCATTATTTCCGGAGGCAGCACGCCGCACCAACCTTGAACGAAAAACCCTCGTCCCCATATAGCAGAGAAAAATGCCGCCAGCCAGCCGAAGCCACATTTGTTCCTTAATCAGAAATTTCGAGATAAACGTAAGGCTGGAAACCGCAAAGAACCCATAAACAGCATCGGCAGTAGCCGCTCCCAATCCCGAAACTATTCCCTGAATCTTTCCCTCATTCAAGGTCCGCTGTATGCAAAGCACAGCAATCGGCCCTACAGGAACCGAAACCAAAAAACCTACAACTATTCCTTTAAGAAACAGGGCTGTATCCATAAAATATTATCCGTTCATACCAGCGAAGCTTAGGTCAGGAATTTCAAAATGATGTCTTTGTAGAACTTAACAGCTTTTTCCAAATCGGCGACGTCGATATATTCATCCCGCTTATGGGCAAGCTGGGGCTTGCCTGGGCCGAATATTACCACCGGCGCACCCAAAGAGGCGAAATGCGGCCCATCTGTAGTAAAGCTAACAGCCTTGGTTTCGTTTATTTGGACAGCGGGGCAAAAATCCTTGACGAAATCGCACTTCGGGTCGGTTTCCAAGGCGCCAACCTCGCGAATAATGGAAACGGAGGCCTCGAATTGGGGATTTTTGCGCTTGAGCTTAGCGAAGATTTTTTCAAAATCGGAAATTATCTTTTCGGATTGCTGTCCCGGCAGGGTGCGAATATCTATACTTATGACGCAGCTGTCCGGGACGACATTAATCTCCCCGCCGCCTGTGATTGTATTGATGCTCATAGAGCAATCGCCTAACAGCTTATGCGGCTCAAACGAAATCTTGAAGCTGTCAAGCTCGACAAGCAGATTTTTCATTGAGGTTATAGCATTTACGCCAAGCTGTGGCGTCGAGCTGTGGGCGGGGCGGCCTGTAGTCTTAACCTCGAGCCAAAGCATTCCCCGATGGGCGGTGACAATCGTAAAATCGGTCGGCTCGGGGATAACAATGCCGGCAACGCGAGGGTGATTTCCCGAGGCAAATCTTCTGGCTCCGCAGCTATCAGTTTCCTCGCCAGCAAGTGCAGCGAGTATAATATCGCCTTGCAGCTCGACTTTGGAATCAAGAATTTGCCGAATCGCGGTAACGACGGCGGCGATGCCGCCTTTCATATCGGCAGAGCCCCTGCCGTAAATCCTGCCCTCGCTTTCGGCGCCCTCGAATGGCGGATATTTCCAATCTCCGGCAGCGGCAACGACATCGAGATGGCAGGCGAACAGCAGCGCCGGCTTTCGGCCGGCGGACTTTACCTTAGCGGTCATATTCGCTCTGTTTCGGCGCCAGCTATCGATTCGACAATCTATTGCCGGGGAGGCAAACTCGGCGGAAATTATCTCTGCGGCGGCCAGTTCGCCCTTTTGGGCCGTCGTTTCTGCCTGTATGAGTCTTTTCAAGAGCTCTTCCACGGCACGGATTATACCACGAATCGAGCTAAATGGAAAAAAAGAGAAATTTTTGTTGCAGATTAAATTATAAAAGGGCATAATGCAGGGTTTGAAATTTTCAGAGCGGCTACTGAAGGAAAATAAATGGGACCTGTACTGAATGCTCTTGCAAAACTTCAAAGTGTCGAAAACCAACTGCGGGCTGTAAAGGCCAAACTCGCAAGGTGCAGAAGAAGCGTAATCATTCAGGAAAATCAAGTCAGACGGCTGCAAAACGCCCTCGAAGCAAAAAAAGAAGAAATGCAGCTAACCAAGGTCCAGTCCGACCGGCTGGAGCTGGAACTGAAAGCCAGAGACGAAGAGGTATCCAAGTTAAGGGCGCACCTTAACGTCGCCAAAACAAATAAAGAATACGCCTCAGTCCTCACGCAGCTTAACACAACCAAGGCGGACAATTCCAAAGTCGAGACCCAGATTCTGGAATTGATGAAGGATATCGAGGCCGACGAAGCCGAGTGCAACGAAATCCAGAACCAGATAGACGAGGCGAAACAGAAACTCGAGCAAACCCGCAAAGAAGCCGAGGCAAGTGCGACTAAATACGAGGCCGAAATCGAGGAAATCCAGGCCGAGTGGGATAAGAAGGCAAAAGACATACCGCCAGAGCCGCTACGGATTTTCAAGCGCGTAGCAGAAACGTATGACGGGGAAGCACTGGCGATGGTTGAGAAGCAGGAGGGAAAAACAGAGGCCTACAGCTGCGGCGGCTGTTTTATGGGCGTCACAGCCGAGTCGGTCAATATGCTGCTGACCAGAGACGAGATAATCCGCTGCCCGAGCTGCACGAGAATACTCGTGCTTAGTGATGCGCAATGATTACTAATCGCCACCTATCAATCACCAAACAAAGAAGGAGTTAATACATTGCCGGAGCAAATTACCATTTATACGGACGGCGGCAGCAGGGGCAACCCCGGCCCGGCCGCCGCCGGTTTTATTCTGGCCGACGGCAACGGAAGACAGCTTCAGGGCAAAGCTTTATTTCTGGGGCAGGCCACAAATAACACAGCCGAATACACCGCCATTATAAAAGCTCTCAAAGCCGCAAAGCAACTCGGCGCCAAACGGTTAAAAGTTTTCAGCGACAGCGAACTGCTCGTTAAGCAAATCAACGGTCAGTATAAGGTGAAAAGCGAGCAAATCAGGCCTCTTTTCAAACAAGCCGTCAATCTGATTGCCGAATTCGAAGACTGCCAAGTCAGGCACATCACGAGGGGAAAAAACAAAAAGGCCGACGAGCTTGTCAATCAGGCATTGAACCTCGAACAGAACGTCGAAGACAAGCCGCAGGCCAAGCCGGCGCAAAATAAAAAACCAATTCGGCTCGGCGTTTTGATTAGCGGGGGCGGCACAACATTAATGAATATTCTCGAGTATATAAACAGAGGCGAGCTGAATGCAGAAGTGGCCGTCGTAATAAGCTCGCGTTCGACGGTAGCGGGCGTCGAAAGAGCAAAGGCTGCCGGGCTGGACGTAAAAATCATCCGCAAAAAAGATTATCCGGATATAGACGAATTCAGCAGTCGCATCGAAGAAGAACTCGCCGCCGCAAAAGTCGACCTTGTTATTCAGGGGGGCTGGCTTTGCTTATGGAAGATACCCGCCCGATACGAAAACCGCGTGATGAACATACATCCGGCCTTACTGCCGAGCTTCGGCGGACAGGGCATGTGGGGACATCACGTTCACGAGGCGGTTCTCAAAGCCGGGTGCAAAATAAGCGGATGCACGGTACACTTCTGCACGAACGAATACGACAAAGGGCCGATTATAGTCCAGCGGAGCTGTCCCGTCGAGGAGGGAGACAGTCCGGAAAAGCTTGCCGCGAGAGTTTTTGAGCAGGAATGTGTCGCATATCCGCAAGCTATAAAACTGTTCGCTGAAGGCAGATTGCTCGTCCAAGATAACAAAGTGAAAATAAAGTGAGTTTATAGTTCGAGCCGCTTTTATGAACAGGCGACAAAAATCCGTTTTACTAAACTCTATAACCGTAATAACTATTACGGTTGCAGCAGTTGTGGCAATGGTTAACTTTAAGGACTGGGTAAACCGCTCGGAATCAATAAGGGCGATGGAGCATCTCAGCCGAATAATTCTGCAATATCGAAAAAGTCACGGCTGCGTCCCTCCTGAATCCTATGTTGACGGAATCAGAGCAAGCTTAGAAGGGCGCACCCAACTCGGCGAAATCAATTACAGGGCTCGATGGATTAATTTCGAATCTACGCCCGACGAAGTTTTAGCTTACGCCGAAAAAAAGTACCGCTCATCTTGGCTTGATGATGGATATGTGGTGTTGCGACTCAATGGACAAGTGGAATGGATAAGCAAAAAGGAATTTGACGCACTTTTGCCAGAATCGGAACGAGAAATGGAATTCGAAATGCTGGATAGAAGGCCGAAACTCATCCCGCCGCTCAACCGCCCTTCTGATTTTGGTTTTACTCCGTAACCTGAAAAGACAACCTCATTGGCCATTACTGTGACTGGGCAACGGTCTGCTTGTTTTTCTTGGGCTCGGCTATCTTCGAGGCGTCGAACTTCAGGTGCTCTTCATCCTGCACGTCGATTTTTATCAGCTTGTTATTTTTGAAGCTTCCGCTCAATAAATTTTCCGAGAGCGGATCCTCGATATAGTGCTCAATCGCCCTTCGCAGCGGCCGCGCGCCGAATTCCGGATTGTAACCTTTGTCGATAAGGAATTCCTTTGCCTGCTCGGTAAGCTCAAGCTTAAGGCCGTGCTCAATCAGCCGCTTGAAGACTTTGGCCAGCTCGTAATCAACGATGACCTGCAGATCTTCTCTGGTCAGTGATTTCAGGACAATAACGTCATCGAGCCGATTAAGGAACTCCGGCCTGAAATGCCGCTCGACCTCTTTATGCAACATATCTTTCATTTTCTCGTAGTTAGCTTCGGGGGTTTTCTTGCCGAAGCCGAA
>CAYXUW010000078.1:0-11352 GCA_964468375.1 uncultured Pirellulales bacterium | reverse complement strand
CTAGAGCGCTGCGTTCGGGACGCAGAGGTCGCTGGTTCGAATCCAGTCACCCCGACTGTTTTTTTACGCTGGTAAGGAAAATGATAAAGATAAATGTGTTCGAAAAAAGGCCTATATAAATTTGGCGAAATTGAAAAGAAGTGGCAGCGGTTCTGGGAAGGGAACAAGACGTTCAAGGCGAAGGATTGCGACAACTCCAGACCCAAATATTACGTTCTCGATATGTTTCCCTACCCCAGCGGTCATGGTCTGCACGTTGGCCATCCGGAAGGTTATACCGCAAGCGACATAGTCGCTCGGTATAAACGAATGAACGGCTTTAATGTTCTGCATCCTTTCGGGTGGGATGCATTCGGTTTGCCGGCGGAACAGCATGCCATCAGCACGGGCACAGACCCGAATACAACAACGCAAAAAAACATAGATAATATGCGCCGACAAACCAAATCGCTGGGTTTTAGCTATGACTGGGACCGGGAAGTTGACACTACCGACCCGGATTATTACAAGTGGACACAATGGATATTTCTGAAATTTTTCAATAGCTACTTCGACGAAGCTGAGCAAAAAGCCAAACCAATTGAGCAGTTACCGATTCCTGAAGATTTGAGCAAGACCGAAAGGCAGAAGTACGTAGATGAACATCGCCTTGCTTATGAGGATGAGGTGCCGGTTAATTGGTGTCCTGCCTTGGGAACAGTTCTGGCTAATGAGGAAGTGGTAGGGGGGGTAAGTGAGAGAGGCGGCCATCCTGTAATAAGACGCCCGATGAGGCAGTGGATGCTGCGAATAACCAAATATGCTGAGCGGCTGCTTGACGATTTAAAAGAAGTGGATTGGCCGGAATCCATAAAGAAATTACAAGTCGATTGGATAGGCAAGAGTATTGGTGCTGATGTTGATTTCAAAGTTGACGGTTTCAATGAATCCATTCGCGTTTTTACCACCAGGCCGGACACTTTGTTTGGTGCAACTTACATGGTAATGGCACCGGAACATGAGCTTGTTGATAAAATTACCAGTGGTGATAAAAAGGCGGAAGTCGAAAAATATCGAGAGCTGGCTGCTCGTAAAAGCGATTTGGACAGAACCGACTTGGCAAAAGAAAAAACCGGAGTTTTTACCGGTGCTTTTGCTATAAATCCGGTAAATGATGAGAATATACCAATCTGGATAAGCGATTATGTTTTGCTTAGCTACGGAACCGGAGCGATTATGTCGGTGCCGGCCCACGATGGAAGAGACTTTGAGTTTGCTAAGAAATTCAATCTGCCGATTATCCCAGTTGTTGAACCGGACGACAGCGAGCAAGCCGAGTTGGTTAAGAAGGGTGAGCTTTGTTTTGTTGGTGATGGTATTGCAATAAACTCCGGCCAATTTGATGGCTTGCCAACGGCAGAGTTCAAAGAACAGATTACAAACTGGCTTAATGAAAAAGGCCTCGGCGGAAAAGCGGTTAATTATAAGCTGCGAGACTGGCTTTTCAGCAGACAGCGTTACTGGGGTGAGCCGTTCCCGATTTTGCATACTGATAATGGCGGTGTCGTTGGGCTTTCGGAGCAGGATTTGCCTTTAGAGCTGCCGGATGTTGAAAACTATAAGCCCGGCGGCACAGGCCAGTCGCCGTTGGCTAGTATTTCCGCTTGGGTCAATGTCGCGATTCCTGATGGCTCAAAAGCCAAACGTGAAACCAACACAATGCCTCAATGGGCCGGAAGCTGTTGGTATTATCTGCGATACCTTGACCCGGAAAATGGCCAGCGGGCCTGGGACCCGGAGAAGGAAAAGTACTGGATGCCTGTTGATTTGTATATCGGCGGTGCCGAGCATGCGGTACTGCACCTTTTGTATGCGCGGTTCTGGCACAAATTGCTTTACGACCTCGGTTTCGTCAGCACCAAAGAGCCGTTTAAGAAGCTCGTCAATCAGGGAATGATTTTGGGCGAGGACGGCCAGAAGATGAGTAAGTCCAGAGGCAACGTGATTAATCCGGACAAGGTCATCACCGATTATGGTGCCGATTCGATGCGCCTTTATGAAATGTTTATGGGGCCGCTCGAAGCGATGAAGCCCTGGAGTATGCAGAGTGTTGAAGGTGTTTATCGCTTCCTCCAGAAAACTTGGCGAACGGTCGTCGATAAAGAAACAGGCCGTCTCGCCGCAGAGGTCGAAGATGCCGAACCCGATGAGCGGACGCTTAGACTGCTGCATCAGACAATAAAAAAGGTCGGCGACGATATCGAAACCTTCGGCTTCAATACTGCGATAAGTGCGATGATGATTTTTATAAATCACCTGAGCAGACAAAAAACCAGACCCAAATCCGTTATCGAGAAGTTTGTCCTGCTCCTCGCTCCGTTCTCACCCCATATCGCCGAAGAGCTTTGGGAAAGATTGGGTCGTACCGACACCCTTGCTTACGAGCCTTGGCCGGAATACGATGAAAAACTAATCAAGGAGAAAGAAATCGAGCTGGCTGTGCAGGTCAACGGCAAGGTGAGGGACAAAATAGTAGTTGCCGCCGATGCCGGCGACGAGCAGATAAAACAAAAAGCCCTCGTCTCTGAAAAAGTTCAGAAAGCTATGGCCGGAAAAAGCCCTAAGAAAATCATCGTCATCAAATCCCGGCTGGTAAACATAGTCGTTTAGAAAGGAGCCGGCGCAATGAACGGCGAATGCAGCAGAAGATGCTTTCTTATACGAAGCACGGGTATGGCAGCGGGACTGACACTGGGGAGCATTAATCTTATCGGTTGTAATAATCAGTCCGGAAAAGGAGCAGATAAAAAAATGGCATCGGAAATGGTTGCGTATTGCGGATTAAATTGTATCACGTGCCCGATTTACTTGGCGACGAGAGAGAAAAATCCTGAGAAGCAAAGACAAAAGAGGGAACAGATTGTTATCGCCATCAAGGAATACCTCGGCGAGGAAAAACACGTAGAGGATATTACCGACTGTGACGGGTGCAAGGCGCAGGGCGGAAGATTGTATTCCGGCTGCCGGAACTGCCGGATAAGGAAATGCGCGAGTGAAAAAGGTTTTGAGAATTGCGCATATTGCAGTGAATACCCCTGCGAGAAACTGGGCAAGTTTTTTGATTCTGAGGATATAGATGGGAGTGCCAAAAAACGGCTGGACGCTATAAAGGCGCGTTTGTGAGAAATCATTTTTGTTTTCGGGTTGCTGATGCATATCGAAATCGAAGCAAAACTAAAAGTTGATTCATTGGAAAAAGTAGAGCGAAAGCTCACCGAAGCCGGCGCTGAATTCTTACAGGAACAGTTGCATACTGATAGCTATTTCGATAATTTCGATGAAACCTTAACTAAAACCGATAGCTGCCTTCGATTGCGACGTCAGCTTGTAGATGAGAACGAAAGATTTTTTCTAACTTTCAAAGGCCCAAAGAAGAAAGATGAGTTTAAAAAACGCCAGGAAGTGGAAATTGAAGTTCAAGACGGCCAATCCGTCGAAAAGCTGCTTTTGTTGCTCGGATATAATAAAATGCTTGTATTCGAGAAAAAACGCCAATTATGGCAGTTTGGTAGCTGTGAAGTTGCGCTCGATGAGTTGCCGTTATTGGGTTGCTTCGTGGAAATCGAAGGTTCTGATAATGAAAAAATTGCCGATGTGCAGAGCAATTTGGAACTGTCCGATTCGCCGCATATTTCAGAAAGTTATCCTGCTTTGATGGAAAGAAAACTTCAGCAACTCGGCAAAAATGAGAGGGAGATTTTCTTAAAGGCTTAAAATATGAAACCGAAGGATGGTTATATTGCCTATATCGTAAACCCGAAGGCTGGCGCCACCTGTAGCAGGTTGATGGGGAGCCAGTTTGAGCAGTACCTTGTCGATAAGGGCTACAGGTTGAAGGTCAGTCTGACTACTTCCCTCGCAGATGCCTGTGAAGTCGCCACAGACGCAGCCGTGGATTACCACTGCGCAATGGTTGTCGCCGTAGGTGGTGACGGCACCATCAGAGAGGTTGCCCACGGCTTGGAAGGAAGCGACAAACCGTTGCTCATAGTGCCCTGTGGAACGGAAAATCTGCTCGCCAATGAATTCGGCTTCGACGAAAAACTAAAAACGCTGATAAAAACCTTCGAGGCCGGATACATTCGTCCTCTGGACCTCGGAAATGTGAACGGAAAATGTTTTACTTCGATAGCCGGTTTCGGTTTTGACGGCCAGGTAGTCAGACGCGTCAGCGAGCAGCGGCAGGGACATATAGATTACTTCGATTACTTCTGGCCTATCTGGAGGACGTTCTGGGAGTATAAATTTGAACCGATGAAAGTAAAGGTGGACGGCGAAGAAATTTTTAATGGCCGTGGCTTGGTTTTCGTTGGAAATATCTCCAGATACGCGGTGGGCCTTCAGATTTTGCATTATGCCGATTTCAGCGATGGATTGCTGGATGTTTGTGTTTATAAGTGTGCGTCGCGGCTGCATTTGGTAAAGCATTCCATTATGACCATCTTGAAAAAACAGGCCGGCGCTTCCGATGTCATCTATCGTCAGGGTAAGGAAATTTCTGTAAGTTCAAATAGTTCTATAGATACTGAAATCGATGGTGACCCCGGTCCTGCTTTGCCGGTTAAGATTAAGGTTATTCCGCAGGCCGTTAATTGCGTTGTGCCCGAAGGCGCAAAGCCCGCAGGAATGAGAACGAGAATTATCAGGGCGATAAGATAATTTAAAGGGCGGGATATGGATAAAATGAATTTCAAAATAGGCAATGTTAATGTTGGTTTGCATGCTCCTCTCTTTGTAATGGCCGGCCCTTGTGTTATTGAGAGCGAAGAAATTTGCCTGAGAATTGCTGGCAAGCTGCTCAAAATCTCTGCGGCCACTGATGTGCCGATAATTTTCAAGGCAAGTTTCGACAAAGCCAACCGAAGCAGCATCTCCGGTTTCCGGGGTCTGGGTATGGACAAGGGCTTGGAGATTCTTGCTGCTGTCCGTCAGGAGACGGGTTTACCTGTTATGACCGACGTCCACGAGCCGTCACAGGCCGGAATTGTCGCTAAAGTTGTTGATTGCCTGCAGGTTCCCGCTTTCCTCTGTAGGCAAACCGATTTGCTGTGTGCCTGTGCGCAGACAGCTAAACCCGTAAATATTAAAAAGGGCCAGTTCCTTTCCCCCGAAGAAATGAAAAATGCCGTCGAAAAAGTTCGCGCCTGCGATAACAAAAAAATACTCCTGACCGAGCGCGGAACGTTTTTCGGTTACAACCGACTGGTCAACGATATGACCGCCATTGACACTATGAAAAAGCTCGGTTGCCCCGTCGTTTTCGATGCTACCCACAGCACCCAGTTGCCCGGCGGGCTTGGTAATGCCAGCGCAGGCAGGCGCGAAATGGCTCCCATACTTGCCAAGGCGGCTGTCGCCGCGGGTGCTAACGGGCTTTTCATCGAGGTCCACACCGACCCCGAAAAGGCAAAGTCCGACGCAGCCAGCATTATGCCCATCGATTGGCTCGAAGATTTATTGAATGTCTGCAAAAAAATATTCGAGGCCGTGCGGAGGTAGTTAAAAAATGGCCGGAGAAAAAAAGTATTTATACGGCCCGGTGCCCTCACGCCGTCTCGGACGCAGTCTCGGTGTTGATATCGTCCCCTTTAAATTCTGCACGCTCGATTGCGTTTACTGCCAACTCGGCGGAACCACCGAAAAAACCCTCCAGCGAAGCGACCTCACCCCTGTCGAAGATATTCTAACAGAGCTGAAGGATAAATTGGCCGGCGGGCTTCAGGCCGATTTTATCACTATCAGCGGCTCCGGTGAGCCGACATTGCACACTCGCCTCGGTGCTCTCATCGACGGCATAAAGAAAATCACCGACATCCCTGTAGCCGTATTAACCAACGGTACACTCTTGGACAGACCCGATGTCCGGGCCGATTGTGCAAAGGCCGACGTTGTTTTGCCGTCTCTCGATGCTGGTGACGAGCAGACTTACCAAAAAATAAATCGCCCGCATCCCGAATTAAATATCGAACAGCTGATTTCAGGTCTGTGTGAATTTCGAAAACAGTTTACCGGCCAAATATGGCTCGAAGTTTTTCTCATCGAGCATTTTAATACTGATAACGAACAAATTGCCAAAATCAGAGATGCCATACACCGCATCTGCCCCGACAAAGTCCAGCTAAATACCGCTGTTCGGCCTACAGCAGACCCCGCCGTCAAAATGCTCACTGTCGAAAAGCTCCAGGCCATAGCTGAACAGCTCGGAGAAAATTGCGAGGTCATAGCCGATTTTTCGTTGCCGCAGAGCGATGAAAATTTCGAAACCCGGGCCGAAGACCTTCTATCAATGCTGAAACGCAGACCTTGCTCACTAAGTGACATATGCTCCGCCTTGAACATATCCCGAAACGAAGCATTAAAACATATCACTTTTCTGCAGCAGCAGGGGGCCGTCAGTTCCGAGCAAAAGGGCGGGATAACCTTTTTCAAAGCAAATTAACAGACAGCCCCCCCAATCCGGCACAGACCAATAAAATTTATCCGAATTTACGCCTAATTTATTGATATTCTCTCCAATTTGTAAAGACACCCGTCTTATTGGCCGATAAAAGCGTTGTAGTGATGCCCAGAGGTTCGATTTTATCGAATTTACCGCAAAAAAATCGAAGTTTTCGCACAAGTGTCCGGCTTTTAGGCCGATAAAAGATATGAGAACACGGATAAACCGATTTTTGCGTGAGCGAAGGTAGCTTAACAGTGAAAAGAAGAAAGCAACAGCTCGTATTAAACAAGGCCTCGGAAAAATTCATATTCCGTTATGAAAGCGGTTCCGAAGACAAGCTCCTTGATGCATTCATTGAGCAGGCCAGAGACGAAAAAACGAATTTCGATTGGTTTGATGCCGCAGTCCTCAGCTTCAAACTTACCGAATCGCTCATTTGCCAGGCCGACAAAATTTTATGTGAAAGGGACCCGGTTTTGCAGGAGGACTACCCGGGAGAATTAGGATTTTAGAAAGTTAAAATAACTTTTTTGGCTCAGCTATAATATCCGGTGAGCTCAACTAATAATAGGTAGGTGCGATTATGGAAGATAGTACGATTATTCACGATTTTCTAAATTACCTCAAATTTGAAAAACGCTTTTCCGAGCACACGTCCAAGTGCTACGGTGCTGACCTGAGCCAGTTCGGCCAGTTCCTGATGTCCCGCTCTGATACACCCCAGCCCGGTGAGCACGGTTCATTTCTTGCTCAGCAGCAGGGCACCGCTACTGCCGTCGCAACCCGGACTAATCTTAAGGTCGACCAGCTCCTCCTTGCTGCCGATGTCAATACCGTCCGGGCATACCTGGCTCATCTAAATGAGGAGAAATATTCCAAGACAACCATGGCCCGAAAGCTTGCGACCCTGCGAAGCTTCTACAAGTTTCTTATCAAGAGAAAACAACTCAGCTTAAATCCCGTTATGGCCGTCAGAACCCCCAAGCAGGACAAAAAGCTCCCGCGTTTCCTCGAATACGAAGAGATTAAACGGCTGCTTGAAACCCCGCCGATGGATAACTGGCTCGGAGCAAGAGACCGCGCTATTATGGAAACACTTTACAGCACCGGTATGAGGGTCAGCGAGCTTGTCGCCTTAAATATGGACGATGTCGACTTCCTCGGCGAAGTCGTCCACGTCAGAGGAAAGGGCAAAAAGGAAAGAATCGCGCCTATCGGAACCTCCGCCCTGCAGGTCATCCAGCACTATATGGAGTTCAGAAACAAAAGAGCCGCCAGCAACCCCAATTTCGATTCGAAAGTCCTCTTCGTTAATAAGCACGGCCAGCGCCTCAGCACCCGCAGCGTTCGTCGAAAGATGGACAAATACCTCAAAGCCGCCGGCCTCGACCCGAATATCAGCCCGCATACACTCCGGCACAGCTTCGCAACCCATATGCTCAATAACGGCGCCGATTTGAGAAGCGTTCAGGAGCTGCTCGGCCATCAGTCGCTTTCGACCACTCAAGTCTACACCCACCTCACGACAAAGAAACTCAAAAAGGTCTACGATAAAGCCCACCCCAGAGATAACAGCGAAGGCGGCAACGGCGAAGAGAACTGGTAAAAATAAAACTGCTTTTCGATATGTTTCAACCCCCGAAGACGAAAACTTCGGGGGTTTTTGTTTGACTTTAGCCCCCGCGGCGCCTAAGCGGGGTTCTTCAATCAAATTGATGTGTGCTGAAAATACAACCTATTCAGGTATGCAATTCGGGTCGTCCGGCGCCTTACCACAATTGATTAACCAATTCCTCGCTACCAATGCAATGTCTCGAAAGTTGACTTTGCAATCATTATTCATATCACCGAGAAGTTTATATCGGCAATCAAACGCGTATTTCAAATCCTCGTTACCGTAATCCCTGTAGCTGATGTGTGGATTGCCGCCGGCATCCAGAGCAATGGATGTGCTGCCTCCCACATTCCCTGTACTATCGATTGTATTGATATCCCAGGTCATACCGTTGAAGGCTGCGTACTTCAGGGCGGTGTTGGAAGAATCATAGTAGCTGATATGAGGGTTGTCGTTTGCATCCAGAGTAATAGATGAGCAGTTGCCTACATTCCCTACAGTATCGACGGTTTCGATGTCCCAGGTCGAACCGTTAAAGGCCGCGTGCTTCAGGTTGGTATTGGTATAGTCAAAGTAGCTGATGTGTGGGTTGCCGTCTGCATCCAGAGCAATAGATGTGTAGTTGCCCACGTTTCCTGTGCTGTCGACGACTTCGATGTCCCAAATCATTTTGATTTTATTGAAAGTTGCGTACTTCAGGTCTTCTTTGGTATTATCACGGTAGCTTATGTGTGGAACGCCGTTTGCATCCACGGCAATAGATGTGTACCAACCTACATCATCTTCTGTACTGTCTACGGTATTGATATCCCACGTCGAACCATTAAAGGTGGCATACTTCAGGGCAGTGTTAGTCTCATCGTGGTAGCTGATGTGTGGATTGCCGTTTGCATCTAGGGCAATTGATGTGAAGTAACCTACAGTCCCGATGCTGTCGACGGTTTCGATGTCCCATGTCGTACCGTTGAAGGCTGCATACTTCAAGGCACTGTTAGTATAATCATAGTAGCTGATATGAGGGTTATCGTTCACATCCAGAGCAATTGATGTGTGGCTGCCTACGTTTCCTGCGCTATCGATGATGCTGATATACCAGCTTAGCCCGTTGAAAACTGCATACTTCAGGTCTCTGTTGGTATTGCCATTGTAGCCGATGTGTGGGTTGCCTTTTGTATCCACAGCAATAGATGTATAAAAGCCTACTGCACCTGTGCTGTCTACAGTCTCGGTGTTCCAGGCGAGTAACGGACTCGACAGCCAGAAACCGGCCAAAAAGAGCTTTAAACAGGTTTGAAGAATAAATTGCCTTTTCATTTTCCCTTCTCCTTTCAAGATTCACTTGATAAATCTTACCTTACCCCAATCCCAAAATCAAGAAAATTTCTTTGCGTGATCGCCAATTCTTATTCCATTTTCCGCGAAGATTTTACTCCGCCATCGCTAAACAAATTTTACCCCATTTCCCAATCCCCCACAACCCCTAAATTTTTTCGCGTAAGTTTTAACTTTTAAATTATTCTGCGTCAGACTCTTTCAGCTTTGGATTAGCTGCTCGATAGTCTTCCTCAAACCTGTCCATTAAATACCCGACCGACTCACGCAAAGACTTTGCAAAACTAATTGTTGGGCAGTACCCTATCTGTCCTTTATTCCACGTAATACTCATAGACCGTATCTCTGGCTTCCGCACCAAAGTTACCTCTTGCAGGATCCCAACATCAACGTGATAAACGAAAGTCGGTTTGCGGGTAATCTTGTTTGCGCTGATATTTACATAAAGAACAGAATTGCCGGCAGTCTCAAAGCTCTCTTCTTCCGACACAACTTCGATGCCCATCTGCTTTAGTCTGTCCTCAACTGCACTTTGTATTTGCTCAGCTGTCAGCCCTTCCTTTTTGGTCTCTTCTGTTAATCCTTGCACAAAAACATACAGCTTTTCTATCCCCTGTAATGATAACTGTTTGTCGGTCAGTTCGCTGGCCGTTCCCTCCGCCAGCATCACCGCCGCAAATACCGCCGATATTACTGTTGAAATCAAATACATTTTACTTTTCATACTTTTTCTCCTGTTTCGGACTCAACATTTCGACTTTTAGAGGTATTATACCGGCCAAGACCTCTGAATACTATTCTCTGGATAATTGCCGCTATATTTAGCCCCGTCCTCTGGGCGGCGTTGCCTGCGTGAGATTCGCTTTAAAAGCCCCCGCGGCGCCTGAGCGGGGTAGAGCAACTTTTCACTTGATTTTTGCCCGAAATTTGGTATAATGCTTCCCGAGTTTGCGAAATCACAAACTGCACATCGCCCAGAAGGGCAAGGTCGTGGGACCAGCAGGTCCGGGTCAGAAACGACTTAATAGTTTGATTCTTTAGCGGAGTTCGCCTTGCCTTTTATACGGCAGGCGCAAACCCCAGCGGAGATTGTCTGTCATGACAGGAAATTTCAATCAAAATAAGGTTAATTATGCAAAACAAACCCAATTTTAGAAAAAGTCAAATCCTTATAACCGCAGTGAGGATAAGCAATTACAGCGAAAAACACCTGTTGGACACTTGGTCAAAACAAACCCAAACAAACCCAATTTCGACGTTGTGTTTACGACAATTTCGTAAATTCTTTTGTGAAGTAGGTGATGATACTATCGGCGCTAAAAGTGATATGTTACTCCAATAGTGTATATCTCTCGTTTGTAATCGAATTGGCCTATGTTAGACTCATTGTTTGTCCAGCTGTAGCTGATAAAACCTGTGATGTTTTCCCTGATTTCCTTGCTCAAGCTGCAGGAAAACCTGAGCTGTTCATCGTCTCTCTTCCGACCGATGGTGCTTCTGGAGTTGCGGTTCCCGTAGTCGTCCCAGGCGTAACTGAACCCGCCGTATATTCTGCTGTTTTCAAGAAGGAACGGATGCCAGAGCCCCAGGGACATCGCGAAGGAATCGAAGTCATAGTCATCGCCGCTGGTTCTTGTCCAGCTCCGGTGAAGACCGCCGCGAACAGACAGTTCTGTTTTGGGCACTGCTACATCCTGAGTAAATGAAATAGCGTTGGTGCGGCCGTCTCTGTCTAAAGCCCGGTTAGTTACACCATAGAGATAGTTGGCTCTTTGCCAGGTATAAGTTAAGGTGGAGGCAGTCCAATCTGTTTGACGATAAGTTATGGACGGGCTCAATCCGAATGCTTGGGAATAAGAACTTTCATCAACAAGTGTATAATCATAGCTTGCCCTCATACCTGCTATCAGCTTCGGGGTAAGCA
>CAYXUW010000077.1:6074-11515 GCA_964468375.1 uncultured Pirellulales bacterium | reverse complement strand
ATTGATTTGTTCGTATTTAATAAAGTTCTGGCGGCCGGAGCACCCAGAGCTATGATAATATCAGGTTTTATTATCTCGATTTGTCTCTGCAGATATGGAAAGCAGTTTATTATTTCATCTGCACGCGGGTCTCGATTTTCAGGCGGCCGACATTTTATGATATTGCCTATGTAAACATCGCTGCGTTTTAACCCGCAGGCCGCAATTACTTTATCAAGCAGTTTTCCGGCTCTTCCGACAAAAGGCCGACCCTGAGCATCTTCGTCAGCGCCGGGGCCCTCGCCGACGAAAAGTATACGGGCCCTTGGATTGCCTTCACCGGGCACAGCGTTAGTGCGAAGCGAACCCAGTCGGCACTTACGGCACTGACGAACTTCTTCGGCGATTTTCTCAAGCTCGGCGGCTGCGTCAGCAGAAGATTTGTCATTTTGTTGAGACATTTCAGACCTTGATGTTTTGGTTTTAGATGTAAAGCCACCGGTAAAAAAGTCATCCATTTCGAGATGTTGACGGACAGCTTTATTAATATCCGATTCTTTTTCCATCTTTTGAGATTTTAATAGTATTTTTGGATTTATGCAATAAAAAAGGATGCCTTTGGATAAAAGCATCCTTTGAATTCGATGTTGAGAAAACAGTTTAGGCGTTTATGATTTTTTCAGCCTCTTTTCTGTAAGCATCCATTACGTACGGTATACCTGATACCTGTGCCGCTTCTGGGGTTAAAGTCATAAGATCGTCTCTACTTATTGTCGAAATTTTGAAATTACGGCTACCGGCCATTAATTGTTGCAGGCCAACTTTGAGTTTATCGATGAATGTATAAAGCCCGATAGCTCCGAGAGGCATTTCCTTGACGGTTTCCCGGCCGTATTTAGCAACCAAGCCTTCATAGCTGACGAAAATTTCCTCGACCTTAGTGCCGAAATCGCTGATAGTTTTTGGTAAAGCGTTTGCACCTTCTTGAAGCCATAATCCGATGTTCTTACCGACCATACCCGGTATCATCAGTGCCCGGCCCATACAGACTGCTTTTGTGAAAGGCGCACCCATAGCCAGAACTTTGAATATATGGTCTTCGGTGCTGAACCCGCCGGCAATAGCAATGTCCGGAACAAATGCCCCTTTGTCTGCCAGTTTCTTACAAAGCTCATTGGTCATTGCCTGCAGATAGAAGGTGGGAACGCCCCATTCCTCCATCATACGCCAGGGGCTCATACCAGTTCCGCCTGGGGCACCGTCAATAGTTAACAGGTCCAGTTTGGCAGCCGATGACCATTTAATCGCCATTGCCAATTCCCGCATTGGATACGCACCTGTTTTTAATGTTACCCGCTTGGCACCGAGCTTGCGTACCCGTTCAACCTCTTTCATAAAACTTTCCTGGTCAACAAATCCGAGGCGGGAATGCCTTTCAAAGTGTTTTAAGGCGCCATCCTTGAAAGCTTTCTGATGGGCTTCGACAGATGGGTCGGGAGTGACTAAATATCCTCTTTTTTGCAGTTCTAACGCTCTTTCAAGTGAGTCGACTTGTATTTCACCGCCGATACACTTTGCACCTTGGCCCCACTTGAGTTCGATACTTTTGATTCCAAGTTTTTCAATGACATATTCGGCAACGCCTAAACGCGTATCCTCTACATTCATTTGCACGATCATATCCCCATAACCCTCGTTCCATCTTAGATATTGTTCGACGCGTTTGGTCATATTCGGCGCTTTTTTAATTTTTCCATTTGCATCCAGTTCTAATTCAGGGTCGATACCGCATACATTCTCGCCACAAATGATAGTAATGCCGCTGATGCCAGCACCAGCAGCGAAGTGCTCCCAGTTCTTGCGGGCGATATCAGTTGATCCCAAAGCTCCGGTGAAAACGGGAATGCGCATCTTGACCTTGGTTTTGCAGCCGTATTCTGTCTCTGTATCAACCATTGGAAATAGCGTGTTGTCCGGTGTTCCTACCTGACCTTCCGGCAAGCCTTCCGCACCCAACGCGTAGCCTTGGATGTTAAGATGGGAATAGTCGATTGGATAGTCTTTGTCACCGCCGGCTGTGAGTGTACCGAATGGACCGGGATAAATCACTTCTCGGCCACGGAAAGAGGACTTGAAAACCTCACAATTGCCTCGACAGCCATCGATGCAGCGCGTGCAGATTCCTGAAACAGGCGAGACACTTCTCGAACGGTTCGAAGTCTGGGTTACTTCATTGGCATTGGGTCGTTGTAGATTCATTTTTTACTCCTTGATAATTAAAAACATTAAAATTTTACTTGAAGTCTATTAGCAAAACTAATAATATTAGCGGACGGTTTAATTATGACACCTTAAATTTCAGTATCAATATAAGCAAGCATATTGTATTAATACAAATTATTAGGAGACCTTATGATACACATAGAAATGCTAAAGGTATTCTGTGATTTGGTTGAGTTGGAAAGCTTCACCAGAACTGCGGAAAAACATCTTCTCAGTCAATCGGCAGTTTCTCAGCAGCTTGCACAGCTTGAGCTTGTTCACAAATGCCAGCTCATAAATCGCAAGAAGCGTCCTATTGAGCTTACAAAAGAAGGTCGCCTGTTTTACCAGGCCGCCAAGGATATGGTCGAGAGGTATGAGCAGTTGAAAAACCAGATCAATACTTTGAAGTCTTCCCCCAGCGATAGAATAAGTATCGCTGCTATCTTCAGTATAGGCATGCACGCTCTACCCAGTTACGTTAAGAGATTTATGGTCTGGCATCCAAAAGTTAATGTTCATATCGAATACCTCAGTTCTAAAAGAATTTACGAATTGGTTTTGGCAGGTGAAGTGGATATTGGTATAGTTGCTGTTCCGAGGCAGGACGAACGACTGGATGTTTATGACTTTCAGGATGAGCCTCTTGTTTTGGTCTGTAGCACCAAACATCCTCTTGCGGATAAATCGCAGGTTGATATTAATACGGTGCCGTTTGAAAAGTTCATAGCTTTTGAAAAGGACGTTCCCACTCGCATATGCATAGATGGAATCCTGCAGAGCCATAGTATAGTTGTTCAGCCGGTTATGGAATTTGATAATATCGAGACTATAAAACGGGCTGTAGAAATAAATGCAGGGATAAGCATACTGCCGGAAAATACAGTAAGTCAGGAAGTCAGCGACAGAACGATAAAGGTAGTTCGTTTTTCAAATGGAAAATTTATAAGGCCAACCGGCATAATCGTTCTCAAGAACAGAATTCTAAGTCAGCCGAGCAGACATTTTATTGAATTGCTTCGAAAAAAAGCATAAAACCGAATCCGCCGGAGCGGGACATACAAACTACACTTAAAGATATAAAAAATATGTCTATTAAAGCCGTAATATTCGACTTGGACGGGACAATAACCCAGCCGTTTTTCGATTTCGATGCCATTCGCGAAGAAATGGGGCTGGCTAAAAACTCCGGGCCAATTTTGGAAACGATGAAGAATATGTCGCCGCAGCAGCGCGAAAATGCGGAAAAGATACTGCACTACCACGAGCAAAAGGCGGTGGTAGAATCCAAGCTTAACGACGGTGCTAAGGAAACCCTGCAAAAACTTCGCAAGGCGGGCATTAATATTGGGATATTAACGCGTAATAAGCGGTTCAACGCCCTCGCTATAGCCAAGAAACATGGCCTACAATTTGACGCTATTGTTGACAGGAACGATGGCCCGGTTAAGCCGGATGCATTTGGCGTATTGCAGATATGCAGAAAGTTCGGCGTAAAGCCGGAAGAAACCTTGATGGTGGGGGATTATCTTTTTGATTTGCTTTGTGCCGAAACCGCAGGTGCCGTTGCGGTGCTACTGGCTAATAGCAAGCGAGCCGATGAATTTGCCGAACACGCGGATTTTTGTATTGAAACAATAGACCAGATACTGCAAATTATTGAGAATAAAACTGAAAGGCCTGCCCGGTGAATGAAAAGATAATGGTTCTTCCTTTGCTGTTAGCAATAATGATCGCTCACTTGGCAATGGGGTGTGCGGCAAGTTCAGCCGGTTCTGAAGCGAAACGTGCCGAGGTTGATTTTGTAAAAATAGTTCTGGAAAAATTAAAACAGCGGACCGCCGAGCTGAAATCTTATGAATGTCAGGTTGAATATCGGTTTATTCAGCCGTTGTTGGAGTCTGAGACACTTAGAAAAGGCGTTCTGTATTATCGAAGATCGGACGGGAAATCGGCACTGAGAATGAATTTCCAAACCCTTAAACAGGACGAGGGGGAGGAGCAGAAATATATCGAGCAGTATATCTTCGACGGCGTCTGGCTTACGCATATCGATTATCAGATTAAAGAAGTCAAACGTTATCAAAAAGCTGAACCGAACAAACCGGTTGATGCCTTTGAATTAGTCAGCCAGAACTTTCCTATAATTGGCTTTGGCAAGGTAGAAGACCTTAAAAAGGAGTTTGAAATCAGACGAGAACGTACACCAGCACATATGGGAGGGAGTTTTATCTTGTTACATTTGGAAGTTAAGCCGGATTCGATTTATAAGGATGATTACACCTACATTGACTTGTTAATTGACAGTAAACTGTATCTGCCGGCCAGAATTGTTGCCGTTACCACCGAAGAGGATATTTACGCGATAGAATTTCTCAAGCCGCAGGTAAATAAAAAGATGAATAACAAAGTCTTTGAGTTTGAAGTTCCTGATGGTTTTGGTTTGGAAATAATTCCATTAAAGGAGAAACAAAAATAGTATAAAGGCAGGGAGCGAATAAGAAAGGAGTTTAAGATGGCCAAGGGAATAGTTATTTATTATTCGAGAAGCGGCAACACGAAAGAGATGGCTGAGATTATAGCGGAGGCGATGAATGAGGCAGGCCTGAAAACCGACTGTAGAGCCGTCAATAAAGTTAAAGCGGAAGATTTGCTCGGATATGATGCGATAGCCGTCGGCTCACCCACATATTACGGCCATATGGCGGGGCAGATAAAACAGCTTTTCGACGAGGCGGTCAGTTTCCATGGTCAGCTGGACGGTAAGGTGGGGGCGGCGTTCAGCAGCGCGGCCAATATCGGCGGAGGCAACGAAACCACGATTATGGGCATAATAGAGGCGATGCTCATAGCTGGTATGGTTATTCAGGGTGACCCGCAAGGCGACCACTACGGGCCGGTATCAATCGGCAAGCCGGACAATAGAGTTAAGAAACAATGCCATCGCCGCGGCCGGAGAATCGCTGAAATGACAAAAAAACTGGCATCTTGAGGGTAAAAAAATATTTGTTTTTTTTGCAAAAAAAGGCATTTTTCTTTGACAAATCAAATACAGGCAGTTAAGTTTTTAGCGATTTTAAGCTAAAAATAGCAATTTTTAACCCACAAAGTGGAGGTGCATTTTTATGCAAGAATATGAAGACCTTAAAGCACTGGTAGCAGAAACGGAAGTCGATATCAGCAAAGCCGAGGGCGGAAAC
>CAYXUW010000077.1:3681-6064 GCA_964468375.1 uncultured Pirellulales bacterium | reverse complement strand
CTTTATGAAAAAGAGCTTGAAGCAAACAATTACCTCGATTATGCCGGTGCCCTTATGCAGGCAATACGTATTGTAAAATCGGGAAACTCTATGCTCCACCCGGATCTACGCATTCTTGCTCTGCCGGATATGATTGCACATGATTTTACCCCACTGGAGCTACAATTGTGGCATTCGATCCCGGATAATCAGAAGGTGGAAATAAAGCAGCCGGCACCCGCGTTCGCAAGCAAATGCAGAAGGTGAAACAAGCGGCTCAGCTCGTCCGCAATCGCATTCTTGAGATTAGGTCGTCTGAGTAAAAATATCCTGAAAAGCTGAACACAATCCATATTTCGCCTCAGCTGCGGTAACGGAGCCGTTTTGCCGCATCTGGATGAATATAGTGTTTCTAATGCGCAGAGTGTCTCTGTATCGGGGTTAATTATGCCGCCGACATTACTGTTTGATTTGACTCAAATGGACCTTGCAGCAAAGCCAATCTTCGACAAAGAGGCGATTGGCGAAGTGAACCCCCAAAGATATGAAATGCAGCACCTCGACGGCGTTCTTTGGTATGACAAGGAAAAATATTTGATTTTGGGTTATAAGGATGTGACGGAGAACGAATTCTGGGTTCGCGGCCATATTCCGGGTCGCCCCCTAATGCCGGGAGTGATAATGGTAGAGTCGGCAGCTCAGCTCTTGAGCTTTTTTGTAAGAAAGATTTATGGGGTGGATGCCTTCATCGGGTTTGCGGGCATAGATTCAGCGAAGTTCCGTTCCATAGTCAAGCCGGGAGACAGATTGTATCTGCTCGGCCATCTCACAAGGTTTAAGGGAAGAAAATACACAGCCAATATTCAGGGGGTCGTTGACGGCACGATGGTGTTTGATACGGTTGTATCCGGCATGAAGGTTTAATAACTTGTCTATATGCAATAGCCCCAAGGGGATTCGAACCCCTGTTGCCGGGTTGAAAACCCGGTGTCCTAGACCTGCCTAGACGATGGGGCCACTCAAATCTATTCCATGCTGATTGCTTCAACAGGGCAGGTATCAACACAAACGCCGCAATCGACACAGGCATCGGCATCAACTACTGCCTTGCTGTTAATCATTTTTATAGCATCACTTGGGCATTCTGAAACGCATGATTCGCAACCTGTACACTTTTCTTTATCTACTTTAGCTGGCATCTATACAACCCTTTCAAAAAATAGAGTAACATATAGCAAAAAACGAAATATTACAAAATTATGCAGATATTACAACATAAATTTTCCAAATTAAGGTTGTCAGAAACGCATATTTGTGAAGCTACGAGGCTAAAATGGGGTAGGTTTTTGCAACCAGAGACGCAAAAGGTAATTGAGAAGCATGCAAAAACGTTTAAGAAATATTCACTCTCGTTTAATTCAGGACAGTTTTAGAGACAAGGTCAAAATAAAAAAAAAGGAGACGGTGCCCCCCCATTTGAATTTTGTCTTGGTTGGCCAACCCGTCTCCCATCAGAAGAAGAGGAGTAAAGTCTTCTTATTTCAAAGTTATTTAGGGTCTAAATGTTCGCGCTCTGTTTATTCCCCATTTAAAGTATATGAAATATTACGGCGGAGACAAAAAAGCAGGTTGGAATTTTTGGGGTTTTAGCCGCTGAATATTTTAGCAGGCGGTGGCAAGAGATGACAAAAAATCGAACGTCCTAAAATACTACGGCAGAGAACGGATCATTTATGGTCATGTGGACCTTAATACCGCTAGGACGGCTAAGAGGCAGAGAAGTATTAACGCTGCTCTTAATATCCGCATAAGCTGGGTTCTGGGCTCTACAATGTGCCATATAAATGCCCAAAGCGAAGTGATTAGTCCCATCCTTAAGACAAAGGTAAGGATACCTCGGAACATATTTGTATTATACCCTATTTTAACGGTCCTAGTCAAGCTAAATATCCTATTTTAACAAGGTTTGGGCCGGGGGATACTTGATAACATTGCCGCTGAGTAGCGGCCATATCAATGCTGAAAAACGTGTTTTGCGGTAATTCAGCAGGTTAGAATTAGTTGGACGGTGTTTTTGCGCGAAAAACAATTCCGAGCATTTTAGTTATAAATACTAAAGTAATGTCAAAACATACGCCGAAAAAGAGTCAAGATGTCCAATAATTTCTTTATTTTAATACTCAATTAGGAGAATGAAGAATGCGAATACTGGAAGAATTGAGAAAATGGCTTGGTGAGATTACTGAAATCGCTTTACTGCTGATTGCCCTCGGAATTGCGGTCGAGATTATCTTCGGCGATAAAGGCGCTTTCTTTGGAAACAGTATCGTTACCAATCTCACCGTATTACTTAGGACCCTTGGCGATAATGGGCTTGTCGGCTTGATTGCCCTGGGTATTATCC
>CAYXUW010000077.1:0-3671 GCA_964468375.1 uncultured Pirellulales bacterium | reverse complement strand
ATTAATGATGCGTTTTCTGGAAGAGATGAAAAAATGGCTTGGTGAGATTACCGAAATAGCTTTATTGCTGATTGCGCTTGGGATTGCCATTGAAATCCTTGTCGGCACCGAAGTTCCCTTCTTCGGAAGTATTGTTACCAATCTCACCGCCCTGCTTAACACCTTAGGCAACAACGGTCTCGTCGGCCTGATTGCCCTAGGTATTATTCTTTTCCTGTTTAACAGGAGAAGAGCAGTAGCGTAGGGTTTACAGAACGGTTTCCATCCTCAGAAGGAGCAGCAGTCGAGATTTTCGACTGATTATGCTCTTTTTGAGGATGGTGCCGGTCGGCTTCAGAAGCCCGATAAATGCTAAACGCGGTTCATCTTTCTGGGGGTGGGGGTTTTTTTGCCTTCAAAGTTTTTGCGTCTGTTTTTAGCATTTAGCCGAATTATGACGATAAATTTGCTGCTTTTTACTTAATTCGGCAAGAGCTTATTCCGATATAGCATCTGAAGTGTGCAAAACCAATTTAAGTTAAATGGGAGAACTGAGATGGGCGTTCAGAATTTACCGGGGAATGTTTTGCTTGTTGATTTGCCATCAAAAGACCTATATATCGGGAATGAACTCAAAAATCTCAATGAGCTTATCCATTCCAAAGGTGCTTGCGACATTGTAATTGATTTTTCCAAAGTCGAGGTAGTAACCTCTTCAAATATCAGCAATCTCTTGGCAATGCGTGACTTGCTGCGTGAGCAGGGATGTCAGCTTATTTTCTATAACGTTTCCGTTCCGACCAAAGGTATATTTACCGTAGCCGGGCTTGATGCTGTTTTCGAATTTGCCCCTGATAAGAACTCTGCGTTAGCGGCTATAGAACAAATCAAAAAAAGCGACAAGCCCACACACGCATCCTCTTAGCAAATCCGAAAACCGGCTGGTATGTTTTCGCCATCTGTTTGAATACCCGCAGATTTTTTAATTACGGCCGTGATATCCTGCCTTATATTCACCAGTGGTCTCTGAGTGGCCATTATTTGCCAAGGAGGTATTTTACGTTGCCTAAGTGGCGGTTTTTAGTTATCGTGGCCTCCGGATATGAGAGCAACTATCGAAAATTGCGTTCTGGAGCTTCTGGAAGGTGATATTACGGAGACGCAAACAGAGGCAATTGTCAACGCAGCTAATGCGCGGCTGATTCTGGGCGGCGGTGTAGCCGGAGCAATCAGAAGAAAAGGCGGCCCTAAGATTCAGGAGGAATGTAATAAAACAGGCGGGACGTTCGTAGGCGGAGCTGTTAAAACCACCGCGGGGGACTTGAAGGCGAAGTATGTAATTCATGCCATCGGACCAAAAATGGGCGAAGGAAACGAAGACGAGAAGCTAAAAAACGCAACGCTGAATTCACTGAAACTCGCCGATGAGAACAATATAAAAAGCATCTCTTTTCCGGCGATAAGCACAGGAATTTTCGGTTTTCCCATCGAAAGGTGCGCAAAGATAATGCTGCGGACAATCATTGATTATCTTAAGGGTCGAACCGGCCTAGAAAAGGTTGTCTTTTGTCTGTTCGGGCGAGACAGTTACGAGGTTTTTGCGAACCAGCTAAAACAGGAAATTCCACAATGAGAGCTATCGTATTAAACAAAACATCGCCGGTGGAAGGGATGCCTTTAGAGCGGGCTGATTTGCCGATACCCAAACCGGGTGACAATCAAATTTTGGTTAAGGTTTCAGTTTGCGGCGCCTGCCATACGGATTTGGATGAGGTTGAGGGCAGGTTAATACCGGGTAAATTCCCGATAGTTCCCGGCCATCAAGTGGTCGGCACCGTCGCAGATACCGGAAAAGCAGTGAGCAAATTCAGCGGGGGCGAGCGTGTGGGAATTACATGGTTGTACCAATCCTGCGGCAAGTGTGATTTTTGCAGCAAGGGGCAGGAAAACCTCTGCAGAGACGCCAAGTGGACGGGTAAAGATGCCGACGGCGGCTATGCAGAATATATGGTCATCGGAGAAGACTGTGCTTACAAAATACCCGAGCAGTTCACCGATGTGCAGGCGGCACCGCTTTTGTGTGCAGGTGTAATCGGCTACCGCACCCTTAGATTAGCTGAAATCAGCAACGGGCAAACAATCGGTTTGTTCGGCTTCGGGGCATGCGCCCATATCGTAATCCAGGTAATAAAGCACAAATTTCCGAACAGTAAAGTCTTTGTTTTCACCAAGACGGCAGAGCATGCGAAACTGGCGAAGAATCTGGGGGCGGCTTGGACAGGGCGGTCCGGAGACCACCCCCCTGCCCAGCCGGATAAGGTAATGGATTTTACACCGGCTGGCGAATGTGTTCGTGATGCTTTGGGTGTTCTTAATAGAGGCGGGCGATTAGTTATAAACGCGATTCGTAAAGAAACGATGGTGCCGGAGCTGGATTATGTGAAACATCTCTGGCTCGAGAGGGAAATAAAAAGCGTTGCCAACGTTACTCGGCGAGATGCTGAAGAATTTCTGCCTTTAGCTGCTGAAATTCCGATTACCCCTACTGTTGAAGAATTTCCGCTGGCTCAGGCAAATGAGGTTCTCATTAGAATAAAGCATTCCAAACTTCGTGCAGCTGCTGTTTTGCGGGTCGGTGAGTAAATATTCAATCCGCCGAGAAATAATTAGTTGATTCAGAACAAGCCGCTCTTTTCGCCGCCCGTTCATCCCCATACTGTAAGATACAGCTTAATCGGCTCGAATTCTTCGAGTTTCTTGCTGTCAACAGGTTTGAATATATATCCGGCTACGCCGAGATTAAATGTTTCAACGATATTCTTTTCCTCCCGTGATGCGGCCAGCATCACAACGGGAATATTTTTTAATGAGTCATTTGATTTTACCGTTTTTAGAAAATCGATACCGTTCATCCCTGGCAGATTCAAATCGAGCAGAATCACACATACCGACTTCTCGCTCTCGTTTTCTAGATGTTCCAATGCTTTTTCGGCAGTGGTGAAATGAACCAATTCGTTTCTAACTCTCAGTTCTTCCATTGCTCTTTTGACTGTCATAGCATCAACGCTGTCATCTTCGACGAGCAATACTCGCTTTAGTTTTGGTTTTGTGTCTAACACCCTGTTTTCCTCTTCTGATTTTGAGCTTATTTACCTTAAATTTAAAACCATACATCGTAAATTGTCGGCATATCGGGATGGTGCCTTCAGAAAAAACTTGATTTTCTGAGCTGATATAGAGCGTTTTAAAATATCTGGGTTTCTATTGCCGGTTCCAGCTTTCTATCTAGTCTGGAGACGGCTAACACGATTATTTATCGGCACCTGATGAGAAGATCGCTGTCGAACGGAGCATGAGGGATGTTTTTTTTGAGGTCTTCGATGAAACGCAGGCCGTCTTTCCAGTAACCGGCGGTCGGTTTAAGGTCCGAATAAAAACTTGTGAAATAGCGGTTTATATTATCCACCAGAAGTTCTCTGATATATTTGCTTACCATCGATGCCAGTGAAACGGGAAAGAAACGCTCATCCGCGCCAACTACGAAATGGAGACGCATCTGTCTGCCGCCTGCTGTCAGCTCATAGCTGCTGGTTTTCGGATTTTCCTGAAGGATTCTCAGTTCCATATCTGGAAACATTTTCTGCAAGTTTCTCTGGTAACGGGTTCGCCCCCCCTGCCTGTCTATGATAATC
>CAYXUW010000076.1:0-11643 GCA_964468375.1 uncultured Pirellulales bacterium | reverse complement strand
GTATCGCGCTTATGCCGCCGGCAGCGTCAACGTCTTCCACATGAAACTTGCTCGAAGGAGATACTTTGCAAATATTCGGGCACTTAGCTGAAATAGCATTGATACGCTCAAGGTCGTACTCGATGCCGGCCTCACTGGCAACGGCCATACCATGCAAAACGGTATTGGTCGAGCCGCCCATCGCCATATCCAGAGCATAGGCATTATCCATTGATTTCTCATTGATTATATCCAATGGCTTGATGTCTTTCTCGATGAGCGTAAGAATCTGTCTGCCCGCCGCTTTATAAAGCTCATCCCGCTTCGGATTAACTGCTAAGACGGTTCCGTTGCCTGGCAGTGCCATTCCGACGGCCTCGCAAAGACAATTCATAGAATTGGCGGTGAACATTCCCGAACAGCTCCCCTGTCCCGGACAGGCGGTGCATTCGAGCTGCCTTAACTGCTCTTCTGTGATTTTGCCGGCATTGAATTCGGCGACGCCCTCGAATATGCTGATAAGGTCGATGGGTTGTCCGTCTTTTGTTCTGCCGGCCGCCATAGGCCCGCCGGATACGAAAATCGTCGGTATATTCAGTCGAACCGCCGCCATTAGCATTCCAGGGATAATTTTGTCACAATTCGGAATACAAACCAAACCATCGAAACAATGCGCGCGAGCCATAGTCTCGACCGAATCGGCGATTATCTCCCGTGAAGCCAGCGAATATTTCATCCCCGTATGCCCCATAGCAATTCCGTCACAGACCGCTATGGTATTAAACTCAAAAGGCGTCCCGCCTGCTTCCCGGACGGCCTGCTTGACGGTCTGAGCCACTTTATTCAGATGAACGTGTCCCGGCACTATCTCGCAAAAGCTGTTGGCGATGCCGATGAACGGCTTGCTTATATCCTCATCGCTAAGGCCGCAGGCGTGGAGCAAGCCCCTGTGAGGAGCCCTCTGGAAACCTTTCTTTGCCGTGTCGCTTCTCATAATCCGATTTCTCCCAAAATAGCTCTTAAATTATCTGAAAGTTCAAAAGCTTAATTCTAACCATTAATTAGCGGCATATAAAGAAAAATCAGTTGTCTTTAACGGGACAAAATATATAATTACAGTCTAAACGGGCCATAGTTTTTGAGGTCCCAATCTGCGAAAAAAACCGAAAATATCTAAGGAGACCAATGATGAGACGAGTCAAAATTTCCCGCTGGCCGGCGATTACGGTGGTTTGCTCACTTATTCTGGCAGCAGGTTGTGCCCCCGAAGCGGCTCAAATAACGGAATCTACAGCAACCTTAGCACTGAAGTTCAGCCCCGGAGACTCGACGACCTACACAACAATAACCGACAGAGAACGGCGTATTAAATGGGAAGGACCCGTGCCGGACGACTCCGCTTTCAAAGGCGGGCTCAACCATCACAGAATCGAAATGACCTTCACGCAACAAATAGAAAGCGTCGACGATAACGGCGATGCCACCGCCAAAATTGTAATCAAAGAGGTAAAATACGCCTCCAAAGCGAAAAACAGACGCACTTTTAACCTTGACAGTTCCAACCCCAAAGACCCGAACCACCCGCTGGCAATGTTAGTCGGACACAGCTATACCATAAAACTCTCACCCAAAGGAGAAGTCACAAAGATTATAGATGTAAGAGACGCGGAAACCGCAGCCAGAAAGGGCTCTGTAGTACCCGTCCAAGCTTTGAGATTGCTCCAGCCCGAGGCAATAAAGCTGCGGCACGGAACTCTGGCTCTGCCGGATACCGAGAAAAACCAATTGCACACAGGTGAGAGCTGGAGCAATGTAAAGAGTTTCAATTTTGGTATGATGGGCTCGGAGTCCTATGAAAAAATCTATACGCTAAATAAAATCAAAACTCGAAAAAACCATCGGGTTGCCTTCGCAAAAATGGACGCCATTCCCGCATCAGAAACAGAACAAACTGCAGACCTGTTAAAAAACTCCGATATTATAAGAACATATACCGGCGAGTTGGAATTTGATTCGACTACCGGCAAGGTTGATAAGTATCTCGAAAAACTGCAGCAGGAATGGACCATTGCCTTCCCAGCGGCTGGAGAAGAAACGGACGAAGGCCCTGCCGTGCTTACAATGACCGAAACCCGCTTCTACCAAATCGAGGAAGTTGATTAGTCAGGGAATAAAAAAAACGGTAACTGGTAAACAGAAAGGAGTAAAATTGAGAACCACATTAACCGTCTTAACAATATTCCTTATTATTTTCTCCGGATGCGAGCCGAGAGCCGAGAAAAAAGAATTGTTAACCCGTCCCGCCGAAGCGACCGTCGCAATCCGGCCCGGAGAAAAAAACTTGCTAACTGTAGACTTTCAGGAGGGACAACCTCTAAAGTACAGGTTCGTCTCTAGCAGAGATATTGAGGTTAATTGGGACCCGACCAAAAGCAATACCAAAAGAAGAGGTAAAGACCGCATCGACAAATATACCGAATCAGTGAATATGGTCGTTACCTATACGCCCATCGAAGTAAACCCTTACGGCCTTACAACCATCAAGGCAACCTGCGAATCGGTAAAAGCCAGGCACACCGGCGGACGCGGACCAAAAAAAGACGCCGTAGGAAGTCTCAGGGGAAAAAGTTTCACGTTTACCGTCGAGCCAACAGGTAAAATTGATGATTATTCACAATTAGAGAAACTAATAAAAGAAACCGGGCGAGAAGCTTTCCGGAAAGGAAAACAAAAAGGAAGAATTAAAGAACCTGATATGATAGGCGATTTTACCGCCACTCAATGGTTTCTGTGGGACTCGGTTTCCAGTATAGAAAAAGCCATAGAAGGCGTCCACCCAGGCCAAAGCTGGAAATCCAAACTGTCCATACCAACCCCGATGATAACAAAAAAAGCACGAGAAGTTACTTACACGCTCGATGAAATCCGCCAGACTGAAAAAGGACAGCTCGCCGTGATAAAAAGCTCTTACTCACTTGCCGACGAAACCCCCAAGAGCTGGCCGATGCCTTATTCCGGCAGCTTCCAAATGAGCGGCACGTTCGGTTTCCTGAGAGGATATAAGTTCCTGGAGTTAAAGGGCAAGGGCGAGGAACTATTCAATATAGATGCAGGACGAATAGAAAAGTATAATCAGCAATACAAGGTAAAAGTAAGGGCTTCCTTTCCAATGGGGCTAGGCACAAGTCCTCTGATAACTATAAAACAAAAATTAAAAATGGAGCTTCTCGAATAGCTGACGAGTGGTAATCGCTTAATCAATCACCAAACAGAGGTAACTGAAAATTGGAAAATAAAAATCTATGGGCGCCGTGGCGGGTCGAATATATCCAGGGCCTTAGCAAAAGCGACGATTGCTTTATCTGCCGTGATTTGGCAACTCCGCAGGACGACGACAAAAACCTCGTGTTATGGCGCTCGGAAAAAAGCATCGTGGTACTAAACCGTTTTCCTTACAACAACGGCCATTTACTGATAGCGCCAATCCGTCATATCCCTGACCTCGAGCAGGCAAGTGATGAAGAATTGCTGGAACTGACCAAGCTGGTCAGGGAAGCACAAAAAGCTCTTCTGTTGGCGATAAAACCGCACGGTTTCAACGTCGGGATGAATTTCGGCCGATGCGGCGGCGCCGGACTGCCCGCCCACTTCCACATCCATATAGTTCCCCGCTGGGAGGGAGATACGAATTTTATGAACGTATGCAGTGACACCAATGTCGTCAGTCAAAGTTTGGCCGAGCTTCTCAAACAACTAAAGCAGATAAGCAAAGAACATAACCTTCCCGCTCTATAAATATGTCCGAAGAACTAACCTGTTACGCAGTCGCTGAAACCCGCAGCCGGGGGCGGACGTTCGCAGAAAAACCGCACCCTTATCGCAGCGACTTCGAGCGTGACCGGGACCGCATAATCCACTGCTCGGCATTTCGCCGGCTGGAGGGCAAAACACAGGTCTTCACCCCCGGTTTAGATGATTATTACCGCACACGTCTTACCCACAGCATCGAAGTTGCGCAGATAGGAAGAACCATCGCCAAAGAACTCGGTCTAAACGTCAATCTCACCGAGGCGATATGCCTGGCGCACGACTTGGGACATCCGCCCTTCGGACACGCCGGTGAAAAAGCCCTCAACGGCTTAATGGCTGAGTTTGGCGGATTCGAACATAACCGACAGTCACTGCGAATCGTCGATTTGCTCGAGCATCCATACCCAAATTTTGCCGGCCTGAATCTTATGTATGAAACCCGGCTCGGATTAGCCAAACACCAGAGCCCCTATGATAATCCGAAGGACGAAACCTTTGCCGAATTAAACTGCTCACTCGAAGGACAAGTGGCAGACATCGCCGACCGAATCGCTGTGAACTCTCACGACCTCGAAGATGGTATGCGAGCCGGCCTGATTCACGATGAGCAGCTAAAAAATATCGAAATATTTACAGAAGCGCAAAACCGAGTAAACGCAAAGGCCATCGACGACCCGATAATTCAAAGAACAAGGACAGCCAAAACAATTATAGATATTCTCGTAAGTGACTGCATCGATGTGAGCAAAAAAGCTATTGCCGAGGCAAATCTGAAAACCGTTGATGACGTATATCGCCACAGCGAAAATTTAACCACACTTTCATCTGTAAATAACACTAATCTGGCTGCACTGGAAAAATTCTTATTGCAAAACTTATATCAGCATAAGTCAATAATGCAGACAACGGGAAAAGTTGAAAACTGGCTCGGACAGCTTTTTGACACGTTTTGCCGCAGGCAAGAGCTGATACCAGCTTACTTTCAGCAGCTAATCTACAGGGAAGGTCTTCAGCGAACTATATGCGATTACATTGCGGGTATGACCGACAGATTCTGCCTTAAACAACTGGAAAAAATCCGACCGGAATTCGTCGATAATCTTTGACTTAAATTAAGTCTTCAGCTAACTTTAGATAATTATGAAGAGATTACTTTTAACCTGTTTCGGTCTCGGCCTGCTGCCCGGCGCTCCGGGGACGTACGGCTCACTGCCGCCGGCGATTATTTTCGGCCTGTTGTGTCACCTCGGCGCATCAGCTGTGTCAACGGCGGTGATAATGGCTGTCCTGGCTCTGGCGGGCTCTGCCGTTTGCATAAAATTCGCCCCAGATTTAATCACGGTAACCGGCAAAACCGACCCCAGGGAAATCGTTGCGGATGAATTCGCCGGCCAAGCAATTGCGTTCTTGCCGGTCGGTTTTATGATTACAAACGAATTCTCCGCCGGGCAAACCTGGATTATTGCCGGGCTTGGTTTTTTGCTGTTCAGGATTTTTGATATTGCCAAGCCCTGGCCAATCCGCAATCTCGAAAAGCTACCCAGGGGATGGGGAATTCTTGCCGACGATTTACTGGCAGGCGTCTTCGCGGCCATTGCAATGCACATCTGCATACGACTGTGGATTATCAAACAAACGATTATTTAGAAGGTAAAAATGGCAAAAGAATATTCTGTTGAAGTTTGCAAAAAACTCGAAAGCAGATTCCATGAAACTCGGCTGTATCGGCCGATGCGAACAACCAGATACGACGAGGGTGATGAACTCACTTATGACATAGCGGGCGTCGAGCAGGAAAAGACAGCAAAAGTAAAGCTGCTGATAGAAAAATTCGTCGGTGGAGGATTCGCCGGACAAGTTTATAAAGTAAAAATACTGGCAATTGACGGCGATAATCCGATAGAAGGGCTTAAGCCGGGCAAAGTTTGCGCGATGAAGATTCTTATACCCCCTTCTAATTTTTCCCGCCTGTTTCGTAACATACTTTACTGGATTGGTTTCCAGGGGCCGTTTCAGCTTCAGGCAAATCCTGCGTCGGTCAGAGCAGGCGCCCTCTGGCAGAAATTTATCCGGTGCGGCGCAAAGATTCAATTCGGCGACAAAAATGCCGTTGTAGATATTTACGCAACTTTTGTGGACAACACGCTCGGCAGCTGCGGAGAACTCAGGGAATGGGTTGACGGACGCACTTGGCGGCTGGAAGTCGATGACCGGTTGGATGTGCTAAGAGACTGGCGTAAGGGCCGGCCGGTCGATTATGAGTTACTCGGTTCACCGGAATACCGGGCAAAGCGGCAGTTTATGACCGATTTTGTGAAACTGCTGCACGATATGGGGGCGTATGAGTTCGCCAGGCAATACGAGTGGTCAACCTGCAAGAGCCAGCCGAACTGCCTGAAAAGGCAAGGAACCGAGAATGACCCATCTGCCGGACTGGTGGCGGTCGATTTCAGAGCGGGACTCGCTCTGCTGCCGTTCTTGCCGATGAGTCCCGGAGACTTTAAGCTGATAATTAAGGGGATTATGCGGGGTTCTCTTGTGCAGTTCGACCGCGGCGACGTAAGCAAACTGGAGACTTTCATCAAAACACACTTCGGCAACGACCCGAATATGCACGAGATGCTGGAGAAACTAAAAGAAGATGAAAAGGTCTACCGAAACTCAATTCCCGATATCACACACAATCATATTCGACTGCTCTACAGCCGATATTTGTGGGCAACTATTTTCGATAGCGCTATAACCGGCTGGAAGGTGCGCAATCTCATTGACGAAGAACACGAACAAAAGCTGCGAAAAAGCAAAATCCTGACATTGCTGTTTTTCGTAATCGGATTGATACCGTTCTTGGGCAAAATTTTGCGGCGGTCATGGTGCCGACCCGACTGGCGCAAACACTACGCAGCGCTGTTGACAAACTGGGAGTACTTCAAAAAAGCATTCCGCGCAAGAGTAACCGAAAAAATCATCGTCTGGCATCGTGCGGGAAGAATCAGCCCAAAACGAGCGATAAAACTGCAGCAACAGCTGCGGCGTTTTCTATGCTATCTGCCGCTGTCAATTTTACCTGCAGGATTGCACCGATTTTTGACCGATTGGGACTTCTTCAAAAACAAGCTTCACTATATTTTTGTCCGGCCAATAAAACTCTACTTTAGTGCCCATCTTCGCGAAGAATGGCTGCGGGATATGGTCAAAGAGGGCAAAAAAAAGAATATCCTGGCCGACCAGGATGCAGACACTATACTCTCACAACTGCACGAGCCATACATTCAGCGATACCTCATCAGTTTAGTTGTGCACCTTTTGACGCTGCCGCTTACGCAGATCGTCTCGGTCATCATCGCCTGGATATACTGGCGGAGGACCGGCGACGAACTCGGGGCGGGCGGGATACTGGTGCTGTTCCAGGTAATTCCGGTCTCTCCCGGCTCAATCGCCAGAGGCCTCTATGCGGTAGGAATCGCCATTTACGACCGCAGCTTCAAGGATTACAACATCGCGGTGTTTCTAAGCTTCATCAAATACATCGGTTACCTCGCCTTTCCTATTCAGATGACATATCACTATCCGGCCCTTGCACGGTTTATGGCGGCCCACTGGGCGACGGAAGCCGTGCATATCGTTCCGGTCTTCGGTGAACGCGGCGCACTGCTGGAACACTGGGTATTTTACCTGTTTTATAACTGGCCGTTGACCATTCGGCGTAAAATGCGAAAACGAGCCAAATAACCGGAACAACATCTCATTAATTTGTAATATTGCCGCATTTTATTTCTTGTCAAATGCTCGGGCCTGTGCGAAAATACGGCGTGTTCAACATCTTGTCCTTTGGAGATTGAAACAGAAAATGTCAAATAGCTACAGCGGCCTCTGCGACGATTTTTATCTCGATATGTATATCAACACAAAGTTGGATATGCCGAAGCAACGCGATACCATTCTGGCCTTCTTCGAGAGAATACAAAAGCAGTTTCCGTCAATGGGCTGCTTCTCCCGCCGTGAAAACGATGACTACTACTTAGAAGAAAGCCGCAGCACCGGTCAATACCGCTGGATTGCTCTCAAGACAGACCATATCGGTTCCGGTGTAGCCAATCCCTCGAACCTTGAAGACGCATACAGCCAAGACAGATTAGTAATCGAACTGGCCCCTTATATGCTCAGCATAAGCCACCTCGACATCGATTCACTGGATGTTACTTTCGCTATGGATTTCGACTACGCAGGCAGCCACGATGAGGTCATCGCCGAAGCGCTGTTCGGCTCAACCGCTTTTAACTGCCTTCTGGATTTGCCGGCGGCTAAACCCATCGCATTCTCCCCTACTATGGTGGTAGCCCTCTCCGACGACTGCAATACACAGGGCAGAATAAGCGTGGAATCAAAAACAAGCATTTTTGAGCCGGGCATAAAAAGACAAGGCACAGACGAGGCGATAAGTCTTTCTTTTACAATCCGTCAATATCCGCCGGGAACCGGCAAATTCGACGCTATGAAATCTTTCGAAGACCAGTGTCGGCTGGCCGAAGAACTGATGGCCGAAAAAATAGTCCCGAACTTTGTCCAGCCTCTAACTAACGTAATCGCGCAGAAACGATTAACATAAGTTGCTGAAAGGATATTGAGATGGCTATCGAAGCACCGATAAGCAAATTCAAAAAGAATAATCTCAAAATCTATATCGCCCTTTGCATCGGCCTTGCGGCCTGGTGCGCCTACGACGGCTACTTCAACGAGGACTGGATAAAAGAACATACCAACCCGGACAACACCTCCCAGCCGTATCTTGCTTTTAACCAGAAGGCGCCTTATTTCTTCGGCGGCGCCGCTGTGCTTTTTGGCGCATATCTGTTTGCAATCAAAAACAGAAAAATTATAGTCGATGAAAACGAGCTCGTCATTAACGATAAAGAGAAAATCTCTCTGGGTTCCATACAAAAAATAGACAAAACCCGCTTCAAATCAAAGGGCCTTTTTCTTATAACATACAAAAATCAAACCGGAAGAGAAGTTAATCGAAAGTTAAGCGACAGAAACTACGACAATCTGGGAGCTGTTCTGGATAAACTCGTGGCAAAAATCAGTTGAAAACCGTGAAATAAAATCTAAAATTTAACAGGTCAACCGCAATGGATTATATTGCTAAGCTGTTGCGGTTTATTTTTGTGTGCTTTAGCAGCGTATTTTTCGAGAAGAGGATGAAAATGAATTCCTGTATTGTCGGACTGCAATGGGGCGACGAAGGCAAAGGTAAAGTTATTGATATTCTCGCCGAGCACAGCGATATCGTAGTCAGATACAGCGGAGGCGCAAATGCCGGCCACACCGTCGTCATAGGCGATAAAAAATTCGCCTTGCACCTGCTGCCCAGCGGCGCAATTCGGCCGAACGTCGTCTGCGTGATCGCTAATGCTGTAGTGGTCGACCCCGACACACTTCTGGAGGAAATCGACACGCTTAACCGGCAAAATATCATACTAACCGGGCGATTCTTTATAAGCGAAAATGCCCATGTTGTCCTGGATTATCACAAAAAAGAAGACCAGCTGCGCGAAGAATCACTCGGCAAAAACAAAATCGGCACGACAATCAGAGGCATCGGCCCCTGCTACGCAGACAAGGTCGGCAGAAGCTACGCCGTCCGTATGTCCGATTTCGGGAATCTCGAAACACTCAAAGAAAAGCTGCGAACCATTGTCGAATACAAAAACAAAATCTTCGCAGCCCTTTATAACGCCGAGCCGATAAACGCTGATGAAATCTTCGAAAAGTGCAAATCCTATGCCGGCAAGCTCCTCCCGTTTATAACCGATACCACCGAATTCCTGCACGAATCGATTGCCGATAAAAAATCAATCCTTTTCGAAGGCGCGCAGGGAACACTGTTAGACCTCGACCACGGCACTTTCCCGTATGTAACCAGCTCGAACTCGAGCTCGCTCGGTATGCCGACCGGCTCCGGCGTGCCTGCCAAAATGGTCGATAAATTCATCGGCGTAGCCAAGGCCTACACAACAAGAGTCGGCGCAGGCCCATTCCCTACGGAGCTAGACAACGATATCGGACAATATATCCGCGACAAAGGCAATGAATACGGCACCACCACCGGCAGACCCCGCCGGTGCGGCTGGCTCGATGCCGTAGTGGTCTCCTACGCCGTAACCATCGGCGCCATCGATGAGGTTGCCCTGATGCATCTCGACACCCTCACCGGCCTAAAAGAGATAAATATCTGTAAAGCGTATAAAATCAACGGAAAAGAAACCACCTTCTTCCCTGCGAATATAAGTCGGCTCGCTCAGGCAAGTCCCGTTTATGAAACCGTTCCCGGCTGGGAGCAAGATATAACCGAAGCAAAAAATTTTAACGATTTGCCCGCAAACGCCAAAAACTTCGTCGGCCTTATCAAAGAAATAATCAAAGCACCCATTACAATCATCGGGGTCGGACCAAAGCGAACCCAGACGATATTCAGATGACTTCGGCAAAAAAGCAGATGCAGAGTTTTGAAGAAAAACAAAAAAAAACTGCTGAACACCTCGGCCTGACAATCAAACAGATACCCCGCCACATCGCCATAATTATGGATGGTAATGGCCGATGGGCGCAGAAAAAAAATCTGCCAAGAGCTGAGGGGCATCGCGAAGGCGCGAAAACCGTCGAAAAAATAGCCCAAGATTGCGTTGATTTCGGTATCGAATCTCTGACCCTGTATTCCTTCAGTATAGAAAACTGGAAAAGACCCAAAACAGAAGTCAATTCTCTGATGCACCTCTACGCTGAGTACCTTATTGAGATTCGCCCCACGCTTATGAAAAACAACGTCAAACTCGTTCACCTCGGCAGGGCAAAGCAGCTGCCCGCTGCAGTAAAAAAAGCTCTCACAAAAACTATGAAATTGACCGCCCCTAACACAGGTATGATACTTGCTCTGGCGTTAAATTACGGCGGCAGAGTCGAAATAACAGATGCCGCCAGAAAAATTGCTCAGGAATACAAAAAAGGACAGCTCAAGCTCAAAGAGATCAACGAAGAGTGTATAAGCCGGCACTTATACACCGCAGGCCTGGCTGACCCGGACCTTTTGATACGCACAGCCAACGAAATGAGAATCAGCAACTTTCTGCTTTGGCAAATCTCGTATAGTGAATTCTACGTTACAAAAACTTTTTGGCCTGATTTCAAAAAATCGGATTTGGAAAAGGCAATACTCGCTTATGCAAAGCGAAAGCGGCGTTTCGGCGACATCGAACCGCAATCAAAGAGCATTTAACACTAACCGCCAATAACTATGCTAAAACACAGACTGCTTTTTGGAACATTGATGACAGTCATTTTTATCGGCTTAGTCGTCTTCGACGGGTGGATGGACGGCACCATCACAGCTTCTGCATGCGATGATAAACCAATTCAGGGGACAGTTCTTTGTATTCTTATCGCCCTGCTGGCAATTCCCACCCAGTTAGAATTAGCAAAACTTGCCAAGGCAAAAAATTTGAATATCTTCACTCCTCTCGCAATAATTGCCTCGATTTTATTTGCTACCAGCTGCTATTGGCCGCAAATTTTTAAAATCTCATTAGCAGCTTACATAGTATTCCTGTCTGCTTTTTTAATACCGGCACTGCTGCTATACCAATACATCCGTTACGGCACCTCAGCGGTGTTGGCTAACTGCGGGGCGAACTATTTTTCTATTATTTATCTTGGACTCTTGAGCACATTTGTCCTTGCCATCAGGATTGGTTTCGGCCCCTGGGTCCTGCTGATGTTTATTTTTGTAATAAAGTCATCCGAATTTTCAACAATTTCTCTGTATTTGATTCTAACGCGCTGGAAGTCAAGTGAGTA
>CAYXUW010000075.1:0-11874 GCA_964468375.1 uncultured Pirellulales bacterium | reverse complement strand
ATCCTGAAGTGCCTCGCCAATATAGGGCAAATATGTCACGATATATCGCCGCTTGTTCTGTTCCTGCTGAACGCGTTTTTTCTTTCGCAGATACATCCCCAGTTTCCTGCCGCAATCCTGAACAGCCAACTGTATCTCTTTAATTATTTCCGGATAATGTGCAATTGCCTCCTTACTTTCAGAGGTAAACGGCACCCATACCGAAGCTATATGCACCGTCAGCAAAACCGGCCCCGTCGGCAGCGACCCTCTGCTCTGGCTCAAAGCATAATTCCGCCAGTTAATGTCCTGAACCGATTTATAAATCGCACACGCCGACTGCTGATACAGCAAAGGCACACGATTAGCAATGCGTGTAAGCCGCATCAACGGCTCTTTATCCGGCTCGCCGTTACCGTTGTTTTTCGTAGAGTCCCCTGTCCCGTAAGCCAAAGCCGCCTCGACAAGAAAAGGATTGCCGCGATAAACCGAAGGACTGCGCGATGTCGCCGTATAAAAATCTGCCTTTACCACCGCCCGAAGCCCCTCTTCCAGCCGCTTCGCCCCGATAGGACTGATGCAGTCGGTGGCCGGAGCCATAATCTTGGTTTCATTTATCGCCGTGTGAAGCGCCTCTGCCTGCTTCAGCGTAAGTCTGGAAGGCCGGGCGCTGCGGAGCTTCGCCTTTGTGCAAATCTGCTGCGCCACCCGGGGACTGACCCTTGAAAACTCACCTTTCAAAAAAGCTGACACCCGCTTCGCAGAGCTATTGCGGGCCATCTTGAACAAAAGCCCCAGCTCAACACCATATGGATGCGGCTTAATTTCCCTCGGAACGGCCGGCAGTTCCCTGCTTTGTCTCGGGTATTCATAAACTTCCCCGTCCGGTGCATTGTAATAAATAGACGCGTGAGGATTAGCCATAGCCGTCTGAGCGATATATTCGTCAACCGACTGTTTCCCCCTTTGATACTTCCCTTCGAGAGTTATGGTAACACTCGTTCCGGTGGGAAGCTCGAAATCACATTCCTCATCGAGCACAATTTCGGGCTTGTTTTTTGCCGTATTAATCTGAACATGGTAATGATGCGCCTTTTTCTTGCGGTTTGTCCGAGAAATAATCTGCACCGGCTCGCCCGTGGTCAACAATCCATACATACCCGCAGCTGATATGCCGATGCCCTGCTGACCGCGGCTCATCTTCAAACGGTGAAACTTGCTGCCGTAAAGAAGCCGCGCGAAAATGTTCGGTATTTGCTGCTTTACTATACCCGGACCGTTATCACGCACGACCAATACAAACCTATCAGCTTTACCGTAGGTGTCAGCAACTGGCTTTATGCTGATTAGCAAATCCGGCAGGATGTGCGCTTCCTCACAGGCGTCGAGCGAATTGTCAACCGCCTCCTTTACCGTAGTCAACAACGCCTTGCGGGGATTATCGAAGCCGAGAAGGTGCCTGTTCTTGGCGAAGAACTCGCTGATGCTTATGCTCCGCTGTTGGGCGGCCATAGACTCTGCCGTAGCCGCAACCACCGCCTTGCCGCGCCTCCCCGAAGATTTGACTCTTTTCTTGGCAGCTCCTTTTTTGCGCTTACTTGTCTTTCTGCTCTTTTTCTTGGCAGCCGAACTTTTTGATTTGGCTTTTCGCTTTGTCTTTTTTGCTGGTTTTGCCTTCGTTTTCTTGGTTCTGGTTTTTTTGGATTTGGCCCTTTTAAGCTTCGCCATAACTTTACCAGCCTGCTCCTGCTCGAACGCAAAGCTCAACTGTCCCGCCGGGTGTCCCTTCCTTGCTGCCATACCAAAAACTCCAAAGACGGATTAATCCAGCTTGCACACATAAATTTCATTTACAAACTCAAGTTTACTTAGCTCCTCAACCGCTTTCGCATCGGGCTCTTTGTCGAGACTGACCGCTAAAACGGCCTTTTGCTCCTCTGCTTTCTGCCCGACGCCCATCGTGCATATATTGATTTTATGCTTGCCGCAGACGGTGCCCACCGAGCCGATAACGCCCGGCTTGTCGTCGTTAAAGATAACCAGAACCGCCCCTTGCGGCGTCATCTCTATATTAAAACCGTCGAGCTCAATGATTCGCATAAGCGTCTGTCCGAAAACAGACCCCGTTACAGTCCGCGTAACCTTATCGGTAACCACCTTAGCACTGAAGCTCGAGGCCACGTCCTTCGCCTCCGTGTTCTTCGTCTCATCAATGCTTATGCCGCGTTCCTTCGCCAGCACAGTAACGTTAACCATATTCAGCGGAATATCAAAATGCTGCTGCAGCAGACCGATTACAAAATAAAGAGTAACCGGCTCGACCGCCATCTCAGCAATTGACCCGCGATACTGAACCTCAACACTTTCAATTCTCCCCGTAGCAATAGTGCTAACAAGCGTCCCTATCCGCCGCGAGAGCTCCGCATACTGATTTACAATAGCCGGCATAGCCCCTGCGGCCGATGGCGCGTTCAATGCGTTCTTCACCGCCCCGCCCTGAATCGCCTCGACGAGAATCTCCGCCGCCTCAACCGCAACCTCGATTTGCGCCTCCTCCGTGCTGGCGCCCAAATGCGGCGTAACAAGACAATCTTCAAACTCCGTGAACCGCGTATTCTCGGGCGGCTCCTTCGGATAAACATCGAATGCAGCACCGGCTATACGCTTTTCTGTAAGTGCGTCGTAAGCCGCATCTTCGTTAATAATCCCGCCCCGCGCGCAGTTAATCAGCCGCACTGTCGGCTTCATCATCTTAATCTGCTCCGCACCAATCATATTCAGCGTCTGCTCATTTCTCGGCACATGAACGCTGATATAATCCGCCTCTTTGAATATCTTTTCGAGGTCGTCGGTTACTTCAATGCCGCTCTTTTCTGCATCGGGCGGCGTAGCAAGCGGGTCATAGCCGAGAATCTGCATATTAAGACCCTGTGCCATCTTCGCCACCGCCATACCGATTCTGCCCAGCCCTATGACACCGAGAATCTTACCTTTAAGCTGATTACCCATATATTTTTTCCTGTCCCACGCGCCGCTCTTCAGGCTGTTGCACGCCGGAACGACATTTCTGCTCATCGCCAGCATCAATGCTATCGTATGCTCAGCCGCACTGAGAGTATTACCGCCCGGAGTGTTCATAACGATGATACCTTTTCGCGTCGCCGCCGGAATGTCGATATTATCCACGCCGACCCCCGCCCGCGCAATACCTTTAAGCTTACCCGGATTCTCCAGCACTTTGGCGGTAACCTTCGTCCCGCTTCGGATAATCAAGCCGTCATAATCGCCGATTATCTTGGCCAGCTCGTTCTCGCTTATGCCGGTTTTAACCACGGCCTCAACGCCGTCCTTCGAATTGAGCAAATCAATTCCTTCCTGTGCAAGCTTGTCTGTAATAAGAACCTTAATCATCCCAAAACCTCGAAAACATCATCTTCTACCAAGCCCCGCCCCAATGGCGGGGATTATTTTCGAACATTATAACACCGCCCTATAATATTTCAACTTATTTAGGACCATTTAACCTATTGCCCCGACGAGCCGCTACACTACCACACAGGCCTTTACGCCTCCCTCAAAATAATCCGCAGAAAAATCTTTATGTAAACCGCTGAAACTGACGAAACATCTATTGGTCTTGATTGGGCCATTAAGGCAGGCGTGCAGAATGAATATACTCAAATTGGACAATATAAGATTTACAAGTCGCTATCTTTGGGGCGCGTTCTGCATCTCCTTTCTGTATATCCCGCTGATAATTACCGGTATTATCGACCCTGAGCAAACTCTCATAAGAGCCCTGATTCCCCTATCGGTGATTATCGCCTCTGCGCTCGTTTTCGTGTCGCTCGCTAAAAGGGAAAAACAAACGTTCTTTGCATTGGTCGTTGCCGTCGTTGTTTTTATTATCGCGACCTTTCCCCTGATATTCAGACCGGAATGGCCGCCGCTGCCCGTCCTGACTTTACCCTGACCTTGGCGAACTCCCTGCGCTGTAGATACAGTGAGCCCGCCGGATAAATCCGCCTCCGCCGAAGAAAAAATTTGATTATAAAAATGGGCCTTTTCAAGTCCTTGAGAGGAGGAGGTGTCTGGCTGAAAAGGCCCGCACGCACAAGTGCTCCGTGCAAATTTAAGCTCACCTTGACAGGTGAGATGTTTTTTCCCTTTCAAAATTTATTGGTTCCAGGAGGTTTGCTTCAGCCAGTCGTCGGCAAGGAGGGCGAAGTCCAAAAAGTCGATATCTTCATCACGGTTGAAATCGGCATAAAGCTGCTCATCAGAATTCAGCCATAAAGATGAGAGAATCTGAAGGTCGTTAAAATCAGAAATTCCATCGTTGGTTGTGTCAGATAAAAGCGCCCAGTCGTAAGGGGGCATAGAGGCCTCGGCGGTCCCGCCGAAGGCGCCCATATTAATGCGGAGGTTATGGCCCCAGATGTTATTGGGGTCTTCGGGAATAGAAAGCGGCTCATCCGCCAAAGGTGAGCCGGGATTGCCGGCATCGATGCATCGGCTGGTGACATCGTCATAAGTCCAGCGCCCGTGTTCAGCGTCCCAGCTCCAGCCGGCGCTTTTTAGGTGATAGTCGCCGTGGACCCAGACGGCGTTGGGGTCGTTCGGCTCAAGGATTATATTAGGGTCGCTGATATCGGCCCAGAAGCCGGGCTCGACGAAGCAGGGGTCGACGTTGATATTGCCGGGACCCCACCAATCAGGAGGGGTATCATCATAGGCAGGGGTTATGGGATCGCCATAGCCACCTTGGAGATTGGTAAAGCTTACAGAAGATAGATAAGGATTAGGAGAATAAGGATCAGGAGAGATTGCCATTCCATCGGCTGCCACATTGTTCCAGATGATGCAGTTGGTGATGTCACCAACATATTGATACATCGCACCGCCACTATCTCCTGCGGCGTTGTCGGCGATGGTAGTATTTTTGATAGGGCCGCCATAATAGGCGACAGCACCGCCATATAATTCGGCGTAGTTGCCTATGAGGGAGCAGTTGGTTATTCTGCCACTTCTGCTGTGAGCAACACCGCCACCTTCTATGGCGTAGTTGCCGATGATGGAACAATTAGTGATAGAGCCATAGCATTCGAATAACCCGCCACCTTCATTACCAGCTGAGTTTCCGGAGATAGCGCAGTCAGTGATAGAGCCATAGCAATCGAACAACCCGCCGCCATCATATACGGCTGAGTTCTCCGAGATAGTGCAGCCGGTAATTGGGCCATCACAATCGTAAATCCCACCTCCGCGACCTCCTGCCGAGTTTCCGGAGATAGTGCAGTTAGTGATTGGGCCAAGGCAATAATTAATTCCGCCGCCTGAGTCATAGGCGGTGTTATCAGAGATAGTGCAGTTTGTAATCGGCCCTGAGCAACTTCGGACACCGCCGCCCCGACCGTTTCCGGTGATGGTGCAGTTTTGTATGGTGCCGTCACAGCCGGAGATACCACCACTGCCGATATCTCCACTCGAGTTATCGGTGATGGTGCAGTTTTGTATAGAGCCGTCAAAGTTAGAAATACCGCTGCCTGAATTGGCATTTATAATGCAGTCGAAAATACTGCTATTTGACCAACCTGACCTGCCACCAAAGATTCCGCGATTAGAATTACCATTTATAGTGCAGCCGGTAATTGTTGCGATGTTGTTCCCGCCAGAGGAGTAGATACCGCTACCGATGTTGTCGTTAATAGTGCAATCGGTAATTACAGAGTTGCAATCAGCGCAGCAAATGCCGCCACCATGATAGTCTGTGGTTGAGTTGCCGGTGATAGTGCAATTGGTGACTACAGCGTTGCTGTCTTTGCAGTAGATGCCTCCGCCCTCATCAGCTGAGTTACCGGTGATAGTGCAGCCGGTCATTGTGAATATATTATCCTCCTCACAGTAAACTGCGCCACCGAAGGTGCCTGCTGAATTATCGTTGACGTTACAACCTGTAATTACGAATGTGCCGCCGGGGCCATAGCGGGTTCCTTCTCCCCCGCAATAGAGTCCAGCACCATCAGATGCGGCGGAGTTTTGTTCAATGTCGCAATTGGTGATTTCGAACATACCCCCGCTTCCATCGTAAGGTCCTCCACAGCAAATTCCGCCGCCATATTCGGCTGAGTTGCCACTGATAACGGAATCTGTGATTTTGAAAGTGCTGTTAACATCGCCGTATCCCCCAAGATAGAAATAAACACCGCCACCACTGCTACCCCAACCGCCTGCAGAAGTATTGGCGGTTATTGTGCAGCTTGTAATAGTGGGACTGCTGTTTTCACAGGCAATTCCGCCGCCAGCGTATACGGAAGAATTATCGCTTATTATGCAGTTGGTAATCGTAGGACTGCTGCCATTTTCGCAGAGGATGCCGCCACCTTTTTGAGCCGAATTTGCGGTTATAATGCAGTTTAAAATACTTGGACTTATATTACCTGCCCTACTACTGCCATAACAGATGATTCCGCCTCCGCCATAGCTGTTGTAGCCATTTTTTATGGTGAGGCCATCAAGGATTGAATTGGCATCTTCGTATGAATAAAAAAGGAAGCCTTGATGAGGTTCATCATATGTTCCATTGCAATCAACGATAGTGGCGGCTACAACGCAGGGGTCGTCGGGGAAGAGACTTCGGACGGTGACAGCTTTTCCGAGGAAGTCGATGTCGCGGTTGCCGGGGCCGGTGTAAGTTCCGGGAAAGACGAAGATATAATCGCCGTTGCCGGCATAGTCGATAGCGGCCTGAATGTTATTGAAATCGTAAGGCCACTGCTGGTCGACGATGATAATTTCCGCAGCGCAAGGGACGGCCCAAAAGGCCGAGCCAGCAAGTACTAACAGAGTAGTGATAATTGCATGTTTCATTTTCCATCCCTTTCAAAAGTTATGAGAAATATATATGACGGTGCAGGCGCGCACCTGCAGCCAATGGTTTGTTCGCATTCCAAATTAAAGGTGCGAAAGCAGTTTTTTGCCCGGCAGACTCCATTTTCTCTCCTATAAGCCGACGCAAAATATGCAACAGATTTTGTTAAGTATTAACTGCCTTTTTGGAAGGCGGGGTCAGTATGAAATGTTTACTAAGTTATGATGGCAAAGACTAATATATAATATTACGGCTTTTGGCCCGGCCTTCGCTATTCATTTCTATATTCATTGTAATACGGTGGTGACACATTTTGCAAGGAAAATCTGGGGATTTTTGCGGAAATTTCACAAAAATCAGGGCTATAATCGCTGTTTTCGGCGTTAATTGCCCCCTCGCGGCTGGATTTCCCCGGCGAGTGGTTAGCCACCGACATCCGTGCCGGCGGCTAACTCGCCGAACTATCGCCTTTTCTCGCTCCCTGATTTTTTGCGCATAGAACCCGCGCCTGTTCACTTAAATAGGCGCAGCAGAGAGGTGGAGTATGGATAAGAAAAAGCGTGCTTTTCAAAAAAACTTGATATCGTTGATTTAATGTATTTCCGTTTCTCATCTTTAATCTTCCCGGCTGTCCACCTCGGCGGGACTTTCTCTCTCCTGTCTCGGTTTGAAATCGGGGCAGGTTTCGTTGGCCCACTTAAAAACGACTTCGCCCGTATCTTTCTGACACGCACTCAAGTATCTGCCTACATCTAAATCTCTTTGTGCGAAGTGCTCGCAGTTCCCGCAAATCTTCTCCATATTTAACAGCTCTTTTCCAAATAACAAAAACTCAGAGGACGCAGGTTTTTAAGGAGGAGGAATTCCCTGCGTCCTCGGTGATAATAACACGTCATCCTTACTTGTAAACCTAAAGCGTGAGGCCAGGCCGAACCATATATTTTTACAATCCGGTGACAACCATATGTCACAGTAAGCGAAAATTTTCTTGGTGCTCGCCGATTTCCGGCAAATCGCCGATACCAAAGAGATATTCGAGAAAAAAAACAGATAAAAAGCATCTAATTTTCTTGAAATAAATTATTTGACAATTCGATTTCTGGGTTGTTATTTATATGTGATTTTGAGGGGGCGGCAACCGCAAGGATGCGGGCTGAATTAACATAACGAGGCGACGTATGCGTGGTCAATGGAATCTGGCTTTTCGGAGGAGTATAAAGGTAAAAATGTAAAAATGGGGTGGTTGGGGGAAATAATTAAGATACCCCCCTCCCGTTTGCTGAACAAAAGATTAAGGATTTTAGAAGCTTCCATATGCCTGCCGATATAGATAATTGGCGATGTTATGAAGTTAAAGAAAAGAAAACCTTCCGGCCGAGAAAAAAACGAAGAGTCTGTTCAGCTTCTTGAGCAGTTGAGAGAAAAGTTATACGTGGATGACATCTCGGCTGCTCGACGTGCTGCTTTCGTCTTGTCCTGGCAGCAGGAAGATGGTTTAGACATCTTGAAGGAGGCCCTGCATAACGATTCGACGAAAACAGCAAAAATCGCAGCAGTATACGGCCTTAGAAGTATGCAGGGAAGAATGAAGAAAAAGGCCCTGAAGGTTCTGGAGCAGGGCCTGAAACATCGCAGATCTGTTATAAGAGAAGTGTGCAATCACGCCTTGTCGCTGGCCGACCAGAAAAAAAAGGGGAAATCTTCTTTCAAAAATTCAAAAACAGGAAATCTTCAAATCAGAGAAATACCCAAAAAAAGAACGTCCCGTGGTCGGCCCCGCTCGAAGCAAATGCACGAACAAAGACATCGAAGCCGGTAATCACTTTAACAGACAACAGGAAGCAGTAAAAAATCCCCGTGTAGCGGCTCCGCCTTTTTGCATTTTGCATCTTGATTTTTAATCTTTTTTCCCAATCCCCCACAATTCACTCTTCTTTTGATTTGCTCCACAGCGATAATATAATTAGGCAAACTATCACCCCTGTCACCGCGCCTATCGCTGCTCCGATAGCCGAACGGATAACCACGTTACCTAACGATGACATAGTCTGCGGCGTTAATCCCCCAGCGATTCCACCTAGCATTCCCCCTATCCCTCCGGCCGCTGCTTCCCGCCTTTTATCCACTTTACTAAGCTCCTTAAAAGAAGTTAATACCGCTATCACTCCCACCAATTTTACCTAATCCCCTAATCCCCCACAACCTTTTTTCACACTCTTTCTGCCCTCACCAACCATTTTATCCTTGACCTTTCGGCTTAAATCACTTATCTTGGCTTGTACCTAATTTAGGGAGGCAATTAACGTGAAAAAGTTGATTTTTATTGCGACAGCATTTCTAATTTCAGTTCCAACTGCATTTGCTGATCCTAATCTTGTAAGCTGGTGGAAGTTTGACGAAGGCACCGGCAGCACTGCTTACGATTCAGCAGGCGATAATAACGGCGTTGTTTATGGCGCAACGTGGACAACAGGCCAGATTAGCGGTGCGCTGGATTTCGATGGCTCCGATGATTATGTTAGTGTCCCTGATAATAACTCTCTTGATATGGATAATCAGATGACCATCACTGCTTGGGTCAGGCTGAATGCTAACAGTGGTATATCCACTGTCGTAGGCAAACAGCCGAGCGGTACAGCGTCAATGGGGGCTTCGGGTAATTATGCGTTTATGATATATTCAGATACTTTAATCTTGTCTCACCAGACATCAACGGACCGAACCGAAGTGCTATATGAATCAATACCGCATTCTGTCGCAGCAGAAGTATGGCAGCATGTTGCTGTAACTTTGAAAGAAGGTGACAGTGTCAATTTCTATATAAATGGCTTCCCCGCGGGAACATCTCCTCAAAATCAGTCTTTTGGCATTATTAACAATGAGCCGCTGAGAATTGGAAAAACGAAAGGTGATGTGGATTGGTTTGACGGAGCTATCGACGATGTCCGAATTTACAATAGAGCCTTGTCTGAAGAGGAAATAAGACAGATGCATCGGCAAGGCCACGGACCTGTAGCGTATGCCCCAAATCCTTATGATGGTGAAACGGCAGTAAACCCCAATATCGTCCTTAGCTGGTTGCCAGGCTGGGGAATAGAGTTGCATGATGTGTATTTAGGAACTGATTACAATGATATAAATGATGCTAATATTTCTTCTCCAGAGTACAAAGGCATTTTCGACATAAACACCTTTGACCCTTGCGGCCTCACATATCAAACAGCTTATTACTGGCGCGTTGATGAAATAAACGACACAAACACATGGAAGGGGAATGTCTGGAGCTTCCACACAACCGATGCTGATGGTATATTGCATGTTCCATCGGAATATCCAACCATACAAAAGGCAATAGATATGGCGGCGAACTCTGAAGTTGTCATTATTGCTCCGGGTACCTATACAGGTAATGGTAATCGCGACATCGATTTTAAAGGCAAGGCGATAACATTGCGCAGCATCGACCCCAACGACCCTTGTGTTGTTGCCGCTACGGTAATAAACGCCCAGGGTACAATTAATGAGCCACACCGTGGACTTTATATAGATACAGTCGGGGACGTTAATTCAGCCGTAATCGGACTTAAAATTATAAATGGTTTTACTGCCGATGACGGCGGTGGTATTTATTGTTATAGGACCAGCCCCTTGATATCCCGCTGCATAATCAGTATGAACACTGCCTACGATGATTCCTACTTCTATTGTTATGGAGGAGGAATCTACTGTTATCAAAGTAGTCCTACGATAGAACGTTGTATTATCAGCCAGAATCAGGGAGAGATGGGAGCTGGAATATCCGTCTATTGGTATTGCTACCCGTTGATTGAAGACTGCTTGTTTTTATACAACAAAGTCATTGGTAATTATGATGCCGGCGGGGGAGGGCTTCTCTCCTATACGCATTGTTCGCCAATTGTGCGTAACTGCCTTTTCATAAAAAATTCCGTTGCAAATATGAACTGGACAAATGGGGGCGGGATATACGCTCACTATCCGGCTATTACCATTAAAAATTGCACCTTCGCGGGCAACTCTGCAAGGAGAGGTGGAGCATTTTATGCCTCTGATTGCAACGCTGTTATCAGCAACAGCATCTTTTGGGATAACTTCGTGCAGGATGATGGACCGCAGATTTACATTCAAAGCGTACCTCAGATAATGAACGTGTCTAAAATATCGTATTGCGACATTGATGGTGATACGGATCAAATACGTGTGGTCTTGAATGATGGTGACATTCTTGAAATTGGACCCGGGATTATAAATATCGACCCTTGCTTCGTCGATGCAGATGCTAACGACTATCATTTGAAAAGCGAGGGCTGGTATTGGGATACCACCCGCCGGCGATGGGATTATGACGATGTCACCAGCCGATGTATCGATGCGGGTAATCCCGGTTCGCCTTTGGCAAATGAACCTGTCTCTGTACCTCCTGATCCCAATAACGTTTGGGGCCAGAATCTGCGCATAAATATGGGCGCGTTCGGCGGAACTGCCGAGGCCTCTATGCCCCCTTACGATTGGGCAATACTCGCTGACCTGACCAACGACGGAACTGTTGACCTGATTGATTTCGCTTATCAGGCAGCCGATTGGCTCAACTCCGCCGCAGAACAGCCCGGCGATTTCAATCGTGACGGCCTAATTGATACCTCCGACCTTGCTTTGCTCGCCGATGACTGGCTTAAGCAAACCTCCTGGCACTAAACCAGCTTGTCCTGCCTCCTGCTCTTATATCATTTTACGCAATACGCATCACACACGACGCAATACGAAAACACTCGCGGCCTTCCGACACCACTGCACAACACGATGAGGAACCGTTACTCCTACCAAATAAAAAAAGGACGGCCAGATACCCAGCCGTCCCGAAAAAGTCAAAATCTGCTTCAGTTTTTTTTACAAGCCGCTTTCGTAGAGGTATTCCACCTCTTCTTCAGTTAAAGCCCTGTTGTAAACCCGCACGTCGTCGATAGTGCCGTTGAAATATCTTCTTGCTGTTGTATATTGTAAATCCC